>BLAA01000004.1 GCA_017312345.1 Candidatus Denitrolinea symbiosum | reverse complement strand
ATTCGTGAATCATTCGTGGACGGTTCACCCAAAACTCTCCGCCAGCAGGGACTGGAACAGCGCCTCCCCCTGCCGCGCGGACTCGTCCATGCGCGCCCGCAGCGTCTCCACCCGCGCCACGACCCGCGCAAATTCCTCTTGCAACGCAAGCGGGGGAATAGGACATGGAAATTCATACAAGGCGTCCTGTCCGATTGTTGTCATCGTAGCGGTTTTAGCCCGTTTCATAATTTCGGATTTGCCAAATTGAGAACGAAATAGACCAAGCGCATAATAGGGATTAATTTTTGTTTTATCAACTCTTGCTCGAATAATATGTGATTCAAACATCGTTCGTTCTTCTAATTTTGGAACAATATTAGCTTGACCAACGCCTTCCGCCACCAGTGATGAACGGGTAAACAATAAATCGCCGTCAAACACTCCATATTTTTCTAATTCTTTCTCGGAAACTTGAACTCGACGTAAAGCCGAAATGTCAATTATGTTTGTATGATACAGATTATCTACCCAAACAATTGGGTTACCTGTACCATATTTTTCATTTTTCTCAAAAAAACCATTAGTTAATGGAATTTGTAAAACATCAGCAAATTGGCACTCGATCTTGTTCAGATAATCCCCAAACATCTCCAAAAACACGGACTGCAACAGCGAGTCGCACTGCTCGCGCGCCGCGCGCCGCAACCCGCGCAGACGGTCCGCCCGCGCCAGCAGAGACGCAATCCGCTTTTGCTCGCTCAACGGCGGCAGGGGGATTTGTAGATTTTCAAGATAATCACGGCTTACATGGGGAATTGTTGCGCCAGTTGTATTCTTTTGAATATCGTTAAATTTACTTCGCAAGAAATATCCAAAGTAAGGCGCATAAACGTTGCCTTTTGTCGGACGAAGAATAGCAAGCGTACTCCCGATGTATCCTTCAAGGTCAAAACCAGCCGTGCCAGCGTTCGCTCCATCCCATGCTATTAGCACATCGTTTTTCGTTGCAAGCGTGCCGTCCTTATCAATTGCGTATTTAGGCATGGCGTCAGGACGCAAATCTTCAATTTGCAAATAACGGCGAGCGTCTTCTCTTGGTTTGTCGAAAACCTCAGGCGCTTTATTGCCTTTGAAAATTTCTACAATCTCGCCTAATGCGACACGATTTACCATTTACCAACCACCAATCCATACCTTCCACCGTCCCGAAGGTTGAGAACCTTCGGGACGTTCCTTCTTCGGGACGTTCTTTCTTCGGGACGTTAGACTACTCACCATTCACCAACTTCCCAAGTTCCCGAATTTCATCCAGCATCACCCCCTCCAACCGCGCCAAACGCTCCAACGTCACCGCAGGCGCTTCGTGATACGCCGCGTCCGCTTCGGCTTGGCGGTAACGGCTGGCAGAAAGGTCGTACTTGTTGGCGCGCACCTGCTCCGCCGTCACCCAAAACTGGCGCGTCAGGCGGTCGAGTTCCGATTGCAGGGGAGAGATTTCAGATTCGAGATTCGTCAAACGGGATTGGATATTCGATAATTCGGCTTGCGCGTCAGGAGGAGCGTTTTGAACCGCCAAGCCCGCCAAGGGCGCCAAGTTTTTAATTTCTTCCTTCGCGTTCTTTGCGCTCTTCGCGGTTAACGGGTTTTCCAGCGCCGCCTCAAACGTCAACCGATTGACCTCCGCCTGCAACTTCAAGCGTTTCTCCTTCAGCGGAGTCAACTCTGCCCGCAGTTCTGCTGCTCTCTGTTCCCTGCTCGCTTTGAACTTCTTATCCGTCCGCTTCTCCCAACACTCGATCACATCGGGGATGTCATTCTCATCCACCTTCACGCGCTTATCGTCCAGCGAAAAGCCATCGTGCGCCATATCGTAAAACCAGATGTCCTTCGTCTGCGCGCCCTTCGTAAACAGCAGCGCCGCCGTGCTCACCCCCGCATACGGCTTGAAGACGCCCGCAGGCATCGAGACCACCCCGTCCAGCCGATTCTCCTCGATCAACTTGCGCCGCAAATCCACGTGCGCGCGGCTCGACCCAAACAGCACGCCATCTGGCACGATCACCGCCGCCCGTCCGCCCATCTCCAACGCCCGCAAAATCAGATGCAGAAACAACAGTTCGCTCTTGGTCGTGTCGCTCGGCAGCGACGGATGCACCGTCCCCTTATCCACCGCGCCCTTGAACGGCGGATTCATCAAAATCACATCGTACTCGCGCTCGTCGTCGAACTCCTTCGAGAGCGTATCCCGATAAAAGAACTGCGGCGACTCGATGCCGTGCAGAATCAGATTCATCGAACCGATGCGCAGGATGGTCATGCCCGAATCGTTGTCGAACCCGCGCAGATACTTCGGCGACGACATAAACGCTCGTTCCTGACCCGTCAACTGGTCGCCGATCAAGTGATGCGGAATCCCGTCTTCATCGTAATCCAGAATCCCCGCCGACGTGTGCCGCTCCAAAATATGCTGGTGCGCGTTGACGAGAAACCCCGCCGTCCCGCCCGCCAAATCGCCGATGCGCTCGCGCGGCTTCGGATCGATCATCTTCACCATCATGCGGATGATGTGCCGCGGCGTGCGGAACTGTCCGCCGCGCCCCGCAAACTGCATGTGCCCCAGCATGTACTCGTACAGGTCGCCTTGCACATCCTGATTCTGCTCCGAGATCTTCATCTCATCAATCAGGTTGACCGCCTCCACCAGCAGGCTGGGCTTGTTGATTTTGCACTCCGCCCCGCGCATATACTGCCCAAACGACGACTCGCCGTTCGAGAGACTCGCCATCTGCGGGAAGATGACCGTCTTAAGGCGCTTGAGCATCTCTTCGGCTTTTTTCTGCTTCCAAACGCCCCAGCGCATCTCCTGCGGGACCTTGGACTCATACGCCGTTCCCTTGCGCTTCGCCTGCCGTTCGGCGGCATTCTCGCGGTCATCCAAGCGCTTTAGGAACAGCAAATACGAAAACTGCTCGATCGCATCGAGCGGATTCGACAATCCCCCCGTCCAGAACTTATCCCAGAGGGCGTCTACTTGCGAGCGGAGTTTGGGGTCGGTGAGCATGAGATTCCACGAGTTTCAAAAAATGTGACAAATGACGCTTGCAATTATCTATAGATTTGTATATACTGTATATATCTCATCTACCATGGTAGAAGGAGAACGGATACCGTCCTTTCAAAGGGCGGTATCGGCTTTATATCGTTCAAACTCCTGTTGTAGTTTGCGCTTTTGGCTTTGCCACGTCACGAGGTAAGCGGTGATTAATAAAATCATTCCTTTGTGTTCTGCCAATACGACCAGATAATCATCTTTCTCGAAGATAAACCTCAGCAAAATACGCTTTTCCCGTCCGCACATCGTTTCCCAAACCTGAACAACTGAATCACTGTAGTTTTCGATGATTGCCCGTGGCCAGCGAATGCGCTTACATCGCTCAAAATCGGGGATACGCTCTTCTTCAATTTTCCCTTCGGAGATCAAATGCCAAAATGTCGCTTCTTTCCCCTGTGAATAGGGATGCTTTGTTATACCGACGGACACATTACGAAACGAAGGCTTTGATTCGAAAAAATCTCTACGGAAGAACCGATAGAGCGTTTCGATATATTTATCCCAATCACCATCATAATCAGATATCAGAACCAGATTAGGAAGCCAGCCTGGTTTATTTGTCATTGTCTCGCCCCCAATTTGGTTGCCAGAGAAATAGATTTACTTTATCCTCCCGATACAAGGTCTTGCTGGTCAAGCGATAGCCCGAACGTTCGCGCATCCTTTTGACCAATTCGAGTTTTGCCTGGCTGGTTTGCAGGCTTCGGTTTGCGTAAGCGACGGTCCCAATCAACAAATCTACCAATTGAAGTTGCTCGACTTCATGCGAATGGACGGCCTGCACTCTTTCGACAACTTCGCGCCGAAAGTCGTACATATTATTGCTCAGCACCTCATGGAGTTTTTGCAGGTTTTCTACCTTACTCTTGCTCTGTGTGTCTTTGATGTCTATGTATATCCGATAACGAGAATTGGGAAACAAGATGACTTTCAGCATGTCAAAATACATCTTGTAATACCAATCATCGTGAGTTTGGTTGTGCTCTTTGTGTCTAAGTCTGGTCTTATCGGCAATCAGCCCCCGAAAATGCAGGTCATCATCGTCAAAGAAATAATCCATCACGGCAAGGTAAAAATCCAGTTTTGCAGGCGAAACTTTTACCCACTTAATTTCAAAATTGGGCGGTAAACCATGTTGTGTTTTGATCTCACGAATACGAACGGCAATCTCTCGCCTTTTTTCGAGCGGGCACCACACCGCGCCTAAAACCATAATTGGTAGGCGGTCGTTTTCCAAATGGCAACTCTCGTCACAATAGATATTGAAAATTTCGCTCATGGCTTTCCTTGTTCAATCGCAAGACGATTGGCGAATTCTACCACCTCGTTAATTTTCCTCTCCGTAAACCACCGTTCCATCGCGTCCTGATTAAATCAGGGTGTATCAATCCTTCTTCTCGATATACCTCACGCCTTCCACACCTTTGAAGTGCGCGTCCTGCGTCCAGAGCGTAGCGTTATTGGCGCGGGCAGTGGCAAGGATGATGCTGTCTGCCAGCGGAAGTTTCAATTCGTAAGAAAGTTCTGCCGCCACCAGCGCGAGACTATCGTCCAAATCCATCACGCGCCCGTCTTTCATTTGGGCAACCGCTTCCAGCGCGTCGTCTCTGTTTTTCTCGATCAAGACGCGCTTGAAAACCTCAAACAGGCTTATGGTGGGTACGAGGACTTCTTCGACGCTTTGAATCGCGGGCGCGAAAAAATCAGCGTTACTGCCGTTGATAAAATACTCCAGCCAGCCCGACGAATCAATTACGTTCATACGCGGTCTTCCTCCTCCCGCTCAATCGTGCTACTCATGCCCTTTAGGAAGCCGCGCGCCGATTTAATATCCCGCACGGGGACGATCTCCAGGCGGTTGCCGTAAATGATGAACCGCACTTTTTGTCCTGGCTTGACGTTCCACTTCTCGCGGATGGCGCGGGGAATCACCACTTGATATTTTGAGGAAATTGTTACGGTATCCACGTCTTACTTCTCCTTATCGAACAAGAAACTGTAAGATTATTATACCGCCATCTTGTTGGCAAACGCCACCAACTCTAGCGCTTCCTGCTCCGTAAACCACCGTTCCACCGCGTCTGCGCCAAACATAATGTCCAGCGGCGGCTCACAAGAAGAAAGGCGAAATAATTTGACGCCCATCATCATTCCTTGTATAATGTGCTTACCAATAAAACGGCTCGACCGTTTTACCCGCCCCTGGCGACAAGGCTGCCACATGAGGTAGTCTTCCCGAGCAAGTCTTGGGATAGCCAGGGGTGTTTTATTTACCCAACCTGCCATAGATCCACCATCTTGCTGGAAAACATCTGGAAATACGTTGTGTCATTTTCCCAACCGAATTGGCGCATTGCGCCTGCAATCATATCGGCTATTTGCAAGCCGTCGTCGAAGGTTGATTTGCTGGAAACGATTTTCTTGAATGGGCGGTCGCGCCTTGCCTGTTTGTACGCTTGCGTAAAATGAATCCGCAGGGATTGGATGAAACTTTCGGGCTTGTCGTCCAAAACCAGAATGTCGTTGGCGATGTCGAGAGGCGAAGCCCGCAAGGTAAGTTCAACCAGGAGCCTGGTGGCCAGTTCCGTGCTGTCCAGCCCCTTATATCCAGGCGGGGTTTGGGATTTTATGAACATGGCGACGCGTGCGCGAAATGAAAGCGGACGAATGGCTTCAAAAAATGCGTTCTTCTGTCTCGAATTCATCTTGTAAAAATGAAACTCAAAACTGGGCGATAGATTCAAATCTTTCCTCAGCGCGGCAAGTTGGGTCACTGGTTCGCGATTGGGTAATTGCGCCATGGCGACGACATAATACGCCGATCCTTTGTTATTCAGCCCTGCATCGCCTGATTCGTCTACAAAAAAATATTGCGTCATCGCTAGCCTCGATCATACCGCCATCTTATTCGCAAACGCCACCAACTCTAGCGCTTCCTGCTCCGTAAACCACCGTTCCACCGCGTCTTGCCCAAAGCCCACTAGCGCGGGCGCGTCGTACAGGTCGGCGGTCTCGAGGCGGCGTTTCTGCAAGAATACGCTCTGCACGGCGCGCAGGAAGCGAATCTGGTCGGCGTTGAACTTGTGTTCGATGGTGTATTTTTCAAATTGCCGCGCCACCAAATCCTTGTAATCGGGAAGATATTGCATGTCCAAGGTCTGGCGCACCAGATCGAGAAAACTATCCGTGGACGGCAAAAATACTTTTGTCAGGTTTTCGGGCGTTACTTCCAAATCGCTTTCGCCGAGTTCTTTGGTCAGCGTGCGCTCCAGTTCGAGCAACTGCCAGTCGTCAATCGGTTCGCCGCGCTGAATCGCCTTGATGGTCGGATGATCGGCGACTAATTTCAAGATGCGCTCCTCTACCAGACGGCGGTACTCCGCCACGTACATCTTCTCGCCGCTCTTGGAGAGAAGAATATATCCGCTAATGGCGATGGAATCCACGAGATCAAGTTCAAGGAAAGTGTCGTAGCGCGCTTTGTTCTTCATGCGCGGCGCAAGCGTGTCGCGAATCAGGTTCAGTTCGTTGCTTCCAAACTCAACCAGCTTTTCTGGCACGCAAACGCTTTTGGCTTTGCGCTCGGCGTCGGACAAAATGGTGTCGCGCAGACTTTGAGCGTCCTCCACGATGGATTGAATGGTTCCGCTGGCTTCTTTGTTCGTGCGTTTGAGCAGCTTCAACCGTTCCATCTTGCTGATAAAGGTCGCCGCGGCGACATCCACGCCAGGGACGAGACGCAGATGCGGCGCAACGTTCACTTTCAGGAAGTCAATCTTGCTTGGGATTAAATAATCCCAGAAGGCGTCCGTCCATGCTTCTTCGATCTTTGGCATGTGCTTGCGGATGGTGAACGAGTCGGTCGGGATCTGTTGAATCTGCCCGCGCAGGTCGGCGATTACTTGTTTACATTCGGGATTCTGCTGGTCGGTGAGATAAGTCTCCAGCAGTTTTAAGCGCGTATTGAAAATCGTCGCCAGCACAGGCGTGGACTGATCGGCGACTTCCTTCGCGTCGCGGCTGAAGTTGTTTTCCCAGAAGTCAATGATGAGAAAACCCTTCTTCTCGAAATTCGGCAGCAGCGCCAAATTCCTACACGCCGCCTGCGGACGCGTGCCGCGTCCAATCATCTGCTGCAATTTGATCGGCGATTGGACGGGTTTCATAAAAACCAAATTGACGACTTCAGGAACGTCAATGCCCGTGTCGAGCATGTCCACCGAAATGGCGATGCGCGGCATATCTTCCTTCTTGAACGCTTCCACCAACTTGCCGCGGTATTCCGATTTATGCGTGATGACTTTTGTCAACTCGGGGAACTGCGGATACATCTCATCAAAAATCTTTTGCAAACGCAAGGCATGTTCCTGCGTGACTGCAAAGACGATTGTTTTCCCTGGCAGTTGCCCCGAAGCGTCCTTCTTGCAAACTTCCCAAATCTCCTCCCACTGTCTGCGAATGGTATCGAAATTCGTGACAGTTCTTTCGAGTTCGGTTCCTTCGAAGTTGATGTCGTCGGGATCGATCCCTTTTTCGATTAAGGCGTTGCGCTCCTCTTCGGTCAGGTCCACGCCGTGGATGCCTTCGCGCTGGAACTTTGTCCGCGCGGCGTAGAGTTCGTAATCCACGAGATACTTGTCTTCAATGGCTTGTTCATAAGTGTAGAGATAGGTCGGCTTGCCGTCGGCGCAATCGAAAGCCAGAAAAGTATCGCGGTTGATGTAGTTGGCGGGCGTGGCGGTCAATCCGATCTGCCTGCCGTCGAAATACTCCAACACTTCATTGAATTTGTTGAAGATCGAGCGATGGACTTCGTCGAAGACGATCAAGTCGAAGAAGGCGGGCGAGAACTGTTCGAAGATGTTGCTCAGCGTTTGCAGCGTCACCGCGTAGAGTCTCTGGCTGGTCTCCACGTTCCAACTTCGCAGACGAGTGCAAGGTTCTGTTGGCAGATACTTCTGAAAGCCGTCGTCTATCGCCTGCTCGACTAACGCGTCGCGGTCCGCCACAAACAGCACACGCCGCGCTTGATTCGCACGCATAAAGACGTCAATCAATCCCATCGTAGTACGCGTCTTGCCCGTTCCCGTCGCCATGACGATCAAGGCTTTGCGTTTACCGCCAGAACGTCCCGAAGGTTCTGAAACCTTCGGGACGGTTTCAAACGCCTCACACACGCGGCGGATAGCCTCATGCTGATACGAACGGTCAACGATGGAGTTATTGATTCCAATCGAGCTAAGCGGCTTGGCATTCTGGCGGATGTAGAGCAAATTCTCCAAATCTTCGCGCGTGAAAAAGCCAAAGACTTCACGTTTGGGCGCGTTACCCACGTCCACAAAATAAATTTCGCGTCCGTTGGCTAAAAAACCAAAGGGGCGGAAACTCTGGTGTTTCTCGATCTCCGTCACATAATGCGTGAGTTGCGCTTCCGCCAGCCGAACATCCACCGCCGTCTTCTTGGCTTCCACCACCGCTAACGCTTCTCCATTTTCTCGGTACAGGCAGTAATCCGTCACCCCATTCCACGGCGCGGCGTCGTAACCATCCACAGGGATTTCGATTCTCACTTTGGAATGGTCGCGCAAATACCAACCCGCCCGTTCCAACTGCGGGTCTATCCTTTCCTTACGGGTGCGTTCTTCGGAGATATTCTTCAAAGCCTGCCGCCCAAACTGGGGTTGCCCTATTATAAAACTGAAATCACCCTGGCGCGGCCTCAAACGATACGAAACAACGCCTCCCTCGCCCACTCGATCGGATGCCGCGCCTCCGCGTTCGCGCCGTGGCGAATCTGCATCCTGCACGCCGCGCCAGAGGCAGCCATGCCACAGTCTCCAGTCTCCAATCTCAAGTCTCTCACATTAGGCAACAACTTCAACTCACCCACCTTCAGCGAAACCTCATAATGCTCCGCTTCAAAGCCGAACGTGCCCGCCATGCCGCAACAGCCAGCGTCGCTCAACTCCACGTCGAAGCCGAGGGTTTGCAGCAGGGAGACCGTGGCCGCCGCGCCCGTGGGAAGTCCGTCCGCGGCGGGAGGCTCGGCGCGCTGGTGACAGTGCGGCTGCAGGTAGATTTTCGGTTTGGGCGTTTGCAGGGACGGAGCGTCTGTCATTCTGGCTACGCGCAAGCGCGGGAACGCGTCCGAGCGCAGGAGGAACTCGTCCAGCAGCCAGACGCGGGTCGAGAGCGAAGCGGTCTCCTCGGCGCGCGACCGCAGCAGGTCGGCGTAGTCGTTCTTCAGGCAGTAGACTTCCGACGGTTCGATTCCCACGATCGGCAGGCGGCGCGCCGGGTCGAGTTCCTCCAGCGCGTCCAGAACGCGGCGCGCGTGACTTTGGGCGGATTCGATAAACGATTTGCTCATCAGCCCCGCCCCCGCTCCCACGACGGGCAGGACGAAGACCTCGTATCCGCACGCGGCCAAAACGTCGAGCGCGGCCTGCTCCGCCTGCGGTTCGACGTAGCGCGTGAACGGGTCGCCGAGGAAGATGACTTCGCCGCGTGGATCGTCGGCCCGGCTTGCCTTTGCCCGCTCGCGCGTGAACTTCGGGAAGGGGCGCGCCGGCGCGAGTCCCAGAATTTTCGCGGCGAGATTTTTTATCGGCGCGAGGGCGGTCAGCGCGTTGACGAGCGGCGCGAACGCGGCAAGGACGCGCGCTGTGACGTGGAAATATCCAAACAGATAATCGCGCAGCGGGCGGCGATGCGTCTTGTAATATTCGTGCATGAACTCAAACTTCAGTTTCGCCATGTCCACGCCGCTGGGACATTCCGCCTTACAGCCTTTGCAGGCGAGGCACAGGTCGAGAGCCCGATAAGCGGCATCCATTATCGGATGCGGACGAGCGCGGATGGACGCGGAAATTTTCTTCCCCGCGTTTTCGGCGCTATCCGTGTTTATCCGCGTCCCAATCCCCGAGATCATCGCCCGCAGCAAATTCGCCCGTCCCCGCGTGGAGTTGCCCTCCTCCCGCGTCGCCTGATACGAGGGACACATCACGCCCGTGGACTTGCGGCACACGCCCTGCCCGTTGCATTGCTCGACGGCGGTCTGCAACCCGCCGTTGCGCGAAAAATCCAGCGCGGGAGTCCACGGCCGCGCGGCGTACTCCGCGCCGTAGCGCAGGCGCGAATCCATCGGCGGCGCGTCGAACATCTTGCCCGGGTTGAGGATGTTGTGCGGATCGGCGGCGCGCTTCAACAGGCGCATGGCCTCGGTCACGTCGTCGCCGTAGGTCTGTCGCAGCCACTCGCCGCGCGCCATCCCGTCGCCGTGTTCGCTGCTCATCGAACCGCCGAGTCGCAGGGTCAGCGCCAGCGTCTGCTCGGCGATGCTCCGCAGTGAGCGCGCGCCCTCGCCCGATTTCAGATTCAGGATGGGGCGGATGTGCAGACAGCCCGCCGAGGCGTGCGCGTAAATCCCGCCCTCCGTGCCGTGCGCGGCGAGGATCCGCTCGATCTCGCGGACGAACTCCCCCAGCCGCTCCACCGGGATGGCGCAATCCTCGATGAACGCGACGGGACGCGCGGCCTGCGGACGCGAATCCAGAATCCCCAGCCCGACTTTGCGGACGTTCCAGACGCGCGCCTGCTCTTCGGGCGACTCGGCGACATACATCAGACTGCCGATCCGCTCCACGCTTCGCTTCAGGACCTCGGGGCGGTCGCCGCTGAACTCGACGACCAGCAGCGCGGCGGGATCGCCCTCCAGCCATCCCATCTGACGCGCGTACGCGGGGACGCCGCGCGCCAGCCGCAGGATCATGCGCGGGACCAACTCCACCGCGCTGGGGCAGAACTCCAGCAGGCGCGGCGCTTCGTCGCACGCGGCGGGGATGTCGTCATAAGCGAGGATGCCCAAGATCGTGTATTTCGGCTTCAGGACGAGGTTCACCTTCGCGCGGCGGATGACGGCCAATGTCCCCTCGGAGCCAGCGAGCAATGAAGGATGAAGGGTGAAGGATGAAGGCTGAACGGAGGGATAAGCGCCATCCCAGAAAGGCGGCGCGGAATGGGAAAAGGGCAATAGATAGTTCAGACGATAGCCCGCCGAGTTACGCCAGGATTTGGGATAGCTCTGCTTAATTGCCTCCGAGTATCTCTCGCGAATTTCAGCGATAGATGAATAGAGAGCAGAGAGCAGAGATAAGTCGCCTCTCCCCTGCTCTCCGCTCTCCGTTCTCTGCCCTCCAAACACAGCCAATGAACCGTCCGCCAGCGCCACATCCGCTTCGAGTAAATGGTCTGCGGTCATGCCGTACAGAATGGAGTGCGCGCCCGTGGCGTTATTCCCGATGACGCCGCCCATCGTGGCGCGCTCCGCCGAAGCGGGGTCGGGACCGAACATCAGCCCGAATTTCGCGGCGGCCGCGTTCAGGTCCGCTAGGACGACGCCTGGCTCGACGACGGCCGTCCGCGCTTCGGGGTTGATCTCGACGATGGAATCCAGCCAGCGCGAGCAGTCGAGGATCAGCGCCTCGCCGATGGCCTGCCCCGCGAGGGACGATCCCGCGCCGCGCGGCAGGATGGGGACGCGGTATTTTGCGGCCAATTCCACCGCGGCGTGGAGGTCTTCCTGCGTCTTCGGGACGGCGACGCCCAGCGGCTCGATCTGGTAGATGGACGCGTCGGTGGAGTACAACGCGCGGGAGGCCGCGTCCAGCCGAACGTCGCCCGCGAAGCGTTTTTTCAGTTCGTGGATGAAATCGGGATGGAGAGTCATGGGGCAATTCTAACGCACGAATGTCCCCACGAAAGATTCGGCGAAGCGGAAGCGTCTACCGAAGATGGCGGAACAAAAACGCCTGCAATTCAGTCTACGATGGAGCGTCAAAACCGCCCGTCGAAGTTGTAGACAAAATTCCGCTGTCCTGCTATACTTTCGGCGCAGTATTGAATTTCCCTGCCTCTGGCAGTTTTCGTGACTACAATCCATGTCGCACGCGAACATCCCCGGCAGAACGACGGCCGGGGCGCTTTTTTGAAAACGTCATCCGTGATACACGGACGACGCGGAGCGCAAAGGCAATTTGAACTTAACCGCCCATGGCGGATAATTAATCTTTGAAAACGAGGTAAGTACAACCAAATGAGCAAGAAAGAAAAACTGAAGATCATCCCTCTCGGGGGGCTGGGAGAGGTCGGCAAGAACATGACCGCCTACGAATACGGCGGCGATATTCTCATTGTAGACGCGGGCATCATGTTCCCTGAGAACGACATGCTCGGCGTGGATTACATCATCCCCGACTTCGAATATCTATTGGACAAGGCCGACCGCGTGCGCGGCATCGTCATCACGCACGGACACGAGGACCACATCGGCGCGGTGCGCCACGTCCTCGAGCAGATTCCCGTCCCGGTCTTTTCCACGCCGCTGGCCCTCGGCCTGATCGAGGGCAAGCTGGCCCGCGGCGGCATGGCAAACAAGGCCGACCTGCGGCGCCTGAAGGCGGGCGAAAAAGTGCAGATCGGCAAATTCACGGTGGAGACCTTCCACATCTGCCACTCCATCCCCGACTCCATCGGGCTGGGGATCACCACCGGCGCAGGGCTGGTCGTCCACATGAGCGACTTCAAGCTCGACCAGACGCCCGTGGACGGCTGGCCGACGGACTACGCCAAACTCGCGGAATTTTCCCAGCGCGGCGTGGAACTGCTCCTCAGCGACTCGACCAACTCCGAACGTGCGGGCTGGACTCCGTCCGAGAAGATCATCGGCCCGGCCTTCGACCAGGTGATGGCCTCCGCGCCCGGGCGCGTCATCGTGGCGACCTTCGCCTCGCTCATCTCGCGCATCCAGCAAGTGGCCGATTCGGCCGTTCGCAACAGGCGGAAGATGGCCTTCGCGGGGACGAGCATGGTGGAAAACGTCAAGATCGCCCGCAACCTCGGCTACCTGAAAGCGCCGGATGAAACGTTCGTCCCGATAGACCAGGCGCTCCACCTGCCCGACAATAAAGTGGTCATCATGTGCACCGGCTCGCAGGGCGAGCCGTCCTCGATCATCGGGCGGCTTTCGACCGGATCGAACCGCCAGTTCGACGTCAAGCGCGGCGACACGATCGTGTTGTCTTCGCATCCCATCCCCGGCAACGAGGAACCGGTCAGCCGCGCCATCAACCGCCTGCTGCGCCTCGGCGCGGAGGTGATCTACGACGCGATCGCCCCGGTCCACGTCTCGGGACACGCCAGCCAGGAGGAGCAGAAATTCCTGCTCAACCTGGTGCGCCCGAAGAACTTCCTGCCGATCCACGGCGAACTGCGCCAGTTGAGGCGTCACGCCTGGCTCGCGGAGCAGATGGGCATCCCGAAGGAAAATATCGCCGTCGTGGAAAACGGCCAGACCGTGGAACTCGCGGACGGAAAGCTCAGACTCGGCGAGCGCATCCCCGGCGGCTACATCTTCGTGGACGGCGAATCCATCGGCGATATTGACCACGACGTGATGAAGGAACGCGAGCAGTTGGCGCGCAACGGCATCGTCATCATTGACCTGAGCCTGGACAAAGTGAGGGGGCGCCTCGTCCACGAACCCGAAGTGGTGACGCGCGGCTTCCTCTCCCCCGAGGACGCCGAACAATTGATCCCTGAGATCCGCAAGCGCGTGGCAAAGGCCATCCGCAGCGGCGGCGTGGAGACCGACAAGGAGATCGCGGCCATCGTCAAGAATTATCTCTACGAACAGACCAGACGCAAACCGCTGGTCTTCGTGACGATGAGCAAGGCGTAGGAAGAGAGCAGAGGGCGGAAGGCAGAGGGCGGAAGGCGGAAGGCAGAGGGCAGAGGGCGGAAGGCAGAAGGCAGAAAGCGGAAGGCAGAGAACGGTTGCAGAAGCCGGGTTTCTCAAAAAAACCCGGCTTGTTTTTCCTTGACATGCTATGTATTACACAGTATAATGCAATAAAGGATAAGCGATATGACAAACCAATATGCCGAAAATGTCGCGCTGGAACTACGGCGCGGGGTGATCGTACTGGCGGCGCTGAGTCAACTGGGCGAGGCGCAGTACGGCTACTCGCTGTTGAAAAGCCTCTCCGAACTGGGGCTGGAAGTGGACCAGGGTACGCTCTATCCCCTGCTCCGCCGGCTCGAGACGCAGGGCCTGCTCGAGTCGGTCTGGAAGATCGAGGAGGCGCGTCCCCGCCGCTATTACGTCATCAGCGCGGCGGGAAAGAAACTCCTGCCCCGACTGAAAAATGAATGGGACAGCATCGTGGCTGTGATGAAGAAAATGCTGGCATGACCAAGTAAAGGAGAATGAAATGAACCTGATTGACCGCTATGTCCGCGAGATCGGACGCAAACTGCCGCAGAAGACGCGCGCCGACATCGAGAAGGAAATCCGCTCGGCGGTGGAGGATATGCTCGAAGACCGCAGCAAAAAAGAGGGGCGCGCCGTGGACGAGGAGATGACCGTCGCGGTATTGAAGGAATACGGCAATCCCGCCAAAGTCGCGGCGTCTTACCTGCCCGAGCGCTACCTTATCGGCCCGCAACTCTTCCCCACCTTTTGGGTGGTCGTTCAGATCGTGTTCGCCGTGCTGACGGGATTAGCCATAGTCGGGCTGGGACTCCATGTCGCGGGCGGGAGCGGCGCGCCAGTCAACATTTGGGGATCCGCTTTCGAACTGCTGGGACAATATTTCAGCGGGCTGATGGCCGCCTTCGGGAACATCGTCCTGGTCTTCGCCCTCATCCAGCGGTTCGCCGCGGGATGGGAATTCACCAGCACAGACGAGGAGAAGGACTGGAATCCCCGCGACCTGCCCGACGTGGAGGACGCGGACCAGGTCAGCGCGGCCGGCACGATCGCGGAGATCGTCTTCCTGGCGCTGGGATTGATCCTCTTCAACGTCTATCCGCAGTACGTCGGCATCTACGGCTTCACGGATCAAGGCAACTTCTTCACGCCTTTGTTTTCACAGGCATTCTTCAGTTATATGCCGTGGATCAACCTGCTGTGGGGACTCCAACTGGCGCTGAATATCTGGCTGCTTCAGCAGAGGCGCTGGCAGGCGGGTTCGCGCATCCTGTCCATTGCCATCAAAGCGGGCGGGATTGGGCTGGCCTACGCCATGCTGATGGGACCGTCCATCGTCGGCTTGACGCCTGAAGCGCTGGTGAAAGAGATGAACTTCACTCCCGACGCGGCGCAAACGCTGGCCGCAATCATCGCCCAGGCGGTCAAATGGGCGCTGGTCATTGCGATCGTGGCGGGCGCGGCGGAAGCGGTGAAAGGCGCCGTCAACCTGGCGCGCGGGAAGTCGGCGGTCGTCTCAGTGTAGGAAACGCGTCCCAGAGCGGGAGCCCTCCGAAAGTCAGGAATGACGCGGAGGGCTTTTTTATCGTCAAATTTCGAGTTTTGTTCTATACTTGGCGAAATCCAAGCCCACGCGCTGATCGTCTTCGCGGGTTTTTTGAAGTGGATTTAGTTAGAAACCAGGTTTCTCATAGAAACCTGGTTTCTAAACATCAAGCCAAAGGAGAGAGACGATGGGAGAGTATTTCGCGTATGATTACGCCGGCGCGCCGTTCCAGCTTTTCGGCGCGGCGCACCTGGCCGCGCTGGGCGCGCTGGCCTTGATCGCCATCGGCCTGACGCGATTCAAAGGCGCGGGCGAGACGACGCGCAAAAAGGTCCGCATAACGCTGGGCGTTTTTCTGTGGGTCAACGAAGCGGTCTGGCATCTTTGGAATCTGGCCTGGGGACACTGGGACGTCCAGACGATGCTGCCGTTGAACGCGTGCAGTATCCTGATCTGGCTGAGCGGTTTCATGCTCATCTTCCGAAATTACGCCATTTACGAGTTCGCCTATTTCATGGGCATTGGCGCCGCGTTCCAATATCTGCTGACGCCCGACCTCGGCATCTACGGCTTCCCCCACCTCCGCTTCTTCCAGACCTTTCTCTCGCACGGCATCCTGCTCATTTCCGCCGTCTACATGACCGTGGTGGAGGAATTCCGTCCCACGTGGAAGTCGTTTTGGCGGGTCGCCGTCGGGACGAATCTCTATATGCTGGTCGTCTATCCGATCAACGTCTGGCTTGGAAGCAATTATCTGATGATCAACGGGAAGCCCGCCACCGCCAGCCTGCTGGACCTGTTCCCTCCCTGGCCGGTCTACATCCTTTACATGGAGGCCATGGGATTCGTCACCTTCCTGCTCCTGTACCTGCCGTTCGCCGTCAAAGACTGGAGGCGAAACGGGGCGCGGTCGGCCTGACTTGACGGGCGATGCTTATCAGGTAGAATTATCCCGCTGGGGCGATGGCGGAATCGGCATACGCGGCGGTCTTAAAAACCGCTGGGCTTCGGCTCGTGTGGGTTCAAGTCCCACTCGCCCCACAAATTCCTGCCACGAATTGCCTGGATCCTGCGGACGAAGCGAACCCGTCCGCGCCGATTCGGGGATTCGCGGCGGAAAGTTTTTCTAACGGAAATCTCAGCAAGGCACAAAAAATGTACTACACCCGCCAGCAACTCGAAGAGATCGAAGACAAGTCCCTGGCTCCCTACGCCATGCGGAGCAGGGACTCGAAAGGCCGCGCCTACCTCGACAACGAACCCGACTATCGCACCGCGTTCCAGCGCGACCGCGACCGCATCATCCACACCACCGCCTTCCGCCGCCTCGAGTACAAGACGCAGGTCTTCATTAATTACGAGGGCGACTACTACCGCACCCGTCTCACCCACACCCTCGAGGTCGCGCAGATCGGACGCGCCATCGCCCGCGCCCTCGGCGCCAACGAAGACCTCGTGGAGGCCATCTGCCTCGTCCACGACATCGGTCATCCGCCCTTTGGACATTCGGGCGAATCCGTCCTCAGCCGGTTGATGAAGGACTTCGGCGGGTTCGACCACAACAAGCAGACCCTGCGCCTCGTCACCGAACTGGAGCAGCGCTACCCCGAATTCCCCGGCCTGAACCTGACCTGGGAGGCGCGCGAGGGCATCGTCAAACACGAATCGGAATACGACATCTCGGACGCCTCGGCCTTCAACCCCGAACTGCGCGGCAACCTCGAGACGCAAATCTGCAACGCGGCCGACGAACTCGCCTACACCGCCCACGACCTCGACGACGGACTCCGCTCAGGGATGCTCGCGCCGCGGATGCTGAGCGGCCTCACCCTCTGGGAAGCGCTGACGGACAAGATCCAGTGGCGGGGACCGGACCTCAGCGAAATGGACCGCCACCGCCTCATCCGCAAGTTGATCGGGCTGGAGGTCACCGACTTCGTCACGGCCACTTACGAGCGAATCAAGGACAGCGGCGCCAAGTCCCCGCTCGACATCCAGAAATTGAAGCACAACGTCGTCGGGTTCAGCGAAGAGACGCACCGCCGCAACCGCGAATTAAAAGACTTCCTCTATGCCCGCATGTACCGTCATCACCGCGTCGTGCGGATGCAGGTCAAAGCCGAGCGCATCCTCGCCGACCTGTTCAACGCCTACCGCGCCGAGCCGTCGGTCCTGCCCGAACACATCCAGAAAATCATCCCCCTGCGCGGACCGGAACGCACCATCTGCGATTACATCGCGGGGATGACCGACCGCTACGCCACCGAAGAACACCAGAAACTCTTCAACCCGCTCGAAAAACCATAACCCGCAGCGCCGCCGCGGCCATCATCAAGCGGGACGCCATCCCGCTCCTCAAGGAATTGCAATGCCAGACATTCATCTCACCGCCGAAGGATTAGCCAAAATCAAAGTCGAGCTGGAGGAACTCAAAGGCCCGCGCCGCGAGGAACTGGCCGCGCGCCTGCGCTCCGCCATCCAGATGGGCGATCTCTCGGAGAACGCCGACTACCACAAAGCCAAGGAAGACCAGGCCTTCCTCGAAGGCCGCATCCAGGAATTGGAATTCATGGCGCGCAACGCGGTCGTCATCGAGAAAAGCTCCAATAACGACGTCGTCAGCATCGGCTCGCGCGTCACCATTCAGGAAGAGGATTACCCCGCCGAGACCTATCACCTGGTCGGTCCCGCCGAGGCCGACCCGCGCAACGGACGCATCTCGCACGAATCGCCCATCGGCAGCGCGCTCATGGACCGCCGCGTCGGCGACAGCGTCGAAGTGGAGACGCCCGCAGGCAAGACCAATTTCAAGATTTTGAAAATCGAGTAAAACTGGAATCCCGAAGTCCTACTTCGGGATTTTTCTTCGCTTTCCGAAAGTAGAACTTTCGGATTCCCGCCTCCTCCGTTTCCCGCCCTCGGTCTTCCGCCCTCCGTCCCCCGTCTTTCGTCTGTTTTCCGTCTTCCGCCCTCCGTCCCCCGTCTTTTCGGGATTCTTCAACTCCTCAACCTCTTCCTCGCTCAAGAACCGCCACGCGCGTGACTTGAGAGTTCCCAGCCGCAGCGAGCCGATCCTCACCCGCACGATCCGCACGACAGGCAATCCCAACTGCGCGCAGATCTCGCGGATCTGACGTTTCCTCCCCTCGCCCATGACCACTTTGATCCATGCGCCCTTCCCCTGCGGCTCCGAGAAAAAGACCCGCGCCGGCGCGGTCTTGTGACCGTCCTCCAGCACCACCCCGCGCCTCCACGCGGCCAACTGCTCCTCGTCGGGACGGCGCGCCACCAGCACGCGGTACTCCTTCTCATGCCCATAGCGCGGATGCGTGAGACGGTTCGCCAGGTCGCCGTCGTTCGTCAGCAGGATGAGTCCCTCGGATTCGAGGTCCAGCCGTCCCACAGGGTAGACGCGCTCGCGCACGTCCACGAGGTCAATCACCGTCTCGCGGTTGTCGTCGTCCTCGCGCTCCACCGTCGAAAGGACGAAGCGCGGCTTGTTCAGCGCGATATAGACGAGCCGTTCCGTCTTCGGGAGCGGCTTGCCGTCCAGCGTGATGCGGTCAACGGCCGGGTCGGCCTTCTGTCCCAGTTCGGCGGTCTTCCCGTTGACGCGTACGCGCCGCGCGACGATGAACTCTTCGCACGCGCGCCGCGAGCCGTAGCCCGCCTGGGCGAGGATCTTTTGGATGCGTTCCTGCATTTTACCCTTTCAGCAAGCCGATGTCCTGCTCTTCGCTCTCCTGCGGCAGTTCCAGCGCGGGCAGATCGCGGACGGAGTTGATGCCGAAGTGTTGCAAAAATTCGGGCGTGGTATTGTAGAGGATCGGACGCCCGGGTCCCTCGGCGCGGCCGGTCTCCTGGATGAGACCCTTCGCCAGCAGGCTCTTCATCATCCCGTCGCTGTTGACGCCGCGCACCGCGTCCACCTGCGGACGGGTGACGGGCTGTTGGTAGGCGATGATGGCGAGCGTCTCGAGCGCGGCGCGGCTCAGGCGCGTCGTGGCTTCGAGACCGAGGAAGCGCTCGACGAGGGACGCGAACTCGGGCGCGGTGGTCAACTGCACGCGTCCTGCGTGACGCTGCAAGCGAAGTCCGCGCGCGGCCAGCGACTCCTCCAGCGCGCGCAGTCCCTGCTCGATCTCGGTGGAGGTGGTCTCCAGCGCGGCGGCCAATTGCGCGGGCAGGACGGGTTCCGCCGCCACGAACAAAAGCGCCTCGAGACGGATGGCGGTGGGGACAAGAGGGTTTTCAGAATCGGTCATGCTATAATTGCTCCGTTGATTTTCAGAACTCGAAAGTTCGCCATTCTTCAAAATTTATGAACAGAAACCGCATCCTTCTTATCGCTTTCGCGGCGCTGCTCGTCACGCTGGCCTGCACGATCTTCGTCGGCGGGCCAGACTATCCGCAGCCGCCCATCCCCATTTCGCCCGAGGCGATCACCTCCCTGCAAGAGGAGGTCAAAGCGGCGGCGTTGGCAGGCGCGGCCAGCGGCGAAATCACGCTAAAGATGAGCGAGACGCAACTCACCTCGTACCTGGCCTACAAACTGCTGCAAAGCCCGTCGCCGATGTTCACCTTTCCGCAAGTCCTGCTGCGCGACGGTCAAATGCGCATCATCGGAAAGACTCAGCAGGGCTACTTCACCGCCAACATCGGCATCACGCTGGCGGTCGGCGCGGACGAGACGGGACAGCCCAAACTCCAACTCGTGGAGGCCGACTTCGGCCCCTTCCCCCTCCCCGCGGGCTTGAACAAAGCCATCACCGCCATCATTGAAGAAGCCTACACCGGCGCGCTCGGCCCGGTGGCCACCGGCTTCCGCATCACGTCCATTTCCATCGCCGACGGGACGATGACCGTCGTGGGGAAAATCCGTTAGCGGACGGATTATACCAAAGCGACCCGCGTGACGATGAAAATCCGCTTCACCCTGACGTTCTGCCTGCTCGCTGTTATCCTGACAGGCTGCCGCTCCCCGCAGTTGGGCGGAAACCTGTCAGTGACGGTTAAAGCCGACGGAGCCGCGACCCGGCTCGAGGTCCAGACCGGGACGACGGCGGCGCAGGCGCTCGAGCAGGCGGAAGTCCTCGTCGGCAGTCTGGATATCGTCGAGCCGCCGCTCTACACCGTCCTCAACGACGGCGATGAGGTGCGCGTGACGCGCGTCGCCGAGACGTTCGTCACCGAGCAGGCAGAGATCCCGTTCGAGAAGCGGATCGCGCGCAGCGAGGCCGTGCCGGAAGGCGAGACGCGCCTGCTGACGCCCGGGCAAAACGGGCTGCAGGAATTGACCTGGCGCGTGTTGACCGAAGACGGCGAGGAAACCAGCCGCACCGTGGTGAAGACGGTCGTCCTTAAGGAGGCCGTCGCCGAGATCACGATGGTCGGCGCGCAGTCCGCGTTCGCGCCGCTGCCGATCCCCGGCAGGCTGGCGCTACTGGCGGGCGGGAGCGCCTGGATCATGGAAGGGACGACCGGCATCCGCAAACCGCTCGTCGCCACCGGCGATTTGGACGGGCGCGTGTTCGCGCTTTCGTCCAAAGGCGATTACCTGCTCTACACGCGAAAATCGCAGAAGCCGCCGTCCCAGCAGATCAACACGCTGTGGGTCGTCCGCACGAACGGACAGTCTTCTCCGCAGCAGGTGAGCGGCGCGGCCAACATCGTCCACTTTGCAGGCTGGGCGCCGACCACCACGCCCAAGTTCGCCTATTCCACCGTGGAGCCGCGTCCCGCCGCGCCCGGCTGGCAGGCAAACAACGACCTTTACATCGTCACTATGGCGGGCAGCCTTCCCAACTCGCCGCACAAGATCATCGAAGCCAACAGCGGCGGACTCTACGGCTGGTGGGGAATGTCCTACGCCTGGGGCAGCGACGGACGCCTCGTCTATGTCCGTCCCGAGGAAATGGGCATCGTGGACCAGGAGACCGGCCTGCTCCGCCCGATGCTGGACATCACGCCCCTGCAAACCAACAGCGACTGGGCCTGGATTCCCCCGCTGGGATGGAGTCCCGAAGCGCGGACGATCTACATCGTCACCCACGCGCCCGCGCCCGCCCCGTTGACCGCGGAGGGCTCGCCCTACTTCGACCTGACCGCCGTCTCGATGATCAACGACGCGACGGCGCGCATGGCGCAGAACGTCGGCATGTTCGCCTATCCGTCCGCCTCGCCCGTGCGAATGAGCGGGAAGGAGCGGAGTTTCCAGGTGGCGTACCTGCAAGCCATCTTCCCCGACCAGAGCGAGACCAGCCGCTATCGCGTGGCCGTGATGGACCGCGACGGCTCGGAGCGCCGCGTCCTCTTTCCGCCCGCCGATTCGGTGGGACTCGAACCGCAGGTCGTGGCCTGGGCGCCTCAGCCGCTCGAAGGTCAGGTTGGAGACTTCTTCGCGGTCGTCTATCTGGGCAACCTGTGGCTGGTCGACTCGGGAAGCGGACAGGCCTTCCAAGTAACGAACGACGGGATGCTGGCGAAGATCGATTGGAAGTAGTTAGCCGCGAAGCGCGGAGGTCGTTAACCGCGAAGCACGCCAGGAGCGCGAAGAGAAAAACCGACGCCAAAAATTCAAGAAAAGGAAACTTCATGCGAATTTTGATCACCGGAGCCGCGGGATTTCTCGGCTCACACTTGAGCGACAGGCTCATCGCCGAAGGCCACGAGATCGTGGGACTGGACAACTTCATCACGGGCAACCGCGAGAACATCGCGCACCTGATGGGCAGCGACAAATTCACCTTCTACCGTCACGACGTGTCCAACTACATCTTCGTGCCGGGCAAAGTGGACGCCGTGCTGCACTTCGCCTCGCCCGCCAGCCCCAACCCAAAATCGCCTTCGGGATACTTCAACCTGCCCATCCAGACGATGAAAGCGGGCGCGCTCGGCACGCACAACTCGCTCGGCGTGGCAAAAGTCAACCAGGCGCGCTTCCTGCTCGCCTCCACCAGCGAAATTTACGGCGACCCGCTCGTCCATCCGCAGACGGAAGATTACCCCGGCAACGTGGACCCGGTCGGGCCGCGCGCCGTCTACGACGAAGCCAAACGCTTCGCCGAGTCGCTGACGATGGCCTATCACCGTCAGCACGGCGTGGACACGCGCATCGTCCGCATCTTCAACACCTACGGCCCGCGCATGGACCTGGAGGACGGCCGCGCCCTGCCGAACTTCCTCAAGCAGGCGCTGCTCGGACAGCCGCTCACCGTCTACGGCGACGGACAGCAGACGCGCTCGTTCTGCTACGTGGACGACCTGATTGACGGCATCGTCCGCTTGCTGTATTCGGACGAGCATCTGCCCGTCAACATCGGGAATCCCGTCGAGATGACCGTCCTGCAATTCGCGGAGACCATCAACAAGGTGACGGGCAACGCGGCGGGAGTCGTCTTCCTCGTCAACGAGCGCAGCGAACGCGACCCGCAGCAGCGCCGTCCCGACATCACACGCGCCCGCTCCATCCTGGGCTGGGAGCCGAAGATCGGCGTCGAAGAGGGACTGCGGCGCACCATCCCATACTTCAAGGAAAAACTCGGACTGGCATGAGTCATATTTTTAACGACGCGACCGAACGCGTCCGCTTCGTCAAGTTTGCCGCCGTCGGCGCGATCGGCACGGTGGTGGACTTTGGCGTTTTCAATTTTCTGAACCTCGTCGCGGGGCTGGCGCCCGTCTTCTCGCAGGCGATCTCCTTCACGGTGGCCGTGGTCAACAACTTCCTATGGAACCGCCACTGGACCTATCCCGATTCGCGCGGCAAGGCCGTGCATCACCAGATGGCATCGTTCGGGTTGATCAACGTGGTAGGGCTGCTCATCCGCACGCCGATCATCGGGACGATGGAGGGGCTGCTCGGAGATTGGGCCGCGCGGCTGGGAGTTCAGGCGAAGACCGCCGTCATCATCGGTCACAACGCCGCGCTGGCGCTCGCCATCGGCATCGTCATGTTGTGGAACTATTTCGCCAACCGCTATTGGACGTATAATGACGTTTGATGAGCCGCGAAAATTCCCCCACCATCCGCCGCCTGATCCCCATCTATAACTCGAAGGGCGACGCCGAGGCGTTCCTGCTGTACCCGCACCTGTTCAACCGCGTCGGGGAATGGATCGGCTGGGTGACGCCGCGTCGGGACGTCTACTCTGCGCTGGGTTACTACGTCGGATATTTGACCGACGAGCCGCGCATCCTCCGCAAGCGGGCGACGTTCACGCTCATGCCTCGACTTCAGCCGCCCGCGCCGCCCGAAAGGATTTCCCCGCCCGCGACGGTCCCGCTCGCGCCGATGATGAGGGAGATCACCTACAGCGTCATTGACGTCCTGCTCGAGGAGCCAGAGCGACTCCACACGCTGGACCGGGGCGAGTTGAGGGAAGACCTGGATTAAAACCGACCGCAAGGACAGACCCATGACCGAACTTTCTCCCAAACCCATCCGCGCCTCGCGCATCAGCATCGCGCAGATGATGCAGCCCGAACACGCCAACAACCTCGGCAACGTCCACGGCGGCTGGATCATGAAACTGGTGGACGAGGCGGGCGCGCTGGCCTGCATGCGTCACGCCCAGCGCCGCGTGGTGACCGTCGCCATCGACTCGATGTCCTTTCGCCATCCCATCAAGACCAGCGACCTGGTGATCCTGAACGCGGAGGTGAGTTATACGGGCAGCACGTCCATGGAGGCGGAGGTGCAGGTCATCGCGGAGAATCCCATCACGGGACAGCGCTGGCAGACGAACACGGCCTATCTCGTCTACGTGGCGCTCGACGACGAGGGCAAACCCGTCGCCGTCCCGCCCATCCTTGCCGAGACAATTGACGAGGAGCGGAAGATGACCGAGGCCAAAGAGCGCCAGGCGCGGCGGCTAGAGGCGAGGAGGTAACTGAGGCTGGCGTCCGCGCTATTTTCTTTTTGGGCGAAGTGTGTATAATGGGCGGAAAGTTAAAATTGGCAGATTATGCAGAGCGCGTGTTCTGGATAACGTGCGCCTTCAAGATGAATTGGAAGAAAAAAGACGGCAAAGGATCCGTCAGAACTTGAAGGTTTAAGCAAAGAAATTAATTTATGTCCAAAGCGCGACTACCGATAAACAGCAGCATCAAGGATAGCAGGCGGGCAGATTGAAAATCCGTGCGCTCCGTGAAATCCGCGTCCAAAAAGAATGATAATATAACCGCGTCCAACCGCAAAAAGGCCTCGTACCTGCAACATGGATAACCGCCCAACTCCGCCGCAACCCATCTCCTACAACGCCAGCCTGACGCCGACGGCGCGCGCGGCCGCGATTGCCTCGGTCATCGCCGAGACGATTTTCACAATTTACTACCTGGTATCGGCATATCCCGCTCCGATTGTCGCGATCCAGGTCGCCGCCAACCTGCTGGGGGCGTTTGGACTCGTCCTGCTTCGACGCTCGTCCGCCACGCGGATCGCCGCGCAAATCCTCACCGGCGCGTTATATATCAGCGTCATTGGCCTGGCCCTGTTTACCGGCGGCCTGCTCTCCTCCGCCTCGCCCTGGCTGGTTTTCGTCCCCATCATGGCGACCGTCATCCTGGGCGCGCAGGGCGGTCTGTTTTGGGGAGGCGTCAGTTTACTTTCCGCCGTCGGACTTTACCTGTTCCGCGGCCTCCTCCTTGCCTGGACTCTGCATCCCACCCAGGACATCGACCGGTTGATGGATTTGTCCTTCGCCGTCTTAAGCGGGACGGCCGCGGTATACGTCAACGAATTGATCAAGAGCCGGGCCATGAAAGAACTGGATGAAGCAAAAGCGCAGTTGACCCGCCTGGCAAATCTGGACCCGCTCACCAATATTTACAACCGCCGTCACTTTATTACCCGGAGCGAGACGGCGCTGCAAAACCGCAGCGCCAACGTCCCGTTTTCCATCCTGCTGCTCGATATCGACCACTTCAAAGAAATCAACGACCTCCACGGACACGAAATCGGCGACCAGGCCCTGGTCGGCGTGGTCGCGGTCTGCTCCGCAATTCTACGCAAAGCCGATATCTTCGCGCGGTTCGGCGGGGAGGAGTTTATCGCGCTGCTCCCGAATACCACCCAGGAAACAGCCGTCGCGATCGCCGAGCGTCTACGCGTTGCCCTGGAAGGCGCGGCATTGCCGACCGCGGCCGGCGATCTGCGCCTCACCGTCAGCGTCGGGATAAGCCTGTGTTGCGGGGAACGCGCGGCCACGGTTCAGGAACTCATCCGCCGCGCTGACGAGGCGTTGTATCAGGCTAAAGAATCTGGACGCAACCAGGTCGTATGTTGGCGAGATTAACTCCGGGGCGTGAATGAAATTTAGAGCCAGATCGGCCCCAGCGGAGGCTGTCCACCGCAGCAGCGGCAGATTAATCATCATTTGCGGATTGCCCGGCTCAGGCAAAACAACCCTGGCAAAATGCCTCGAAGAAGACCTGGGCGGCATCCGCCTTTCTCCAGACGAATGGATGGATTCGCTCTCCATCAACCTGTACGCTGAAGAAAGCCGGGCAAGGATTGAAGCGTTACAATGGGAACTGGGTCAAAAACTGCTCAAGCTCGGTCTCGTGGTCATTATCGAATGGGGAACATGGGGAAGATCCGAGCGCGACGCGTTGCGCGAGGGCGCGCGTAAACTCGGCGCCGCCGTTGAATTGCATTATCTATCCGCGCCTCCTGAGATTCTCTTCGAACGGATCCAACGCCGCGGCATGGAAAACCCGCCAATCAAACTCGAAGACATTTTGCGATGGACCGAAATGATTCAAGTCCCAATGGAGGAAGAGATGAGGTTGTTCGACCCTGCAAGCGAGCGTCGTTGCGATCCATGAACGCCGCCTCCCCAAAGACGCCTCATTGAGATAGACTCCAGGTCAATGAAACCCATCAAACGCGCCGACCTGCTCATCTCCCTCGCCATCGGGATTCTGGCGCTGGCGTTATACGTCCGCACGCTGGCGCCCTCGCTTCTATGGGGCGATTCCGCCGAGTTCCAAACCCTGTGCGCCACGCTGGGGATGACGCATCCCAGCGGATACACGACCCATCTCTTCATCTGCAAACTCTTCACGCTCATCCCTCTGAAAAACATCGCCTGGCGCGCCAACCTGATGTCCGCATTTTTCGGCGCGCTGGCTGTGGCGGAAGTCTACCTGATCGGACGTCTGCTGCACGGACGCCGCGCCGCGCTCGTCTCCGCGGCCGCGCTGATGACGTTAACTGCCGGTTACTGGTGGCGCACCCTCGTCGCCGAATCCTACGCGCCCGCGGCCGGGTTCATCGCCGGCGTGTGGCTGCTCGTCCTACTCTGGAGCCGCACGGGGAAAGCGCGCTATCTCTTCGCAGCGGGATTGCTCGGCGGGTTGAGCGTCGGGATTCACAGCGCCGTCGTGATGACCGCGGCCTCCGTCCTGATCTACATGACGGCCTGCGCCCGCCGCCGGTCCGCGTGGACGGCCGCGGCCGGGGGCGCGGCCCTCGGTCTCGCCCTGACCTTCGCGGCCTTCCTCTACGTGGACGCGCACGACCCGCCCTCCAGCATCTACAACACCGTCTACCGCCCGTCGCTCAGCGCGTTCGGCCTGACCGTGAGTCAATTCGACGCGCCCCTCGAGCGGCTGTTCGCCATTTTCCCTGCCAGCCATTTTTGGTCCTACTTCTTCAGCGCCGCGCCCGACGCGATCCAAACGCGGCTGGCGGAATTCGCCTCGTTCTTTCCGCCCTGGGCCGCCGTCCTGACCCTCGTCGGCGTCGCCGCGCTGTTCGTCCGCGCGGGCTGGCGCGACGGACTCTACCCCCTCGTCGGCTTCCTGCTCATTTGGGGACTGGCCGTGACCGTCTCGTTCTCCATTTACCGCGAGTTCTACGTCCCCGCCATGGTCTTCCTCGCCGCCTGGATGGGCGCAGGCGCCAGCGCGTTTCTCGACGGGTTGGATTCGCTCCTGAAGCGGAACCCCGCGGCGGGACGCGCGAGGCGTCTCGTCCTCGGCGCGGCGGGGTTGACCCTCGTCCTGCTCCCGCTCTGGGACGCGCGCGCGGACCTTCGTCCCGCCATCCAGAAAGGCTATCCCGAATTCGTCCGCCGCGACCACATCTATCCCATCTTCGCTCCCGACAAGGCCGTGCAGGACGCGCGCAAAGTCCTCGCCCAACTGGAGCCAGGCGCCATCCTCTTCACCGACTGGGACAAGTTATACAGCCTCGTGTACACCGCGCAGGTTTTGAAGGCGCGCGCAGACGTGAGCATCCACGAGGCCTTCGTCAATGAGAGTTACACGATAGCGGATTCCGCGTTCGATTATATTGACGCCAACATCGAGCGACGCCCGGTCTACTTCACAATGACAACCCCGCAATTAAGCGAGCGCTATCAAGTTGAGCAGGTCGGCCCGTTGCTATACCGCCTGCGCCGATGACCTGATATGAATAAAAGGGATTCCGCAAGTTCCACTTGCGGCTTTCCCGAAGTAGAACTTCGGGATTCCAAATTTTCGTCATTTAGGGCGAACTCCATCTACGCGGCAAAGCCTCCTACTTCACCCACGAGGCAAACGCCCACGCCCAATCCAGCGGAACGCCCGGCGCCTGAACCAGCCTCGATTCCAATGTGGACAGGTTGACCGCGTACAAATGCTGGCCGGTTCCGTCCATGGTCTGCACGAGCAGATATTTGCCGTCGGGCGAAAATACGAAATGAGCGTCGGTCTTGCTCGCGAAGGCCTGGCGCAGGTTGCGCCCGTCGCGGTTGATCACGTAGACGTTGGAAAAATCATCCGTGACGTGAACGAAGCCCAGTTGCCCGCCGTCGGGCGACCAGGTCAGTTCCGTCACGATTCCGCTCACAAAGGCCGCGAGGTCGTCCCGGGTTTTCCCGTCGGGGGTGACGGTTCGCGCCAGTTGTTTCCTGCTGTTGTCTTCAAAATCCACATAGGCCAGCAGGCCGCCGTCGGGCGATTCGACGAAAGGGCCGTTCGTCAACGCGGCTTCGGGGAACGGCTCCGCGGAGCCGTCGCTGACGCGCATCAGGAACGCCGCTCCCGTCCAGTCGGAGTTGGCCGAACGCAGCGCCAGGTTTTCGCCCAGCCAGGCGTCCATCACGTATGGCCGGCCCTCCGCAGGGAGGTCGGGACTGGCCGTCAGCCGCTTCAGGTCGTTCCCGTCGCGGCGCACGACATACACATCCGTGCCGCCCTTTCCGTCCTGCGCGCGAAACGCAAGCCACTCTCCGCTCCGCGACCATGTCGGCGGATCCATGCTTCGATCCATCTGCGCCAGTTCCTTCCAGGTCTTCGCGGCCGCGTCGAAGAGATGCAGCGTCCAAATGCGCTGGTCGGGATCGAGCGGATAGACCCAGGCCGCCTCGTTCCGCGTCGGCGACCAGACCACGGGTTGGAGCGCGGAAGTCAACGGGACGGGCATCTTGACGACCTCGGGGCGGGGACAATCTGCCGCGCCGACCGC
This sequence comes from Candidatus Denitrolinea symbiosum, assembly GCA_017312345.1. Taxonomy (NCBI): domain Bacteria; kingdom Bacillati; phylum Chloroflexota; class Anaerolineae; order Anaerolineales; family Anaerolineaceae; genus Candidatus Denitrolinea; species Candidatus Denitrolinea symbiosum. The sequence continues at coordinate 336,087 of BLAA01000004.1, read as the reverse complement.
GCACGAGGCGGGGAGTCTCACCCAGCGCATCACGCGGACGGGGTAACTGTGATCCGCGACGAAGGAGTAGATCCACCCGAGGGGATCCGTCTCGGCGGGCGCGGCTGGCGTGACCGAGGAGACGGCCAGCGCGAGCGGGTCCTCGGAGAAATCCGGCATGGCGCTGACGATCGGGCTGAAAAAAGCGGCCGGGAAGGGCAGGTCGTAGTCCACGCGGGAGACCGTCGTCTCGCTTAGTATGTCCGTCCCGCCGCCCTTGTCGAACTGCTGGAAGCGCAAAAATACGCCGGTCGAAACGTCCACCCAGGCGCGGTAGGAGGGAAGCTGGTTCTGGCTGTAAGTCCACTCGACGATGAGCGCGAGGCGATAGGCCGCCACTTCCATGCCGACGGGTTTGAACGCCCCTTCGTTCTGCGCGATCGCCGAGGGGAAGATCAACACGTCCAGCGGCGAACCGAGGACGGAAGACAGGGGGTGCGGCTCGATCACGTTGTCGTCCAGGGCGGGCGGCTGGGGCGTGAAGGGAGGCGCGGCTTCCCCGCCGGAGAAAGGCGTCATGGACGATTCGCCGGTGAGGATGTTCAAGTCGAGTTGACTCGCGCCGTCCACCGCGCGGAGGGATTCGGCGCTGCCATCCGCCGCGCCGCCGAGGACGCGCGCCGACAGCGCGGGTTGGTCCACCCAGGCTTGCACGCGCCGGTCCGGTTCGCCCGCCGAGACGACCCGGGCGTCCATGAAGATCGTCCGCCAGTTCATGGGGCTTTCGATCAGGCGCTGGCGGATCTCGGCCGAAGCGGAGTCCATGCTGAGGGGGGCGCGCCCCGCGTCGGCGGAGTCGGAGGCGGGAGTCGAGGCCAGCTGGTCGCTGTTCGTGAGGGAAACTTCGAAGGTCCCGCAGGCGGTCAGGATGAGAGTCAGGATGAGAAATGGGAAAACGGCGCGGCGCACGACGTTACCTCCTTGAAGCGTGATGCGGAATGTCATCCCGCTCTACGCCAATGCGGGTTGAAAGGATTGATACGCGGAAGGCAGGACGTGGGCGTAGTTTTGCAGGGACAGGCGCATGGCGGCGCGGGCGCGGGCGAGCCGGCTTTTGACGGTGCCAATAGGGACGCGGAGCGCGGCGGCGGCTTCTTCGTAGGAGAGGCCGTCCACGTCCACGAGCGCAAGCACGGCGCGGGCCTGGAACGGCAGGGAGGTCATGCAGGCCTGGAGGATGCCGCCGAGTTCGGTATTGTCGAAGCGGTCTTCGAGCGAGGGGCTGGGATCGCGCAGCCAGTCCCAGTTCTCCATCTCCTCGCCGTCCACGACGGGCATGAGCGGGAGGCTGGGATGGCGCGTCACGCGGCGGTAGTCGTCGTAGCATTTGTTGACGACAGCGCGCGCCAGCCAGGCGCGGAGCGATCCGCCGTGAAAGGAGCGCAGGCTGCGAAAGGCGGAGATGAGCGCCTCCTGCACTGCGTCGGCGGCGCGGTCTTCGTCGTTGAGGGTGCGCAGGGCGATGTTGAAGAGCGCGTCCTGGTGAAGCAGGACGAGGTCGTTGAAGGCCTCCAGGTCGCCGCGCTGGGCGCGAGCAATGAGGTCGGATTCGTCGGGCTGGGCAAGCGTGAATCGTTCCATGCCTTATTTATACTCCCCGCTTGTTACAGGATTGTGGCAGGCATGTCACAGTTCTGTAACAGGAAAAGCCGCTATTTTCTCGCGGCCGGCAATCGCACTGTGAATACCGTGCCGCGCGGATCGTCCTGCCGCGAGCGGACTTCCAGACTGCCCCCGTGCAGGATGACGATGCGGCGCGTCAACGCGAGGCCGAGGCCCGAACCCTCCGTCCCGCGCGCGTTCACGCCCCGGTAGAGTTCGTCGAAGATCTTCGGCAGTTCGGCGGGCGCGATCCCCGCGCCGCTGTCGGCCACTTCCACCACGATGGCTCTCCCGTCTTCGAGCGTACGGGCTTCCACCGAGTCGCCACAGGCGGTGAACTTGAGCGCGTTTTCGAGCAGGTTGTAGAAGACGAGGCTGAGCAGGTCGCGGTCGCCCGTCACCGGCGGAAAGGGCCAGGGGACGCGCGCGATCAGCAGGTTGATCTTGCGGTCTTGCGCGGCGGGCAGGGAGCGAACGGCCTCGGTCACATCTTCGAGCAGGGCGGGGACGTCCACCGGCAGGCGCTCGATCGGGCGGTTTTCCAATTCGGCCAGTTTCCGCAAGTCGGCGAGCAGGCGTTTGAGACGCTCCAGCGCGTGACGGGCGTTCTCCCCCGCGCGGCGGCGGTCCGCGTCGGCGGAGGCCTCCGACATGTTGACGAGCGCGGCCTGGAGTCCCGTGAGCGGATTCTTGATCTCGTGGTCGAGTCGGCGGATGAACTGCCGCCGGTTCTCCTCCATCTCGCGGCGGACGTCGTCCATCTCGCCGCGCGCGAACCAGCCGCGCGATTCGTCGCCGAAGAAGTACGCGCCGAGCAGCAGCGTCAGGAAGGAGCCGAAGAGCAGCGCGGCGATCCCAATGTCCACGCGGAAGGCGAGGATGGGGACCGGGTCGAGGAAATTCTGCACGTAGATCGTCGCCAGCAGCCCGGCCGCCAGCGGCAGGACGGAGATGACGAAACGCGTGACGCGCGAGTTGATCGCCTTAATCAAAAGATCGCGGAGCGTCGAGCGCGGGTCCATGCGGAGACGCTACTCCCCCTTCACCGGGGCGGCGAAGCGGTATCCCTCCGCGGGGACGGTTTCGATGTAGCGCGGGGACTCGGGGTCGTCGTCGAGAGCGCGGCGGAGTTCGGCCATACGCGTGTCCACGGTACGCGTCCCGGCGGGATATTCCCAGCCCCAGACGGCTTCCAGCAAACGTTCACGCGAGACGCATTCGTCGGGATGAGTCATCAGATATTCGAGGACGGCAAAGGCCTTGGGCGTCAGGTCGAGGGGATCGCCTTTGAGCGAGGCGCGGCGCGCTTTTCGGTCGAGGACGAGATCGAGGGCAGAGAGAGTCCACGAGGCTGAGAGGGAACGTTCGCCGGGGCGGGCGCGCCGCAGCACGGCGCGGATGCGCGCCAGCAGTTCGTGGGGATCGAACGGCTTGTTCAGGTAGTCGTCCGCGCCCTCTTCGAGCGCGAGAGCCCGCTCGGACGATTCGCCGACCTGCGTCAACAGGATGGCGGGCAGCCAGAGATTCTCGCGGCGGATGCGGCGCAGGGCTTCGCGCCCGTCCATGCGCGGCATCAACACGTCGAGGATCACCAGCGCGGGACGGCGCGAACGGATCTTGTCGAGCGCGGCCGCCCCGTCGGAGACGGTGAGGACGTGGAATCCCGCGCGCTCAAGGAAGGGCGCGAGCGTGTCCGCGATGGACGGGTCGTCGTCGGCGAGGAGGATGAGGGGGCGGTCGTCTTTCGGCATGGCGCAAAACGCAGAGACGTTGCAACGCAACGTCTCTACGGAATCAAATCGCTACGGAAGAAGGTCTCCTACGGTATCCACGCGAAAGTGGACATGATGACCGCAAAGACGGCGGACTCCGCGGCGCGGTCAAAGGCGGGCGGCGGCGTGGAGTAAGCGCCCGGGCTGGAAGAGCGCAGGACAAAGCCGATACTGACGCAGGCGTTGGTCGGACGGGCGGCGGAATAGACTTCCCAATCGAACACGTTCCCGGCGGCCGGTTCGCTGCCGGTCTCTTTCAGGAAGGTAATGCCGTTGAACGCCGCGTCGCCCGAAGAGGCGGGCGGGCTTCCCGCGACGCTGTTTTTACACGGGTTGGCGCCTTCGACAACTTTAATGTCAATGTACTTGGACGTAAGGAGCGTCCCCTGCGCAAAGGGCAGGTCTATGCGGGCGTCGTCGTCCTCCTGCAAAGCGACGGTGGAGCCGGGCGGATACTTGAACGTGAAGCCGTATTTCTGGTTTTGGAAGACGGTCCAGCCTGTGGTATCCGTCGCGGACGGGGTCGCGGGCGCGGCGGTCGTCGGGGCGGTCGTCGGCGCGGACGGGGTCGCGGTCGCGGCGGCCGTCGTCGCCGAAGAGACGCTCTCGGAGGCGCCGACGCGCTGGATGCGCGGCGCGACCCAAACGGCGCGGTCGCCAGCGGCGTAGGTCCCCGCCATCACGGTCAGGATGAACTGGACGTCCTGCCCGGCGAGGGAACTTAAGTCGAGGTTGGCCTGGTAGTACTGCCCGTCATATTTTTCGCCGAAGGTCCAGAAGGTCTTGGGCGGGTTGGCGCCGATCTGGTAGTCGAGGCGGAAAATCACATAGCAGGAGGCGGCTCCGTACTGGCAGTTGACGATGCTCTGGAAACGGTCGCCTTTCTGCACGCGGAAAGCGGGGAAGATGCCCTGGATGTAACCGTTGGTGGTGTTCTGCGGGTTGGTCAGCAGGCCGGGACGGGGATCGGCGGCGCCGGTTTCGAGTTGCGGATTGGTCAGTTTCAACACGAAGCCCTTCGCGTCGCCGTCAGCGCCGGGGCAAGGCAGGACGCCCGCGCCGCTCACCCACTTCGCTTCGCAGGCGTGCGCCGCAAAGTCATAGGCCGTGTCGGATGAGGGCGTGACGGTCGGTCCGCCGGGCGTGACGGTGGGGCCGGGCGTGACGGTCGGCCCGCCAGTGACGACGATCTCCACCCAGAAGGGGTTGCTGGCCTTCGCGCCGATGCCGAACAACTGGTCGCTGGCGTTCTTCAACATCCAGTTGCCGCGGAAGGTCCCGCTGGCGGCAGGGGCCGTCAGGTTGACGGAGAGGTCCACGGTCTGGCCGGGAGCGACGTTGGTGGGGAAAGCCGCCGAGGAGGGGCCGCCCATCTTCTCGCCGCTGGAAAAGACGAGGGAGTAGCCGGTCGTCCACGTGCAAGTACCGATGTTCTTTAATCGCCACGTTTTCTTGAAGGCCGCGCCGGGCGCGAAGACCGATTTGTCCGGCACGGTCACGTCGGCGATGAACTGCGCCTTGTCGCAGCCCGAAATGGGGCCGGGCGTGGTCGGGACGGGCGTAACGTTCCCGCCGCCCGAACGATAGATGACGGGGTTGCCCCACAAGGCGCGGTCGCCGGTCGGGGAGCCGTAGGCGCTGAGGTAGAGGATGAACTTCACGTCCTGGCCGGCCAGCCGGCTCAGGTCGAGGTTGGCGCGGTAGAACTGTCCCTCGTATCGTTCGCGGAACGTCCAGAAGGTCTGCACTGCGCCCGAGCCGATCTGATAATCGAGGCGGTAAGCGACGTAGCAGGATGTAGCGTTGTGTTCGCAGCTGACGATGGCCTGGAAGCGGTCGCCGCTTTGGACGCGGAAGGCGGGATACACCGCCTGTATGTAGCCGTTGTTGACGGCCTGCGGCGAGACGAGGAGGCCGAGGTTGGCGTCTGCCACGCCGTTCTCCAGTTTGGGATTGGCCTGTTTCAGCACAAAGCCCTTCGCGTCGCCGTCCGTTCCGGGACAGGGGAGAGTCCCCGCGCCGCTCGACCAGGCCGCGTCGCAGGCTTTGTCCGCGAAGTTGTAGACCACGCCGGCGCTGCCGCCGCCCGAGACGACGACCTCCACCCAGAACACGCCTTTAGCGTTGTAACCGATACCAAAGGTCTTGCCCGAGGCGTTTGCCAGCTGCCAGTTGCTTCGGAATTTTCCAGCGCTGGACGGGGAGGTCAGATCAACGGAGATGTCCACCGTCTGGCCGGGGGCCACCGAGACGCCCAAAAGAGCCGAGGTGGGACCGGAAAACTTCTCGCCGCTCGCGTACACAAGGCTGTAATCCTTGCTCCACGTGCAGGTCCCGACGTTCTTCAGCCGCCAGGTCTTTTTAAATGCGGTTCCCGGCGCCATGATCGAGCCGTCGGGGACGGTCACGTCGGCGATGAACTGCGCGGCGTCGCAGACGGTCGCGGCGGCGGCCGTCTGCGGTCCCGTTCCCGCCATCGGCAGGAAGGAAAACAGCAGGGCGGTCAGCACAGCCGCTGAAATAATGATAGATCGGGTTCTCATCGCATCCTCCTTTAACAGTTCGATGCTTCCTGGTCTCAAACGAAGGACAAGAGCAATATGTTCCAGACTTTTCTAGTATATCCTTACTCCAGAGATAGTTCAATATTCCGAAGTTGCCAAATTTGCCGCGGCGCGAAAGCGACCCTGCAAGCGTACTATAATCGTCTCATGCCACGCGTCATCCTGCACCTCGACCTGGACGCCTTCTTCTGCGCCGTCGAAGAGACGCGCGATCCGTCCCTGCGCGGCAAGCCGTTCGCGGTGGGCGGACGTCCCGACGAGCGCGGCGTCGTCGCCTCCTGCTCCTACGCGGCGCGGATGTTCGGCGTGCGCAGCGCCATGCCGATGTCGCGCGCGCTGCGGATCTGTCCCGGCCTGATCGTCATCCCGGGACGTCACCGCGCCTACAGCGAAGTCTCCAAAAATGTGATGGCGAAATTGCGGGACCTGACTCCCCTCGTGGAGCAGATCTCCATTGACGAGGCCTTCCTCGACCTCGCCGACCTGCGCGGCCCCGTCGAACGCGTCGCGCGTGAACTTCAAGCGCGCATCCGCGACGACCTGGGACTGCCCTGCTCGATCGGGATCGCGTCCAACAAACTCGTGGCGAAGATCGCCACCGAGGTCGGGAAGAAAGCCGCGAAGGGAAACGCGCCGCCCTGCGCGCTGACCGTCGTCCCCGCGGGCGAGGAGGCCGCGTTCCTCGCGCCCCTGCCTGCGGACATGCTGTGGGGCGTGGGCCCGAAGACCGCCGCGCGTCTGGCGGAACTCGGCATCCACACCATCGGCGACATCGCGCGCTGGCCCCCGTCCGAACTGGCGCGGCGCTTCGGCGAGCCCGGACGCGACCTCGCCCGTCACGCGCGCGGCGAGGACGAGCGTCCCGTCGTCACGGAATCCGAGACCAAATCCATCAGCCAGGAGACGACCTTCGCGCGCGACGTCCGCGACGACAAAACATTGGAGGCGACCCTGCGGGAGCAATCCGCCGAGGTGGCGCGGCAATTGAGGAGCGAGAACCTCGCGGGCAGGACGATCAAACTTAAACTGCGCTGGCCCGACTTCACGACCCTGACGCGCCAAACGACCATCAACCGCCCGACGGACATGGAAGATGAAATCGCGCAGGCCGCGCTGGCGCTGCTGAAGACCGTCCGCAAATCGGACGAGGCCGTGCGCCTGATCGGGGTCGGAGTTACGGGACTGGGAGAACCCGTCCGCCAACTTGGGCTGTGGGATTTGAACACGGAGAAGTCCCGCAAATTGCAGGAGGCCGTGGACGCGTTGCAGGAAAAGTATGGGAGGGGAATGATTCACAAAGGAACAAACAAATAAGGCGGCTGGCAATCCGCTACGGCTGGGGCTGGTAGTTGGGGAAATAAACTTAAAAGTGTAACGTGTAGATCGCCAGATCGTCGCCCGGCTTGTAGAAGTCGCGGATGACCGCTTCTTTTTGATACCCGACCGATTCGTAGAACGCGCGCGTGGACGCGTACGACTCCATGCCCGAGGTCTCCGCGATCAGAATCCGTCCGCCTCTTTTCTGGACCTCGGCCTCGGTCGCGCGCATCAGGCTTTTCCCTGTCCCCAGCCTCCGCGCGGACGGGTCCACGGCGATCCAAAACAGGTCGTACGTCCCCTCGGTGAGGGCGCGCTCGCCGTAGCAGGTAAACCCGACCACCCGTCCGTCGCGGCGCGCGACGAGGAAATCGTAGCCGCCGTCATCCCACAGCTCGCGGACGGTATCTTTTTCCTCGTCCGTGAAAACGTCTATCTTCGCGGTGACCGCCAGGATGCCCTGGCGGTCTTCCGGTTTGGCTGGTTCGAAGATCATTTCCAACCTTCGCGGTGCAGCGCCAGGCTGAGGATGCGGTCCACCATCTGGTCGTAGGGATAGCCGGCCTTCTCCGCGCTGTTGGCAAACCCGGCGTCGGGAGCGAGATCGGGAAGTTCGTTGATGTCAATGACGTAGGGGATGCCGTCACGATAACGCATGTCCACGCGGCCGAAGTCGCGCAGCCCAATGGCGCGGAAGGCGTTGACGGCCGTCGTCTTGACGGTCTCTTCCTCGTTTTTGGTGAGCTCGGCAGGACAGATCACGCTGAACGAGTTGTAGGTGAATGAATCCTCCAGCCACTTGGACTCGTAGGTGAGGAGCGATTTCAGCGGGTCGTCCACCGCGGAAAAGTCATGTTCCGAAATGGGCATCACTTCCATCGTGCCGTTGCCCCACATCGAGACGGAGAACTCGCGCCCGGTGATGTATTCTTCCACGAGCGCGGGCTGGCGGTACTCGCTCACCACGTAATCCACGCGGTCGAACATATCGCTGGCGTTGGTCACCACCGAATTTTCGTTAATGCCCAGGCTGGCGTCCTCACGGACCGGCTTGACGATGGCGGGGAATTGCAGCGACACTCCGCCTTTGGGCCTGGAGAACAACTGATAAGCGGGAGTCGGGACTCCCTGCCGGAGGAGGCGGCGCTTGGCGCGCGCCTTGTCTGTGCATAAGCGGACCGCCTCGGATTTCGATCCCGTATATTTAAAGCCCAGTTCCTTGAGCGCCTGCGGAATGAGGGACGCGCTGAAATTGTCCCCGGCGAATCCGTCGCAAACGTTAAACACAAAAGTATTGCGCGGCGAATACTGTCCCAGTTCGCGGGCGAACGCCTCCAGGTCGTCCCGCACCGGCACCATCACCGTCGGATAGCCGAGACGTTTCAAGGCTTCGTATATGGATGTGGCTGTCTTCGTGGTGTACTGCAACGCGATCAGGTCTTGCGAATCGCCCTTAACAATCTCCTCTTCCTGATTGTAGATGAGCGCAATTAATGAATCGTCGGCATCCATTGATGTATTTAAGATTCTCCTTTCATCGAAACGACTTCGATTCGATTTATACTACATTCCGAATAAGAATCAAGGTTACAGACCTTAACATTCGCGCAAAAAAGAAAACTTTAAGGTTGGAATATAAAAAACCGCGCGCGCGTTCAGATTGAAAACGCGCGAGCAGAAATTCATTGAATCTTAAATTTTAAGATTATCGGGGATTCTTCTTCACGGTCTGGCCTTCGGCGGTATCGGTCACCGACCAGCCGCGGGCGGCAATCTGATCGCGCAAACGGTCGGAGGTCTCCCAGTCCTTCGCGGCGCGCGCCCGTCCGCGCGCGTCGAGCAGGGACAGCGTCTCCGCGTCGGGAGATTCCGACTCCGTCCGACCCGCGCCGCGCGCCAGTTCCCATGCGGCGGACGAGATACCCATCTCCGGCGCGGGCAACTCGAATTCACCCAATTCGGCGAGCGGAAATACTTTTCCCGAGGCGTAGATTTTCAGATCGCGATCTCGTATCAACGAAACCGAACTCACCCCGCTGACCGTACATTCCTGCTTTTCGAAGTCCACGACCAAGCCCGTATGCTCGTCCAGGCCGAGGATCGTCTGGCCGGGCGGCAGGGCGGCGCGCCACTGCGCGAAGCGCTCCATGCCGACGAAGCAGCGGCTGGTGTCCAAATCCTCGCCGCCCTCGGCGTTGTTCCAGTGAGGGATGAAGGAAAGCGAAACGCCGAAATCGCCGAACAGATCGAGCCCGGGCAGGGAGCGGACGTCTTCTCCCGCCTTGTAAATTTCGTACACGGGCAGAGTCCACGCGCCGACCGCGATCGTCGCGGCCGAGGCGAAGACGAGCGCCGCGCCGAGGCGATGACGCGCGCGGATCAGGTCCCAGGCGAGAGTCCCTTTCAACTGGCGGACGGCATACGTGGGACTGCCGGGTCCCATGAAAATGAGATTGGCGTCGAGGAGGGGTTTTAAGATTTCGGGATCGTCGGGGCTGAAGGGGGAATGACGTTTGCGCGCGGGGACCACGTCCACGCGGGGATTGTAATTTTGCAGGCGCGTCCGAAGAAAGTCGGCGACGCGTCCCGCGACGGAGGCCGAGTTCAACTCGAAGCCGGCAGGCGTCTCGAGGATCGCGGCCCGCGGCGGGTCAGGAAGGAGGCGGGCGAGAGTCTCGAAGACGCGGCCGCCCGCGAGGGAGGTCTCGCCCGATCCAAGAAAGGCGATACGTTCGGGAGTCATGGGTGGTCAGTCATCAGTGATCAGTGATCGGTAATCAGTTATCAGTGAGCAGTGATCAGTGGGCAGTATCGAGGAGGGATTTGGCTTGCCGCCAGATTTCGTCGAACATTTCGACGGTGAGTTTTCCCGTCAGCGTGTTTTGCTGGCTGGGGTGGTAAGAGCATAGTAACCAGCGATCAGTCGTCAGTGAGTAAGTTGCGCCGTGCGAAAATTTATATTCCGAGATTCGCAGGCCGTAAATTTTTAAGATCCGCTCGAAGGCGATGCGTCCCAAACACACGATCACTTTGGGATGGATGATTTTCAACTCCGCTTCCAAATACGGCTGGCAGTTGGCGAGTTCTTCGGGCGTGGGTTTGTTGTCGGGAGGGACGCAGCGCGCGGAGGCGGTGAGGTACAGGTCGCGCAGAGTCAGGCCGTCGTCGCGCGAGACCGAGACAGGCTGGTTCGCGAACCCGGCGCGGAAGAGGGCGGGATAGAGAAAATTGCCCGAGGCGTCGCCGGTAAATTGTCGCCCGGTACGATTCGAGCCGTGCGCGCCGGGGGCGAGTCCCACCACGAGGACGCGCGCGTTCGGGTCGCCGAATCCGGGGACGGGCTTGCCCCAGTATTCTTCGTTGATATACGCCTTGCGCTTGACCCGCGCCACTTCCTCGCGCCAAGCGACGAGGCGGGGACAGAGACGGCAGGAAGTGATTTGTTGATTGAGAGAGGTGAGAGTTTGCATGAGGCGATTGGAGACTGGAGATTGGAGACTGGAACTAGGGTTGGCGGTTAGAGGATCAACATCGCATCGCCGAAAGAGTAAAAGCGATAGCCTTCCCTGACCGCGAGTTGGTATGTTTCGAGAATCTTCTCCCGCCCCGCGAAGGCGCTGACCAACATGATCAGCGTGGACTTGGGCAGGTGGAAATTTGTGATCATGGCGTCCACGATTTTGAATTGATAGCCGGGGAGGATGAAGAGGGAGGTGGGGCCAGAGTAAGCAGAGATTGGAGATTGGAGATTGGCAGCAGTTTCGAGTGTGCGGACGGAGGTCGTGCCGACCGCGATGACGCGTCCGCCGAGGCGTTTGGTTTCGTTGACGGCGTCAGCAGCGGCTTGCGGAAGTTCGCACCACTCGGTGTGGATTCTATGCTCGGCGGGGTCGTCCTCGTTGACGGGGGCAAAGGTGTCGAGACCGACGTGCAATGTGACGTAGGCGATCTTCACTCCCCTGCCCTGCAACTCGTCCAGCAGCCGCGGCGTGAAGTGGAGTCCGGCCGTGGGCGCGGCGGCAGAGCCGGACTCGCGCGCGTAGACGGTTTGATAGCGCTCGGGGTCCTTCAACTCCTCGTGGATGTACGGCGGGAGCGGGACGTGTCCCACTTTCAGGAAATACGGCTCAATCGGTTCGGAGAAGCGGACGAGCCGCTCGGAGCCGTTCAGCAATTCCACGATCTCGGCTTCGGGGCCGTCTTCCACCTTTACCTTTCTGGCTATCCGCAATCCATTCCCGCCGACCAGCGCCTCCCACGTCAACAGATCGCGGCGGCGGAGGAGCAGCAGTTCGACGCGTCCGCCCGTGGATTTGCGCGCAAAGAGACGCGCCGGGATGACGCGCGTCTGGTTGAGGACGAGGAGGTCGTTCGGGCGAAGATACTCCCCGATCTCGCGGAAGAGACGGTGTTCTACATTCGGCGTCCCGCGCTTCAAGACGAGGAGACGCGAGGAGTCTCGCGGCTCGAGGGGAGTCTGTGCGATGGAGGATTCGGGGAGGGGATAGTCGAAGTCGGAGGTGTGCATAAGCGAAGCAGTCATATGGATAAAAAAGCGGCGCTTGAATTGCGCCGCAAAGTTCATCGAAGTTTGGATACAAGCTCCTGCAAGTCTTCGTATTGATAAGGCGGCCTGTTTCCCCCGCTTTACCATTGTTTTCGCGCCTCCTGCCAATCGAGCGCGCCCGATTTCTCGGGCCCGATTTTGATGCGATGTAACAATTGTTTTACGGATGCGCGGTCTTCCAACTCCTCAAAATAATCGAGGAGTTTTCGCCAGTCTTCCATGCCCACCTGTACAGCGGCCTGTTTTCCACTGGCGTCCACAACGAATTGCAGGCTTTTCAGGGTAACGAGAGTATCCATTTGAACCTCTTCAGGTATTATACACGCATCCAAAGTTACTCGAAACTGGCGAGTAAAAAGGGCGCCCCGCCCGGAGATTCGCGAAACGCTACTCCAACGAGCGGGGCTTTTTTATATTTGTCGGAGCGCCCTTCCCCGCGCAGCGCCCCCGCAGGGGGCTGCCCGCCTCCATTGCCCATTGATGAAGACGGAAAACGCCCAGACAGGGCATGACTGCGCCATCTCTCCTGTTTTGCCTCGGCTTACGTCTCGTGGGCGTAGAGCATTTCTGGCCCGGTGCAAATCTCCGAGTTCTTTGAGAACCCGGAGACCTTGCTTACAACTCGGAAAGGCGTGAGACGCCGACACACGAAACCCGATGTTGTTGTTGAGGTTGTCGGGGTCGTTGTTGTTGCGATACGCGCAACGCGCGGCGTTGACCAGCCAGCCCTGCGTTCGGTACCCCAAACGCGTCGGTATTATACTCCCGCTTTCTTGCGCCAGCCGCCGAGAATCTTCCCGATCTCCACCGTCATTTTGCTAACATGCTCATACTGTCTGACCGTGAGGAATTGCAGGTTGACGCTCATGCGGATGTACACCTGCAATTTTCTCAACAGCACATCCGCCTCTTGCAGGTTGCGCGTCTTTTCGACTCCCATGCCCGCGGCGATCAGCGCTTCTTGAAAATCGAAGACAGTATCTTGAACCCGCTTCGCCAGCACGAAACGCTGTTCTTTGGGAAACTTCATTGTTGCGGGAATCAACCACAACAGCAGGTCGTAGGTTTTGGTGAAGATGGGCGATTCTTCCATGGACGTAATTTTTCAAAAAATTTTTCCGCCTTACGGCGGAGGGGGTCAGAATCCAGAATTTCAGAATTCAGAATCCAAGAGCCTATACAGGAGAGATGGGAGACGCCGACACACGAAACCCGAGGTTGAGGTAGAGGTAGTCGGGGACGCTGCTGTTGCGAAACGCGCAACGCGCGGCGTTCCTGTCGTCATAAAAAGAGCCGCCGCGAAGGACTCTTCTTTCAGCAACAGTCTCATCTTCACGCCCGTCACCTGCCTTATAAGGATACGGCTTGTAAAGTGAATGACACCACTCCCAGACATTGCCCGCCATATCGGCGCAGCCAAAAGGCGAATCGCCGCGCGGCGAAAACTGTCCAACGGGCGTGGTGGTCTGGGCGAATTTCTCACAGTTCGCGCGCGTTGGGTCGAACACATTGCCCCAGGGATATTCCAAACCATTCACGCCGCGCGCGGCTTTTTCCCATTCCGCTTCGGTCGGCAGGCGGAAGGTATAACCATCGGGCAGTTCGTGGGCAAACTCATCGTTCAGCCACATGCAAAACGACATGGCGTGATTCCAGGTCACATTCACCACCGGGTGGTCTTTGATCTTTGACCAATTTTCAACAGGATGCTTCGCCTTCACGGGCGCGATAAATTCGTTATACTGCGCGTTGGTCACGGGAAAACGCCCGATCCAATAATCGTATGGGATGATGATCTCGCCTTTTGGCTTCTCGTTATCTGCCGTCCCGCCCATGATGAATTTGCCTTTTGGAACAAGCACGAACTCCATGTTTGCAAGCGTGTACACTTCCAGTTTGCGCTGGTTGGCGGCGGCGACGATTTTCGTACTCGACGGCAAACTGACCTTTTGTATTTGCGGCTGCGAAGACGCCGTCCGCGCCGGTTCTTTTTGCGGAGGCGGCGGAACCAAACTCGCGCCCAAATTCTTCGCCCGCAATTTGAGCGAAAGCATGAGCATCTCGTAGCCGTCGTTCGCGTCTTCAAACAAATTCACCCATTGCCAACGGCTCAATTTATCGGGGACTTCGCACTCTTCCAATTTCGCGGGGACAATATAAATCGTACCTTCTGGCTTTTGCAATGCCATGTCCAGCGCAAAGTTGATCTCCGCCTGCACGAAACCCTCCTTGCGCGCAGACACAGGCGACATGCAAACGATGACCACGTCAGATTCGCGCACCGCTTTCGGAATTTCCACTTTCCAATCCTGGCCGGGCAGCAGACTTCTTTCGTCCAGCCACACCTCGATACCGTCGGCGTGTAAACGGCGGTACAGTTCGCGGACTTGCGGTTTGTCTTCTTTCGCGTGACACAGAAAAACTTTCAACGGTCTCGGTTCGGGCATGGCAGGTTCCCCGGCGGACGATGAGATTTGTCCCGATTATAAAGGAAAATTACCGTTCAACCTTACAACAACCTCGGCTGGCCCTCGTCCTTCCACTCGAAACCCAGATGCTCATATGCGGATTTGGTCGCCACGCGCCCCTGCGGGGTTCTATCGAGGAAGCCCAACTGCAAAAGGTACGGCTCGACCACGTCCATAATGGTGTCCTGCTCCTCGCTGATGGAGGCGGCGATGGTGTTCAAGCCCACCGGGCCGCCGTTATATTTTTCGATGATGGTCTTCAGGACGCGGCGGTCCACGTCGTCGAGGCCGAGCGGATCCACCTGAAGTAGGTCGAGCGCGTCCCGCGCGACCGCGCGGCGGACGCGGCCGTCCGCGCGCACCTGGGCGTAGTCGCGGACGCGGCGCAGCAGGCGCAGGGCGACGCGCGGCGTCCCGCGCGCCCGACGGGCGATCTCCTCGACGCCGGGCGCGTCCGCCTCCACGTTCAGCATGGACGCGGCCCGCGCGACGATGGCCTGCATCGCGGGCTGGTCGTAATAGTCCAGCCGATAGACCGCGCCGAAGCGCGCCCGCAGCGGCGCGGTGACCAGCGCCAGCCGCGTCGTCGCGCCGACGATCGTGAAGCGCGGCAGTTTCAATCGGATGGAGCGCGCCGAGGGCCCCTTGCCGATGACGATGTCCAGCGCGAAATCTTCCATGGCCGGGTACAAAACTTCCTCGACGGCGCGGCCGAGGCGGTGGACTTCGTCTATGAATAACACGTCCCCGGCTCGAAGGTTGGTGAGAATCGCCGCCAAATCCCCCGCGCGTTCGATGGCGGGTCCCGCCGTCACTTTGACGTTGACTCCCATCTCGTTGGCGAGGACGTGCGCGAGGGTCGTCTTGCCGAGGCCGGGCGGCCCGTAGAACAGAACGTGGTCGAGGGCTTCGCCGCGCTTCTTCGCCGCGGAGATCAGGATGGATAAATTTTCCTTCACCTGGTCCTGGCCGATCAGGTCGGCGAGTTTCTGCGGGCGGAGGGCGTTGTCAACCTGGTCGCTCGGTTTGGCGGCGGGGTCGAGGGGACGGGGTTTTGGCATGGAGCGATTATAACTTTGATTCAAAAACCAGGTCTCTGCGGGAAACCTGGTTTTTTGAAGGGTTATTCCATCGGCTCGAAGGTGATCTCCACCGTCATGCCCCATAGGACGCGCGGGTCGGCGTTTTTGACCGTGACGTAAACCGTGTATAGCACGTCGCCGCTCTGGAGATGGGACGACCGGCTGATGGCCGCGACGACCCCGTCCAGTTTGAGGCCGGGCAAGGCATCGGGAACGAAGCTGGCCGCCTGACCGACGGCGAGGTCCACGACTTCGAGCTCGGTGACGTCGGAGGTTTCGACCACCCACGCGGAGGCGTCTATGACCGACACTGCCCGCGCTTCCGGCCCGACCTGCTCGCCGGCTGAAACAGCCACATCCGCCACCTGGCCGTCGAACGGCGCCCGCAGAATGTAGTTGTCGAGCGCCGCTTCCGCCGCCGCAACCTGCGCCTGCGCGTTTTCGAGACGCGCCTCGGCCAGCGCGAGTTGATCCTTGTTGACGCCGCCGGTCGAGATTTCGTACTGGCGGCTGGCTTCGGCCTCGGCCGCGAGCGCGGCGTCCAGCGCGGCGCGGACGGCGTCGCGCTCGCGCGTGACTTCTTCGAGTTTGCGCGCGGCTTCGTTGTAGTCTTCCTGGGCCGTTTCGAGTTCGTCTTCGGCGGTCTTGCGCCTGGAGTTGTCCTTATCGAGGTCTTTGTATTTATCGAAGTCGGCCTGCGCGTCCGCCAGGTCTTCGGCGCGGTCCGCGAGGTCTGTTTTGGCGTCTTCGATGCGATCGTCAACCGCGTCGAGGTCGAGGCGCTCCCATTTGCGTTCCGCTTCGGCGCGGGACTTCTGGGCGTCCATGTAGGCGCTCCATGCCGCGGCGAGGTTCGCGCCTCCCGTGCGGTTGAGGGAATCCAGGGACTGCTGGGCGTCGAGAAGCTCGAGTTTGGCGGCGGCCAACCCGGCCTCGGCCTGGCTCGCGTTCGAAAGGCGCGCCAACACGTCGCCCGCGCTGACCTGGTCGCCGATCTTCACGTGGACCTGTTCGACGATCCCGCGCGCTTGAAACGACAGATTCGCCGCGCGGACGGGCTTGATGTGTCCCTCCGCGATGACCGCGTTCGGCGGAACAGGCGCGGCTTCAGCGACAGGCGCCTCGGTCGCGGGAGTTCCGCAGGCCGCGAGCGCCAACGCAAAAACGAAAAATAGAACGATTATCTTTTTCATATCATGTCTCCAAAGTCATACTCGACGCGTCCTGGCGGTCTGCCGCCTTGCGCCAGAGAGCGCAAACTACGCTCCACTTCCAAATCTCCAATCTACATTTACCAATTACCGCTCCCTGCTCTCTGCTCTCTATTCTCTTCCCTACTCATACGCCAACACTTCCCGAATCGTCATCGTCGCCGCGTTGCGCGCCGGGACGACGGAGGCCACTGCCGAAAGCGCCAGCGCCAGTCCCAGCCAGATGGCGTAACCCATCCACGTAAAGTGGACTTCGATCGGCGTCTCGAAAACCGCCACGCTGACGATCGTCGAAAGCAGGTACGTAATCGGGACGGACAGGAGGATCGCCAGCGCAAACGAGATCAACCCGATCACCACGCCCTCGGCGATCACGGTCCGCATCACGGCCCGGTCGTCCGCGCCGATGGCGCGCGTAATGCCAATCTCACGCGTCCGCTCCAGCACGTTCATGCCCATCGTCCCAGTCAGCCCCATCGAGCCGACGATGGCCGTCAACACCGCCATGATGAGCAGGAACGCGACGAGGATGTCGAGGCTTTCGACGGCGACGTCCAGCGAGGCGTTTCCCGCTTCGGCGTTGTGCAATTTGAAGCCGCGCGTCCGCAGGAACGAATCCAATTCCTCGGCTTTCGCGTCCTGGTAGGCGCGCGCGTGGCGGTCGGTGACGATGCGGAACATGTAGGCGCGGTTGGCGAGATTGGTCGTCCGTGAAATATATTCGTACGGCGCGTAGGCCAGCAGGCCTTCGCGGTCCACAAATTTGAAAATCCCCACAACTTCCCAGGTCTCCTCCTTGCCGCGCGCCAACACCTTCAAAAAGTCGCCGGGCTTCAGGGCAGGATAGTATTTGTAAACCGCCTCGCTGACCGCGAATTTGCGCACGTCGCCGGGTTCGATCCAGCGTCCCTGCACCAGGATCGGTTTGATCAGTTCGCTGTTGGCCGGCGGCGCGAAGATGTTCAGGTTTTCCAGCACATGCCCGTCCGCGTTCAACAACTCGCCGCTCAGAAACTGCCAGCCCTCCACGCGCTCCACGCCCGGAGCCTGCATGAGCGCCTGCTCCATTTCGCGCAGGCGGTACGGCGCGTCAAAATCCACCGACACGTCCGCGACGAAATAGCGGCTGATGGCGCCGATGTAATCGTGCAGGGTGACCCGCACGTTGAAAACTGAGATGACGATCGCGCCGCCCATCGTCAGCGTGAACAAGGTGAGGATGAGCCGGCTGCGGCGGCGGAAGGTGTTCCGCAGCGAGATGACGAACGGACGCGGGATGTGAATCCCGCGCTTCGCGAGCAGGATCGTGAAGCGGGTCTGGATCCACTCCCAACGCGAGACGCCCCGCTTCTTTCCCGACTTGCGGCGGCTCATTTCATCGCGGGCCGCCTCCCCGCTGATGGCTTCCACAACGGTGACGCGCGCCCCGCCGAGGATGGGAGCGAGTCCCGCGATCAGGGGGACGAGCAGCCCAACCAAAGCCTGGATCAGAATCGCCAGGGGGACGATGCGATAGCCCAGCAGGGTGAAGTTCAACTCGCTCGCGATGTAAGCCGACAGTCCATATGCGCCCTGTCCGCCGAGCGGAACGGCGATCGCCAGCGCCAGCGCGCCGAACGACAGGATCAACGCGAGGTACATCGCCAGCACCTGGCGGCTGCGTCCGCCGACGAGTTTGATGACGCCGATGTGACGCGTGTGCTGTTGAAGCAGCGCGGCCAGTGTGTTCGCGATAAGCGAACTCGAAAGGAAGACGATCAGGATGCCCAGCGCGAGCAGGATGCCGAGAATGGCGTTGACGGTGGTTGCCAGCGGATGCAGATGCGTCTCGGCGAAGCGCGAACGGACGACGTACGCGCCGCCCTTTTCGAGGTCGGTCTTGAGGTCGGCGCCGAGCGCGCGGATGTGTTCGATGTCGTCGCCGCCCTCGGAGACGGTGGCGTAGACGCGGTTGTAGGTCGTCGGCTCCTGCAAAAATTGAAGCGTGTTCCGGTCAATGTACGCGTAGGGCGCGGCGAGGAAGTCCCCCGCGCCCATGGCGATATCCTGCACCGAGCCGACGAGCGGCATGGATTTGACCGAGCCGTCGGGGAGCTGGAACTCGATCACGTCGCCCACGTCCGCTTTGACGCGCGTGAGGGCGTCGCGTTCGAACGTCGCCTCGCGCTTGCCCGGGATGGCTTTCCCCTCGATGGGGACCAGCAGGTTGATCTTGTTGCCTTCAAAATCGTCGAAGGCGGCCATTTCCAGTACGGTCCAGCGGGTGGAGCCTTGCACGCGGGCGCGGATGCTGAACACGCGCCGCCCTTCGGCCTCGTCTATACCATGATGGTCTCGCACCGATTCGAGGGTGGAATCGTCAAAGTCCGCCATGCGTAATTCGATGTTGGCCGGGACGTTGGCCGCGTAACTGGCGCTCATGTCGTTGGAGATGATGACATACGTGCCGGCGATCACGCCAATGGAAAACACGCCCACCGCGATGGAAAACACCACCAGCAGCGTGCGGGCCTTGTTATCGAATAGATCGTGGATGACTTTGCGCCATCGAGGTCGGATTGTCATAGTCTAATGGTCGGGTAGTCGAGTAGTCAGGTGGTCGGGTGGTCAGATGGTCATCTTGACCGCAATCCTGCTCTCCGTTCTCTGCTCTCTGCTCTCTGCTCTCTGCTCTCTGCTCTCTGCTCTCTGCTCTCTACCTTCATCCTGCCGCGTTCTCTCTCAGCCTTGCTTCAACGATCCTGCCCAACGCCTCGGCGGTGATGGGCGATTCGGCGACGATGCGCAGGAAGTCTTCGCCGTCCACTACGAGCGTCTCCACAGGCGCTTCGCCCGCGCGGACGCACGCGATGGTTTCGCCGCCGCGCAGCAGTTCGATCTCGCCGAAGAAGTCGCCTTCATTCAAACGCGCCAGCGTCCTGCCGCCGCCGTTTTTCTTCATTATGTCCACCGAGCCGCGGGCGATGAGATACAGGTTCCTCACGCCCTGCCCGCATTCCAAAATCATTTCGCCGGGCTGGAAGGTTTTTCGCGCCGCCTTTTTCGTGATCTCCAACATGTGACGGTGGCGCAGCAGCGGCAGGGAACGCGAGACCGTCTCGTCAATTAACTCGCCGTCCGAAATGATGATGTTGCGGTCGGTGCGCGAGGTCAGTGACGGATCGTGCGTGACCATCACGACGGTCTTGCCCTGGTCCACCAGCTTTTGGAAGACCTCCACAATTTTCTCCGCGGACCGGGAGTCGAGGTTGCCCGTCGGTTCGTCCGCGACGAGCAGCGGCGGATTGCAGGCCAGCGCGCGCGCGATGGCCGCAGCCTGCTGCTGTCCCGTCGAAACAGCGGCGGGAAGTTTACCGGCTTCCTTCTCCAGCCCGACCAGCGTCAACAACTCCTTGGCGCGTTGCGGGCGTTCCTCGAACTCATACATGTCCGCGTAGTCCATCGGGAGCATGACGTTTTCGAGCAGGGTCAGCATCGGGAGCAGTTGAAAGAACTGGAAGACGATGCCGAGATTTTTTCCGCGCCAGCGCGAACGCTGACTCTCGCTCATGTTGTGATAAATGTCCACGCCGCCGACGATCATCCGTCCCGAAGTGGGATGGTCGATGCCTGTGATCATGTTTAGCAGCGTGGATTTGCCGCTCCCCGATTTGCCGACAATGGACACAAACTGTCCATGCTCGATGGTCAGGTCAATGCCTTTCAACGCCCAGAACTCGCCTGCGGCATTCTTGAACGTCTTGACGATCTGGCGCGTTTCGATCATGGGAGGCAGGCTCCCGCCTGGTTGACGGCGTGCTTTGTCAATTTGCGCGGCCGCCTGCGGATTGGGGATGCCGGTCATCGCGCTCATGCCGCCCTCTTCTCATCCGAGACGATCTCCCCATCGGCCAGCGCGAGATTACGCGAGAAGCGCGGCGCGAGGGAATTGTCGTGCGTGACCATCACGATGGTCTTTCCATTCTCCGTCACCAGGCGCTCGAAGACGCTGAAGATGTGGTCGGCGGTGATCGAATCGAGGCTGCCCGTCGGCTCGTCCGCGACGAGGATGGGCGGATCGTTGGCGAGGGCGCGCGCGATGGCGACGCGCTGCTGCTGTCCGCCCGAAATTTGGGTGGGATATTTCCGCGCGTGCTCCTCGATTTCCACGAGACGCAGCAGATCCATGGCGCGCTCGCGGCTCGCGCGGGACTCGTAGTTCCCGCACAGGTCCATCGGGAGAGTCACGTTTTCGACGAGGGTGAGCATGGGCAGCAGTTGGAAGGATTGCAGGATGACGCCCATCGTGCGTCCGCGCCACAGGGCGAGCTGGCCCTCGTCGAGACGGTGGACCGCCGCCTCGTCCGCGCCGACGCGGACGGTCACTTCGCCAGAGGTCAGGCGGTCCACGCCGTTGATCATGTTCAGCAAAGTGGACTTGCCCGCGCCCGACTTCCCCACGATCCCCAGAAATTCGCCGGCCTGCACGGAAAGCGAAACGTCCCGGAGCGCGGGAAATTCCCCCGCCTCGGTGGAGTAGATCTTCGTTACGCCGCGTAGTTCAATAATTGGCAACATGCGCAAGAAAAGCGGCCAGCGGGCCGCCGGGTAAAAAACACGAATCGGGCAAAAACATACCAGTCAGTCGGTTTTATACTCGTGAAAGATTGCACTGTCAAGATAAAAGAGATTACAACTAGTTAAGAAAAAAGCGTAAAATAATAGCAACCGACAATTCTGACAAATTCGTCCGAATATCCTGATATGTTTTGAGAGTCCCAAACACTAAAATAGCCGCCTATGCCAAAACTCGCCTACCTCAAATTCAACGATCCCGCCCCCGACCTGCCCGTTCTGAATGGGGAAGGGAAAACCATTCAACTTTCCACGCTCTGGCAAAAACAGACGCTAGTGCTGGCGTTCACGCGCCACTTCGGCTGTCCGCAATGCAAAGAGATGATGGACGAACTGCACGACGTCCGTCCCGAACTCGAGGCGCGCGGATTGGCACTTGCGATCATGACGCAGGGGACGCCTGAACAGGCCAAAGCGTTCTGCGCGGACCGTGCGCCGGGCGCGACCTGCCTGGCCGACCCTGACCGTAAAGCGTATACCGCCTACGGCCTCGGGCGCGGTTCCTTCTTCCAAACCCTGCTCTCTCCCAACATTTGGAAATCGAACAAACGCCTGAAGGCAACGAAAGGCTTCTCGCCTGAGCCTGCCCCCGCGGGTCAGGACACGTTCGTCATGTCTGGCACGTTCATCATCGGGACGGATGGCCGCGTCCGCCTGCCCTACTATTATGAAGACATCGCCGATCACCCGCCTGTGGACCTGTTGCTGAAAGGCGTCATGGGCATGGACTGGTCAACACCGATCGAAGTCAATATCACGCCAGAGGGCGAGGAAAGCAAATTTGGAGTGCAAACGCCCGCAGAGGAAAAAGTGGTCAAGCGCCAGCCTGCCAGAAAGACGATGAGCCGCACTCCGAGCCGCAAAAAATCATGAAAAACTTTTTTCTTTCCATCTATCTAGCCGTCAAAGAGATCGTCCGCAACCGTGGACGCTTCCTGCTGGTCAGTCTCGTCATCGCGCTGATCACGTTGCTCGTTTTGTTCATCGCCGCCCTCGGGGAGGGACTGGGTAACTCGAACAAACAATATCTCGCCAACCTGGACGCCGACATGCTGGTGTTCCTCGAGAAGGCGGATTTCGTCATCCCCTCCAGCCGCGTGGACAAGACACTGGCGCGCACCATCCGTCGCGTAGACGGGGTGGAGAGCGCGGGCATCATCGCCGCGTCGAACACGGCCATCCTTTTGCCAAACGATGAGGTGCTGAAAGTATCCATCCTCGGCATCGAGCCTGGCACGCCTGGCGCGCCTGCCGTACTAGAAGGCGCAAATTTGCAAAGTGAATTGGCTGCCGAAGTGCTGATCGACCGCAACGTCGCGCTCCGCACCGACATCAAAGTCGGCGACCGCATCACCATCCGCTCCACGCAAGGGACGGAGGATCAGTTCTACGAGTTGAAGGTCGTCGGCATGACGGATGGCAATCTCTACCAGTTTGCGCCGTCCATCTTCGTCACCTTCTCCAACTGGGACAAAATGCGCACCAAGTCGGACGCGGAGGTGGGACGCCAGAGCACCACGGTCAACGTGGTCGCGGTCAAGGTGAAGAGCGGTGCGGATATCGAAACGGTCAAGGCAAACATCCTGGCGCGCGTCAGCAACGTGGAAATCGCCGATGTTCCAACCGCCATCGCCAACGTCCCTGGCTACTCAGCCCAGCAGAGCACGGTCAACACGCAGGCGGTCTTCACCCTGCTGATCGGCATCCTGGTCATCGGCGGGTTCTTCCAGATCCAAGTCCTGCAAAAAGTGCCGCAGATCGGCGTGATGAAAGCCATCGGCGCTTCGAACGATGTGGTCGGGTGGGCGTCGGTCATCCAGATCATGGTGGTGACCGCCATCGGCGTCGCAATCGGAGGCGGGCTGGCGTACGTTTTCTCGCTGACATTCCCGCCCACCGTGCCGATCATCTTCAACGGGACGAATTCGCTGATCGCGGTCATTGCGCTTCTGCTCATCGGACCCGCGGGCGGGTTGGTATCCATCATCTACGCTGTCCGCATCGAGCCGCTCAAGGCTCTGCGCCTTTCATAGGAGGGGAACATGGAAAACAATGTAGCACTCGAAGTCAAAGATGTCGTCAAGTCCTTCATGGTGGATGGCGCTCCCATCTATGCCGTGGACAAGGTTTCCTTTAGCGTGAAGAACGGTGAGTTCGTCGCGCTCGTCGGGCCGAGCGGTTCGGGCAAGACCACCATGCTGTCCATGCTGGCCGCGTTGCTCTCCCCCACCGAGGGACAGATCCTCATCGGCGGGCAGGACCTATCCAAGATGAACGAACGCCAACGCGTTATCCTGCGCCGCGAGCGGATCGGATTCACCTTCCAGTCCAACAACCTGATCCCCTTCCTGTCCGCACAGGAGAATGTGGAGTTGATGCTGCGACTGAACGGGAAACTCAAACACGGAGAGCGCATCCGCGCCGCGGAACTCCTCTCCCGTCTCGGACTCGGCGACAGGCTGACCAACCTCCCCGCGCAGATGTCAGGCGGACAGCAACAGCGCGTCGCCATCGCCCGCGCCCTGATCCACAACCCGACGCTGGTTCTCGCTGACGAGCCCACTGCCAGCCTCGACACCGAGCGCGCTTTCCAGGTTGTGCAAACCTTCGCGGCGCTCATCCACGAGAACAACCGCGCTGGCATTATGGTCACCCACGATCTGCGCATGTGCCAGTACGTGGACCGCGTCATCCAAATGCAGGACGGGAAGGTGGTGAAAATCTACGAAACGCGCGACGAGATCATGGCGCTGGCGCGGGGCGAGCATTAGCCACAGATTTTCCCTTTGGGCACAATTTCACAGATTGGCTGACTCAACTTCGAGTCAGCCTTTTGTTTTTAATTTCGACTTCATGCTCGTATAATAGCAGTCAACGGAGAATGCAACCATGCCAACAACCTTCCCCTGCCCTGCCTGCGGCGCGCCGAACGAACCCGAAGCGGGACGCGCCCAAATGACCTGCTCCTACTGCGGAGCGAACCTGACCATCCCCGCGTCCATGCGGAGGGACGCGCCGCCCAAAGCGGAGAAAACGCCCAAAGTGGCCGCGCCCGCTCCGCGTCAGGAGATAGACGCCAGCGAGCTGCTGAGACAGGCCCAGCCCGTCGTCACAAAAGCATGGAACGCGTTCGCGTTGTGGACGTGGGTCCGCCGCGCGCTGCCAGCCTGTCTCGTCGCCGCGTTGATCGCCTTGTGCGCCTGCGTCATTCTGGGCGCGCTGCCGTTCATCACAAACCGATAGGAGAATCCATGAAGACGCTTGCGTTTCCGAAAAATTTCACCTGGGGAGTCGCCACGTCCGCGTATCAGATCGAGGGCGCGTGGAACGAGGACGGGCGCGGGGTTTCGATCTGGGACACGTTCAGCCACACAAAGGGCAGGATTGTGAACGACGAAAACGGCGACGTGGCCGCCGACCATTATCACCGCTGGAAGGATGACTTCGCCCTGATGTCGGAACTGGGCGTGAAGGCCTATCGCTTCTCGACGGCCTGGCCGCGCATCCTGCCCGCGGGGACGGGAGCCGTGAACAAAAAGGGACTCGACTTCTACGACCGTATCGTGGACGAGGCGCTCAAACGGAAGATCGAGCCGTACGTCTGTCTCTTTCACTGGGACTTGCCGCAGGCCTTGCAAGACCAGGGCGGATGGCCGAAGCGCGAGATCACGGAACATTTCGCCGAATATGCCCGCGTCGTGGCGGGACGTTTGGGCGACCGCGTCAAGGTCTGGTTGACGCACAACGAGCCGTGGGTGGCCGCGTTCATTGGATATTTCCTCGGCGACCACGCGCCAGGGAACAAGGATATCGGCGCGGCGGTGAAGGCGCTGCATCACCTCCTGCTCTCGCACGGGCTGGCGGCGGAGGCGATCCGCGCGGAGGCGAAACAGCCCGTGAAGGTCGGACTCACGCTCAATCTGAATCCTGTCCATCCCGCGACGGACTCGAAGAAGGACAAGGAGGCCGCCAAGCGCGTGGACATGTTCATGAACCGCATCGTCCTCGACCCGCTGCTGAAAGGGACGTCTCCGATCCAGGAGGCGGCCATCGCGAATCTGCTGGTCGGGAAAGTCATCCACGACGGCGACCTTGCAAAGATCCGCCAACTGGACCTCCTCGGCGTCAACTATTACTCGCGGACGGTGATGAAACACTCCAACAAGATTCCCGTCGTCAACGTGGAGCAGGTCTATCCCGAGGGGAATGAATATTCGGGCATGTGGGAAATCTATCCCGAAGGCATGTATGAGACGTTGAAACTCGTCTGGGATTACAAGCCAACTTGCGAATTGATGGTCACGGAAAACGGCGTTCCTGTGCCTGACGGCGTGGACTTCGACGGGCGCGTGCGCGACGAGCGGCGAATCCGTTATTTGCGGAATCACCTCGCGCAGGTCCACCGCGCCATCAAGGACGGGATTCCCGTCAAGGGCTACTTCCACTGGTCGCTGATGGACAACTTCGAATGGTCGCTGGGGTACGGTCCGCGCTTCGGGTTGGTCTATGTGGATTGGAAGACGCAGAAGAGGATCGTCAAAGATAGCGGCCGCTGGTTTGCGAAGGCAATCGCGGAAAATGCGGTAGAGATCTAGCCACAGATTGACACAGACGAGGAATGGACGATGGAATAGGCAGACTCCTCCCCCAGGAGTCGCCAAATCCGTGTAATCTGTGCTAATCTGTGGCAAAAAGGATTCCCCATGCGAAAACTCATTGTCATCCTGGCAACTCTCCTGATCGCCTTCTCGTTCGTCCAACCCGCCCATGCCGACGACTCCATCCGCGTTTTCTACGCGGGTCCTGACGGCGGCGTGAAGACCGCGCTCGAACTGGCGAAATTCGTCCTGGTGGACGACCTCGCGCAGGCGGACGTGATCGTGTTGAACGGCGTCATTCCCGACCCCGAAGCGGTCCGCGCACGGACGGAGGAGGGCGCGGGACTGGCGCTGATCCTCGGCCCAGACTTGACCGAGGCCCAGGTCGCCGCGGCGACGGGAATCCCGTTGACGTTGACCCTGCGCGAAGACGCGGTCAGCCTGACCTCGCTCGATGTGGACGATTCGCTGACAACGGAGATCATCTGGAACGGAGCGCCGCAAGTGCGGGAGCGATTCGAGGCACAGACGCCGCTCTCGTCCGTCCAGCCGCTCGTGACCGCGTACGAGGACAGCGAATGGATCCTGTGGCAGGCGCGGCCGAACGAGTTCGTCGTCAACGCTTTCCTGAACGACGCCAACCCCCAGATTCAGGAGTGGGGATATTTCAATTACCTGGTCTATCACCTCGTCGAGCGCGCCGCGGGACGGACTCCGCTTTCGTTCGCGGAGTATCCCGTCTCGCCCGTGCCGCACGCCGCAGAGCGAAACTTCCTGTGGGCGATCCTGGGACTGATGCTGGTCACCACGTTCGCCGCGTTCATCCTCGTGCGACGGCACAGCCTGAAACACCCCGAAGCGTTGGACCAGATCGTCTCGGACCGAACCCGCTTCGAGGTCCGCGAGGAGGCGACGGAGTGGGAGCAGGTCGGGTTCCACCGTCCGCTCGGCGGGTTCATCGTCGCGCTGGCGATCGGCCTCGTCCTGTTCATCCCGCTCATCATTTACCAGAATTTGATCCTGCCGTCGTTCATCCTGCCGTCCG
This sequence comes from Candidatus Denitrolinea symbiosum, assembly GCA_017312345.1. Classification (NCBI taxonomy): domain Bacteria; kingdom Bacillati; phylum Chloroflexota; class Anaerolineae; order Anaerolineales; family Anaerolineaceae; genus Candidatus Denitrolinea; species Candidatus Denitrolinea symbiosum. The sequence goes on along the minus strand of BLAA01000004.1, from coordinate 309,208 downwards.
CGCAGGCGCTTGGGATTTGGGGACGCGTGACGCAGTTCTTTAACCTGGCGTGGTATTTCTTCGACATGGGGACGAGCGTGGCGTTCATCAAGTATCTGTCGCAGTATCGCGTGAACGACCCGCGGCGCGGCATCCAGTTCGGGCAGTTCTTCATCTGGTGGCAGGCGCTTTCGGGCGCGGTGCAGGTGGCGATCGTGGTGGGACTCGCCAGCACGCTCGCGCCCAGGTCGGCTTACGCGCTGTACGCGTGGAGCATCGCCATCCATGCCTTCATTCAAATCCCAGGTTTTTACCAGGTCTTCCGTCACGCGTTCAACGGCTTTCAACGCAACGACTATTCGCGCCTGCTCGACCTGGCGTTGAGCGTGTTCGTGCCGATGCTGGTACAGCCGATCTTTGTCGGTTTGATGTACGCCTGGGGCAAGGGACATCCCTCGTTCGGCGGCGCGTTCGGCGGACTGCTCGGACTCGGTCTCGCGGCCTACGCGGCCGAACTGACGACCTTCGCGTGGGGACTCTACCTGTACCGCCGCGTGGGGTACAACGCGAAAGTCCTGTTCCTAGCGCACTTCGATTGGGACGTGGTCAAGACCAGCTTCCGCTTCGGCGTGTTCGAAATGCTCGGCTCGGCGGCGTGGTCGTTCGGACAGGCGGCGGAGATCGCCATCACGCAGACGCGGCTGATCAACTACACCGAGATCTGGGGGAACTGGGGCATGGCGCAGAATTTCATCTTCGCCTTCAACGTGACGCAGACGCTGAACGACGGGGTCATGCCCGCCATCTCCGAAGCGATCTCGAGCGGCAAAAAGATTCTCAGTCAGTATTACAGCGCGATGGCCTACAAATACAACGCCCTGACCAGCGCCTTCATCGGCGCGGTGCTGCTGGCGGTGGCGCCGAAATTCATCCTCGGCTCCACGGGCGTGGAGTTCCAGCGCGCCGCGCTCTACGTCATCCCGCTCACAATCTGGGGCGCGTTCCAATTCCCCTCGTGGGTGGGCGATAACGTCCAACTCGGCGCGAACAAACCCTGGCTCAAATCCATCCTCGTTTTCTCCGAGCAGGTCATCCGCGTGGTTTTGGCGTGGATTTTGCTGGCGCGCTTCCAGGTGACCGCGCTGATCATCGCCTACTTCGTCGGGTTGACGATGAAAGGCGTGGCGGCGTACTTCATCAACCACAGACTCTGCTTCCCGCAGCGCTTCTACGTCTGGCAGTCGCTTCTCGCGCCGATTTTGGCGGGCGCGGCGCACTTCGGGATTCTCTCCCTTGTCAACGGCCTCCTCTGGAAGGGCGAGCAGCTCACCAGCGTGTTGATCTTCTTCATCGGCATCCTGCCGTCCTTCCCGCTCTACGCCTTCCTCTACGGTCTCTTCGGCGGCTGGGACGCGGCGACTCTCGCGGAACTCAAGGACTCGGTCGCGTTGACGGGCGGCGCGCGCTGGCTGGCGCGCTGGGGCTTCTACGAACCGACCGCGCTCGGCGCGCGTCTCAGCCCGCTGAACAACCGCTTCCCCATCTCCATCCGCGAGGCGGCGATGGCTGAAGCGCGGGAGTTGACGGAAGAGAGAGTGAAACTCTAATTCTGAATTACGAAGGATGAATATCCTGACGCCTGACACCTGACACCTGATACCTGACACCCGACACTTGACACCTGACACTTGGAACCCGCCCCATGAAAACCATCCACCTCGTCTCTCACACCCACTGGGACCGCGAATGGTATCGTACCTTTCAGCAGTTCCGCCTGCGACTCGTCCATCTCGTGGACGGTCTCCTCGACATCCTCGCGGCCGACCGCGGCTACAAGCATTTCATGCTCGACGGGCAGACGATCGTCCTCGACGACTACCTGCTCATGCGTCCCGAGGCCGAGTCCACGCTGACGCGTCTCATCCGCTCTGGGCGAGCGCTCATCGGCCCCTGGCACATCCTCCCCGACATGTTCCTCGTCAGCCCCGAAGCGCACATCCGCAACCTGCTGGCGGGCGACAGGAACGCGCGCCGCTTCGGGCCGAAGATGCCGATCGGCTACATGCCCGACTCGTTCGGTCACATCGGACAGATGCCGCAAATCCTGCGCGGCTTCGGCATTGACAACGCCTGTCTCTGGCGCGGACTCGACGACCAGCCGACCGAGTTCTGGTGGCAATCCCCCGACGGGACGCGCGTCCTGATGCTCTACCTGCGCGACTCGTACAGCAACGGCGCGAGTCTCAACGCTGGCGATCCCGCGCAATTCACCGAGCAGATCAAACAGGCCGCCGATTCCCTCGCCCCTCATTCCGCCGCGCAAGACCTGCTCGTCATGTTCGGCACGGACCACATGGAGCCGCCGCGCGGGACGAGCAAAGCCATCGAAGCCGCGAACAAAGGACTGGCGGATTATCGCGTTGTCCACTCAACGCTGCCCGCTTATCTAAAGGCCGTCCAATCACAAATCGCCAAGGGTAAATCCGAAATTCCCGTCGTCGTCGGGGAACTCCGCTCCTCGAAACGTTCCCATCTCCTGCCAGGCGTTTTGTCCACGCGCATGTGGATCAAGCAACGCAATCACGCCTGCGAGAATCTGCTCGAAAAATACGCCGAGCCTTTCTCCACGTTTGCCAATATTATTTATCAACCCACGCCCAATTCATCCTTCATCCTTCATCCTTCATCCTTGCTCCGCCAGGCATGGATGCTGCTCCTGCAAAACCATCCGCACGACTCGATCTGCGGATGCTCGATAGACCAGGTCCACGAAGAGATGCGTCCGCGCTTCGACCAGGTCGAACAGATCGGCGAGGAGATCACGCGGCAGAGTTTGGAGGCGTTGGCGGGTTCAGTCAAAACCAGTGATCAATTTTCAGTAATCAGTTATCAGTCGGCGATTGTGGCGTTTAATCCGTTGTCGGCGACGCGCACGGACATTGCGTCGGCTGAGATTTCCCTGCCAGTTGGCGTCGCAGATTTCGAGATCGTGGACGAAGCGGGGAACGTCGTCCCGCGCCAATCCGCCAGCGGAAAAACGGCCGAACATCTCAACGTCCGCGTGAAGCGCGAGGAGTTGGGCGGGATGCTCGGCATGGTCCACGAGGGACGCGCGGGGAACCTCGCCATCCAGGATGTCCGCTTCCAGCGCGACGGCGCGGCCCTGCGCGTGGAGGTCGTCGTCGCGGAAAACGCCAACCCGCGGCTGGACGCGTGGAACGAAAGCCTCCGCAAATTCCAGGAATTTCAGGAGGACGCGTCCATCGAGGAATTCCACATCCGCGCCCGCTCACCCGATTCCGCCAGCGTCACTTTCGCCGCGCGGGACGTCCCCGCGCTGGGATGGAAGACGTTTTACGTCCGCGCAAAGGAGAGCCAGCCCGAAGAGATCCACATCACGCCGCTCATGCGCCTGCTCGCGCCGCTGGCAAGACTTCCCTTCGCGCAGAGCCTGCTCGCCAATCTCACACAGCCGAAAGCCAGGCCGCCCTACGTCATCGAGAACGAATTTCTCTCCGTCGAACTGACCCGCGATGCCACCCTCGCCGTCACCGACAAAACAACGGGACGGGTTTACCGCGGCCTCAACCGCTTCGTGGACTCGGGCGACTGCGGCGACGAATACAACTTCTCCCCGCCTCCCTCCGACCTCGCAGCGGACTCCGCGACCCTGCGCGGCGTGACGCTCGCGCGCGGCCCCGTCCAGCAGACCATGACCGCCGCGCTGGCGCTGACCGTCCCCGCCAGCCTGAGCGCGGATCGAAAGTCGCGCTCAAAAGAGACTGTGGAACTCCTCGTCACGACGACGGTCACGCTGACGACGGGCGTGCCGCGCGCGGACATCCACACCCGCGTCGACAACCGCGCCAAAGACCATCGCCTGCGCGTCTGCTTCCCCGCGCCGTTCCACACGGACGCCGCGAGCCACGACGGTCACTTCGAGATCGTCAAACGTCCCATCGGCGTCCCCGAATTCGACGACAGTTGGGCGGAGCAGCCGCGTCCCGAAACCCACCAGCGCTCGTTCACGTCAGTTTCGGACGGCCGCGACGCGTTGACCCTCGCGAATCGCGGCCTGCCCGAGGTCGAAGTATTGGAAAGAAAATCTGGCGACGGAATCGAGATCGCCCTCACCCTCCTCCGCTGCGTCGGCTGGCTCTCGCGCGACGACTTCTCCACGCGCAAGAACCACGCTGGGCCGTTCCTCGAGACGCCCAACGCGCAGATGCTCGGAGAGTGGGAATTCGATTATTCGATCATTGTAGGAGAAAGCGGCAATTGGTCCTACCAGCAAGCCTGGAATTTCGATACCCCCCTCCGCGCGGTCTCGACGGGCCTCCACGCGGGGACGCTTCCCGCCAGCGGGTCGTTCGTCCGCGTGGACAACGCCGCGTTCCTCCTCAGCGCGGTGAAAGAGGCGGAGGACGGCAGCGGCTGGATCGTCCGCGGCTGCAACCTCGGCGGCGAGGAGATCCAGGTCACGCTCGCGCCGTGGCGGAAGTTCGCGAAAGCCGAAAGGGTGAACATGGCCGAGGAAACAGTCGCCCGCCTCAAGGTCGGGAGAGGCGGCGAAGTCGCAGTCCACGCGCGGGGACACGAAGCGGTCACCGTCAAGTTTGTCGGGTAAAAGCAGGCATCCGAAGTCATGGCGGCTTCGGATGCCTTTTCGCGTTACGGTTCCACCCCGTACATTTGATCGGGCGCGAGCAGCGCGGGGAAGCGGGCGCGTAGCGCCGTCCGCATTTCGTAGCACAGGTGACAGGCGTCGGCGTAGCGCGGCGCGTGGTCGAGGCCGTATTCCGTGACGAGCGCGGCTGGCCCGCCTGAGAGGAGCGGTCCGCAGATCGGATGCGAGTCGCCGTCGTATTGGGCGCAGATCTGGCGCAGCGGTTTTTCGAACAGGTTGCCGATGACGAGGCCCTGGCAGAGGTGGAGGTTGCCGAGCGGGTCCACGTGGACGCGGCCAGGGTCGCGCAGGTCTTCGTGCGGACATTCGGCGAACGTCTCCCACGGATGCAGCGCGGCGCGCCCGACAAGTTGGACGGCGCGGCCGCGGTACATGACCTGTCCCTCGTCCCGAAGCTGGCCGTGCGTTTCGGGCGCGTGACCTTCGGGCTGCGCGATGGAAATCAGTCCCGTTGGGATGCCCAGCCACTTGGCCGCGACCAGCGCGTTTTGCGGGCAATCGCCGAAACATTCGCCGCAGTGATATTCGTCGCCGCTCACGGTCAGGTCGTCAATGCGCCCCGCGAAGGGCTGGAGGTTTTCCATGGCGTCGGCCACCGAGTTGGCCCAATACGCGTTGCTGACGATGCCCACCGAAAAGCCCATCTCCGAGGCGATGCGCGCGCCCTTTGCCAGGATGGCGTAATACAGGAACGGCTCGCCGCCCTCGAAGTAAATGGAACGGACGCCCGCGTCCCTGGCCTGTTTGAGGATCTCCTCCACCTGCTCCAGCGTCAACGCGCCTTTCTGCCGCGGGCTGCCCCACACAAAGCAATGGGCGCACTCGTAGGTGCATTGCCAGGTCAAAAGGATGTGCAAACCTGAAAGTTTCATGGCGCGCTCCTTGTTTCTACCAATGTAGCAAAAAACGGGCGATAAGTCACGGGTCAAATATCACCTTGCGGACTATAATTAACTCACCTTATGCGCTCTTCCCCGTGAAGAGGGCGTTTCCGAGGGAAATCACGTCCCCATTTCAGGAGGCCGAATGACAAACGTCTTTGAGTCCAAACACCCGCTGGTGGCCCACAAATTATCGCTCTTGCGCGACAAACACACCGACTCGAAGAGATTCCGAGAACTCGTCCGCGAGATCGCCGCGCTGCTGGCGTACGAAGCCACCGCGGACCTCCAAACGGTCCCGCGTGAACTCGAGACTCCGCTCGCCAAAATGACGGGCGCGCAGCTGAAAGAGACCATCGGCCTCGTCCCCGTCCTGCGCGCGGGACTGGGCATGGTCGAGGGCTTCTGGGAGTTGATGCCCAGCGCGGAAGTCTGGCACATCGGGCTGTACCGCGACGAGAAGACGCTCAAGCCCGTGCAGTATTACAACAAACTCCCCGTCGAGCCGACCGTCTCGGTCTGCATCATCCTGGACCCGATGCTGGCGACAGGCGGTTCGGCCACCGCCGCCGCCGAGGTGTTGAAGCATTGGGGCGTGAAAAAGATCAAATATGTAGGACTGATCGCCGCGCCCGAGGGGATCAAAGCCATGCAGACGGCGCATCCCAACATTGACATCCACATCGCCGCGATTGACGAACGCCTGAACGAGCGCGCCTACATCGTCCCTGGGCTGGGCGACGCGGGCGACCGTCAGTTTGGGACGGGGTGAGGGAGTCAGTGATCAGTGAGCAGTGGACAGTAATCAGTGATCAGTGGACAGTGAGCAGTGGACAGGCGGATGGCTTTATGCATATTTTGCATCTTGACGAACAGATCATCGTCCTCGATAAACCTGCGGGGCTGCCCGTCCTGCCCGATGGCTGGGACAGAGCCGCGCCTTATCTCGTGAAGATGCTGGAAACCGAATACGGGAAAATCTGGATCGTCCACCGCCTCGACAAATTCACCAGCGGGGTCATCGTCTTCGCGCGGACGGCGGAGGCGCATCGCTCGCTCAGTCTCCAATTCGAGAAACATGAAGTGAAGAAAGTCTATCACGCGCTCGTGAAGGGGAATCCCAAATGGGACGAGCACACCGCGCGTCACCCCCTGCGCGCAAACGTGGGACACAAACATCGCACCGTGGTGGACAACCGCGCGGGCAAACCGTCCGTGACACATTTCCGCGTCCTCGAGCGCTTCGACGGCTTCTGCCTGCTGGAGGCGGTCCCCGAAACGGGACGGACGCATCAGGTGCGCGTCCACGCCGCGGAGTTGGGACATCCGCTGCTGGGAGATTCGCTCTACGGCGCGTCCCCGCCCAGCGGACGCGGCCCGCGCCGCGCGCTCATCTCGCGTCCCGCGCTCCACGCGCGGTCGCTGGCGTTTACGCATCCCGCTGCTGGCGAGACTGTCGCCTTCGATGCAGAATATCCCGAAGACTTTGCTTCCGCGATGAAGAAACTCTAATCCCGTCATTGCGTCGCTCCGCTCGCAATGACGAGACAGCGCTCACGCGCTCACAAAGGGGTTGTAGCGTTTCTCTTTTCCCACCGTTGTCTCCTCCCCATGTCCCGAAAGCAGGCGCGTCTCGTCGGGGAGGGTGTAAATCTGTTCGCGAATGCTTTTTTCGAGGGTGTCCCAATCGCCGCCGGGCAGGTCGGTGCGGCCGACCGAACCCGCGAAGATCAAGTCTCCGCAGAAACAAACGTTGGCGTCAGCGCAGTACAACACGCAGTGGCCGGGCGTATGTCCCGGGGTGTAGCGGACCTCGAAACGGGATCCGCCCAAACGTAGGATTTGACCGTGCGTGAAGTCAATCGCGGGTTCGGGGCCTGGGTCAATCTTAAAGCCGAAGTAGGCGCCGCCTCCGCCCGCGCGCCACAGCACGTGGTCGCTGGGATGGAGGGCGACGAGCGGCAGGGGATTGAGCGCGTCGGCGATTTCGGCCGCGCCGCCGATGTGGTCGAAGTGGGCGTGCGTGTACCAGAGATGGGCGATACGCCAGCCGCGCGCCTGCGCCGCGGACAGGATCCGCCTCCCGTCCCAGGCGGGGTCAATGACGGCCGCGTCCCGCGTATCGGGATCGGCGACCAGATAGGCGTTGGTCTGCGCGGGGCCGAGGGTGAAAGAGACAATTTCCAGCATGGCTAAATCCTGTTTTCAGCGATCGGTCGCCAGCGGTTGAGGGCGCGGGGCGAAGAGGACGGCGACGAGGACAGAGAGGGAGATCAACCCGATGGCGATGGGATACACGAGGTACGGGTCGCGTTCGTACAAGTATCCCGCCAGCGGCGGCGTCAGAATGAAAACGATCGCGGCGACGGTCTCCATCATACCGTAGGATAATCCCATTTGCGATTCGTGGATGAGCTCGCGCGCCTGCGCCAGCGCCAGCGGACGCGCGGCGCGGAATCCGCCCAGCAGAAAATAGCCGAGCGCGAACAGGGGCAGTCCGCCGCCGCGCCACAGGAGAAAGGCGAACAGTCCCACCAAAGCCTGCGAGATCGGATACCCCGCGCGCGGGGAAATCTGTCCGAGCAGGAAACTTAATAGGGCGTTGCCGAAAGCGCCCGCGGTGAAGATCAGTCCCGCCTGGCTCAGAGAAAGTCCGCGCTCGGTCCGCAGGAAATTGGGTGCGAGCGGCTGGGCGAGATACATGGCGAAGACGCCCAGTCCAACCACGAGGAGGAAACGCAGGAAGCGCGTATTCGACAGCAGGCTTACGGGCGGATTGACAGGGTCGTGACGGTCAATCGGCTGGTTTTCGATGAACAGCAGAATCGCGTTCGAGGCGATGAAGATGCCCGCGGCCGCGGCGTAGATCGCGCGCAGGCCGAAGCGGTCGCCAATCCAGCCGCCGAGGAGCGGTCCGATCACCATGCCCGAACTGAACATGGTTGTCGTAAACGTGAGGGTCTGCCCGACGGTCCATTTACCGCGCGCCGCGGTCATGTAACTGCTGAGCGGCGAGGAGACGAAAGCCGTCAGGCCGTAGATCAGATATCCAGCCACGAAAGGCCAGATCGTGCGGGCGAGCGCCATGACCACGGTGGCAAGCAGTCCCAGCGCCCAGGCCGCGATCAGCAGCGGCTTGCGCCCAAAACGGTCCGCGAGAAAACCCGCGGGGACGTGCGTCACCGCCATCGCCGCGCCGAACCCGCCCAAAATCAGCCCGATCTGCTGCGGGTCGCTGCCGAGCTGCTGCATATAGATCGGCGCGAAATTAAAAAACATCCCCTCGCCGACGCCCCAAACGAAGAGCGCCAGCGCGACGAAGAAAAGACTGCGATTCAAAAATATCCTCGGTTTTTATTTTGTGGATTTTGCGACCCGCTGGATGAACGCGGCCGCGGCCTCGAAGACCTGACCCCGCGCCGCGTCGCGCGTGACGACGTGGCCGCTTCCCGTCACCCAGAGCATTTCCTTGTCCGACGCGCCCAGGCGCGCGTAAATTTTCGGCATACTGTCCGAGGGGACGTACGTATCGTCTTTGGAGTGGATCAACAACACGGGGACGTTCACCTTCGGCAAAGCGGAGCGCATCCGTCCGAGCATCGTCTGCAATTCGGCCGCCGAGCGGATGGGGTTGAGCGGATACGAGATATGGTCCTTCCACGCCTCCTTGTCGAACCAGCCTTCGTCGGGCGCGCCCCTGCTTTTGCGGATATAGGTCTTGAAATAACTGAGCGCTTTCATCGTCCAGGCGGGATACGGCGCGGGCAACTCGGCTGGCGTGGACATGGCGACGACGCCCGCCGCGTCCAGCCGCGTAGACATGAGCAGGGACAACACGCCGCCCATCGAAAGCCCGACGAGAAAGATCCTGTCCGATACGCCGCGCAGGAGGTTGTAACCGTCCTCGACGGAGGCCGTCCAATCCGTCCAGCGCGACCGCGCCATGTCTTTGGGACGCGTGGCGTGTCCCGCGAGGCGCACACCGAGACAGGCATGGCCGCGCGCGTTGAGATAGTAGCCCATCCAACGCATCTCCTTGGGCGTGCCAGTGAATCCGTGGATGAGGAGGCAGGCGGGCTTGGACGCGTCGCCTGGGAGGAAGAACGGTTCGGCTGTGGAAATGGTTTGCAGTGGCATAAGAAATAGTCCAAAGTTTATTTAAACATCCTGCATAAGCCATCCGACGTTAGAGAACGTCTCTTACGCAGAGTGTATTATGCGCTTTCAAGCGCACATTCGCAAGATGCCTATTCGATTATAGCCCAGGGCGGGTTTTGCTTTCTCACGATTTTATAGACGGGACAATCGGCGTCGTGCGCGCCTTCGAAATAGCCCGTGGACAGGAGGAACTCGTTCACGATCTCGCCGCCCGTGAAAACAAATGTATCCCTAAACAACTTCACCCACTCGTCTTTGGGACGCGGATGATGCGCGTCGAGCCAGTTTTTGAACGAGCCGAAATCCTTTTGCAGTTCGAGTATCCTCCCCGCGTTGACAATGGCCGCGTTGACCTTGAGCCGGTTTCGGACGATGCCCGCGTCGGAGAGGAGGCGGGCGCGGTCTTTGTCCCCGAATCTGGCGACTTTTACGATGTCGAACCCGCGATAGGCTTTGCGAAAAGCCTCCGCCTTTTTGAGAATAAGAATCCACGAGAGTCCCGCTTGATTGATTTCGAAGATCAACCGCTCGAAGAGCAGATGATCCTCCGTGAGGGGAAAGCCGTATTGCGTATCGTGGTAAGTTCGATTGTAAATATCTTCGGGATGGGAATTGCAATAGTCACAGTAGGTTGTCATGCTCATATTTTATCAAGTCTGTTGGGCAAATCGCCGATTCATAGTACATAGGAACGAGGCCGAAATCCGCGCTATCGTGTACAATCTGCGCGATGAAAATCGCCCTGATCTCCGACGTCCACGCCAACCTGCCCGCGCTGGAAGCCGCGCTGAGCGACGTCCGCGCCGAGGGCGTGGATGAAAACAAACGTCCGCTGGGGATGATCCGGCGAGATATCGATCGCCGAAAGCCTCACCAATAGATTTGCCGAGATGCGCACTTCTTGCCGATAAAGGTCGAGGTCTATGTCCATGAAAGGAGTCTACAAGAGTTGGGAGAGATTGTTCATTTTGATATACTTCCCGCCATGGGATTTCATTCACACCCCAACCAGCCTCGAGGGCACGCAGCCGACGCTCAGATCACGATATGTTGCAGTTCAATCCGCCAACGAGAAATTCAAAATAATTTGGTTTACGATGTAACAGATGGATTTTTCCGAGTCTTTACGACTACCGGGACATTGATACGATGGCTTTGACAGGCTATTCAATCTTGTATCTGGACACAAGAAAGGATGAAGGCTCATGTTCAGAACAAGTGATTACGGACCAGTTTAGCGACGAGACTCGGCGAGATGCGTTTATGGTTCACAGCCAATTCGTGGATGGCGGCATAGCCTGACAAGTATGCTTTATGAACACCGCGATAGGGTCGCAAGAAATTACGCAACCCTGTCCAGCCGCCTTCGTTGGAGTTGACGTGGACTTCCCGAACGCCATCTCCATCGTCATCACGTGCATATTCATTCTTTCCATGACAGACGGTGTGACGCACGCGTTGTAAGCGATTGTAACTGTCGTATTCATCTGTGTAGAGCGTCGCTTCTGGTCTGGTAAAGTTCTCGACAAATGGACACAAGCTATCGCCTTTTGTATCTGGCATCACTTGGATCCGCACTTGGCGCGTTTCGCGCCCAATCACTGCGCAGACCGGCGGACGATCATTCGCATACGTCCCTCGCCCGCGCCGTTTATTGGCTCGTTTGCGAGGCGGATCCTGCGGATCGCCGTGCCACTCTCCTTTTTTCCCCCGCGTTCTGGAACATTTCGTCGGTTTCGACTTCCAGATCGCTCAAGGGTTTGGTCGCTTGTTCCTTCTTGGCATTCGCCTGAAGCAGATGCCTCACGGTCAGCCCGGTTGTGCGACTGATGCTCAATTCTCGCGACAACTTCGCCGTTGGCTTCCCCTGCACCACCTCGCGAATGAAAAGGATAGTTTGCTCAGGAGTGAAGTGTCTTCCTTCAAACGCAGTTCCGCTGTAGAGATTGTAGATGCCACGACAGGCTTTGCACCGATATACAATCAGACCGCTTTGTTTGGTCTTACGAAATCGAGTCGCCTGCTCAAGACCAGCTTTACAATGTGGGCATTTCAATCCATCGGGATGAAAATGCTCGGTTAGCCAGACCGTACATGCATCTCGATCCATGAGTTCAACAATTGGAAAGTCCATGCCCCTATTCTACCGAATCACTTGTTCTGAACATGAGCCAAGGATGAAAGATGTCTGGGCAGCAACAGGTAAGTAAACTGACCGGCCGGGAATTGGAGGTCTTGTATCTGATTGCGCGAGGCTGGGATAATCGTCAAATTGCGGCATACCTCCATGTTGAAATTCGAATGGTAAAATACCACACAACTAACATTTATTCCAAACTTGGGGTGAAATCACGTTCGGAGGCTATCGTATGGGCCTGGAAACACCGTATTACACAAGACAATCGTTGACATAGAAATACTGCACCAACGTACATTGAACCTTGATCGATCCCGTGCTATTCTTGAATCAAGAGTCGCGAAACAATTCACAATGATTCTAAACGGAGATCGAAATGAAAAAAGGAAGATCTTTTACATTTATTGTAACAGTGGTTTTGTTAACAACCTTGGCTGTAGTGTTAAGTTTATTCCCTGGCAATCAAAGATGCAAAATTTCAAAGGTCCTTGCAGCATCTATTTCGTCTGAGTCGGTTACCCAATGGCAAATCTACAGCGATTCCGATTATGGGTTTTCTTTGGAATACCCTGTTGGCTGGGAATCTGTAATAACGATATTTCAGGAAACACCTTACGAAGATGAATCGGCCATTATCAAGAGGCAAACATTCACAGGCGCACAAGGCTGGATTGACCTTGACATATGGCTGGCTAATGGACAAAACTTAGAAGAATGGTCAGGCTGGTACAGCAAGACACGCGCTCCATTTCCAATTACAAAATCCAACGCCAAGGTTTGGGGGAACCCTGCTATGTCTTTCCTGGAACGAGGCGGCACAGTTGATATGCTCGCAACATTCTTTAGGTTAGTGTAAACTTGTTTCTGTAAAATTTGCCAAAAAGGTAGGTCTGGTATATTCTTTCGGAAAGCTCAACTTCAGAAAGGATAGAGACCATGACCTACCAAAATGATTGTACCTTACCAAACGAAGTTTTGGAGCAGATCAGCGAGCAAGGCTTGGATTACTTGCCCGAGTTGATGCGCGTCATCGTCAATGCGGCGATGAAAGCGGAGCGACAGCAATACCTGGGAGTGGCGCCTTACGAACGCTCGGAACAGCGACGCGACCAAGCCAACGGGTTCAAGCCGAAAACAGTGCGGACGCGCATGGGCGCGATTGAATTTGCCGTTCCGCAAGTGCGGACTGGGGATTATTATCCACAAGCGCTGGAAAAAGGGTTGCGTAGTGAACGCGCCCTGACGATGGCGTTAGCCGAGATGTATGTGCAAGGGACCTCGACCCGCAAAGTGAATGCCATTGTCGAGAAGTTGTGCGGCAGCCAGGTATCGAGCAGTCTGGTGAGCAAGGCCACCTCGGAGTTGGATGTCTTGCTGGAAGCCTGGCAGAATCGACCGTTGGGAGAAATCCGCTACCTGTTTTTGGATGCCCGCTACGAGAAAGTGCGGATGGATGGACAGGTGGTAGATGCGGCCGTTTTGATCGCCCAGGCAGTGGATCCACTCGGCAAACGGAGGATTTTGGGCGTGAGGATAGGTCTGGGTGAGGCCGAAATCTTCTGGCGCGCCTTCCTGCAAAGCCTGATCCAGCGCGGCCTGAGCGGTGTGCGTCTGATTACCAGCGACGCTCACGCTGGTTTGCGGCAAGCGTTGCGGGCGGTGTTTGGAGGCGTTCTCTGGCAGCGCTGCCAATACCATCTGCAACAGAATGCAACCAGCTACGTTCCTCGCCGCGAGATGTTGACAGAAGTGGCCGCGGACATTCGCAGAGTGTTCAATGCCCCCGACCGTCCGACGGCCGAAGCCTACTTGAAGCAAACGGTTCAAAAGTATGCTCAAAGCGCTTCCCGCCTGGCGGACTGGATGGAAACCAACCTGCCCGAAGGACTGACCGTGTTCGCCTTTCCCGAAGCGCACCGCAGGAAACTGCGCACCAACAACACCCAGGAACGCTTGAACCGCGAAATTGGACGGCGCACCAACGTGGTGAGCATCTTTCCCAATGAAGCCGCCTGTTTGCGTTTGGTGAGCGCCATCCTGATGGAACAGGATGAGGAATGGCAGATGGGTCGAGTCTATCTTTCGATGGACGAAAACCCTCCTCCTAAATGAAAACGAGAACAGCCTTTTTGAGAAGCGCCGTTCCCGTTTCCGTTGGGGTGCGCTCATTTTACCCGAACTTTGTCTTCCCAGAGCCCCTTCTCCGTTTTTGGGACTCTCCTTCCGAGGAAAGCCAGATCACTTTTACAGAAAAATCCTTGCACTATCTTCTTTAGCGACGGAAAGTATGTTTATCGTTTATGGTACACAGTAACCCAAAACAGAGTTGGATTACAGGTTTATCATCATATGTTAAATACGATTGAACTTCCTGGTATATCTGACAGAAAAGCAACTCCGGCAGAATTGCCAGAGAAAATCTGGAAAAGCGTTGAAGCGGCAGTACAGGAATCAGGGCTTATCAGCCCGCTAGTGTCCTCATGTTGCGGATACTCTCAATCAAGTAATCCTTTTCCGTGTTGCAACAATAAAGGTAACTGTACTTGGTGGGTGTACTACAAATTTGGAGCTGTGCCTTTCCGCGGTGATGCGGGAACTTGGTGGAGCCAAGTACCTAATTATTCTGGTTGGCTTCGTAGTAGCTTACCCCGCGCGGATCAAGCGAACATCGCATGGTGGTCTGGCTCGCCAGGGCACGTAGCATACGTTTCCAACTATACCGGTGGAAGTAACGTTACCATTAGTGAGATGCTTTGGTGTACAAGTTGTGGGCGCACCAGGACGATATCTAGGACGACCCCCGGCGGTTACATATACTTAAAAAATCCTCCTCGGTGATAGATATGAATATAGTATGTTGGACTTCCGAGGTTGAATATCGGAAGTCCAACTTTGTTCGAACCACCCACCTACTTCTATGTTATGGAGGCCTAGATTATGAAGTCAAACTTTTATATAAGTATCATTCTGCTGCTGGCAGGAACGCTGATACTTTCTTCATGTAGTCCGTCACCCCAATTAACTGCTCCTGCCATGAGTGAAACACCTTCAGTTCTCGGAACTCAACCAATACTGAATGCCCCCCCTGCAGCGAAACAACAGCTGGCTTCTCCCACTCTGACATCAACCGAAGCGCCTCAAATTCCTGTTGCACCTAAGACACCGTCACTAACGCCGCTCTCAACGTTTACCGTGACTATACCTACCTCAAGTATTGTAGATGGATGGCTGGTCTATAAAAATCCAATCTACAATTACGAATTCAGTTATCCACTTGGGACAACATTGAAGATAAGCAGTGTTGACGGTTTCCCGGGAGAATTACCAGCGGGAGTGACATTTGATGAATATTTACTTCAACTCCAGGACAAATATGGCGATCTGTGCGTGATCGCGACCTACGGCGAAGGGTTTTTGCTGGTTCAAGCTCCTAATGCATGGGGTTATGTTCTGTGTGGGGGCTTCGGGGTGGGCGATGAGCTCATCGTTGAAAAATCGGAACAGGTTTCTATTAACGGCAACACCTATTCTGCCCGAGGCTGGGAACTTTACAAACAGGAGGGTGATAAGAAAATTCTCTATTCAGAATTCTTCTTCATTGATATTGAAGATGGCACTCACTTTGCCTATGGATCAAACTTGGAGCGCGCCCCTGCTAAATTTGAAGATTATCTTGCCGTCAAGGAGACCTTGTTGCAAATGCTTGAATCGTACCGAACAGTGAAGTAATTTTTACTTTACACAAGTGGCTACACGCTAACTTCCTTGGTGCTGGGACTGGTAAAATCAGCGGGAGTATTCTGAAACGACAAGACTCGCCCCCGGCAGCAATTTTCCGCCATAGTACGAAGGAGCGAAACAAAAAAAGCGGCGTTCGTGTACAATCTGCGCGATGAAAATCGCCTTGATCTCCGACGTCCACGCCAACCTGCCCGCGCTGGAAGCCGCGCTGAGCGACGTCCGCGCCGAGGGCGTGGACGCGACCGTCTTCCTCGGCGACGCGGCCACCCTCGGTCCGTGCCCGCGCGAGACGTTGGGGTTGATCCAGTCGCTGGGCTGTCCCTGCATCCTCGGCAACCACGACGAAGCCATGTTGGAACCCGCGCGGGCGGCGGAGTTGCAGATCGGCGAGCCGCTCCTCCCAAGTCTGGAATGGAGCGTCAGCCAGTTGTCGGCTACAGACGTGGATTTCCTCCGCTCTTTCCGTCCCACGCGTCAACTGGACTTCGACGGCGCGTCCACAATTTTGTGCTACCATGCCTCGCCGCTGTCCAACACGGATATTCTCCTCGCCACCACGCCCGAAGAAACCGTTGATAAATACTTCGAGAGCCAGTCGGCGGCAATTCTGGCGGGCGGACATACCCACATTCAGATGCTGCGAAAGCGCGGGAGGCAGGTTATCGTCAACCCGGGCAGCGTCGGGAACGCCTTCGAGAAGCCGTACACCCCCGGCAGTCCCGCGCCGACCCTGCTTCCCTGGGCTGAGTACGCCATCCTGCGGGCGGAACGGGGCGTCTGGAGCGTGGACCTGCGCCGCGTCCCGTTCGACACCGAAGCGACGCGCCGCCTGATCGCCCAAAGCGGAAATCCGTCCGCGGCGGAATGGCTCCGTCAATATCGGTGACTTTCGGGGTACAATTCGGCCATGTTGACCCATGAAAAGCAGTTCCTGGCCGCCCGCTGGGAAAAACAGCGGAACCGGCTCAAAACGCTCGTCGCCGAGGCGGAAAAATACCGCGACCAGGAGATCTACCGCGGCTGGAAACTGAAGGAGTTCCTCGCCCACATGTCCGGCTGGGACGATGCCGTGCTGGACGCCCTGCGCGCCCATGCCACAGGCGGCCCGATGAAGACGCCCGCCACGCGCGGCGTTGACGCCTTCAACGCCCAGACCGTCTCCACGCGCGAGACGCTCGACTACGAACACATCCGCCGCGAATGGGACCGTTCGCACGAACTGACCATCCAGGCCATCCGCGACCTGCCCGACGAGAAGATCGTCCAGCCGCTCACCTTTCCCTGGGGCGAATTCGGGACGGTGGCCTACCTTGTGGAGATCTTCGTGGACCACGAGGAGGAACACGCCGCGCATTTGCGCCAGTGGCTGGAAGAGCCCGGCCGGGTCGTTTCCGAGACGCATTAATCAGCCATGCTTTACGAAACTGTCCCCACCCTGACCCTCCCCAAGATCGGATTCGGCACCTGGAAGATCGGCGGCGAGAACCATCCCCGCCCCGAGTGGGACGACCGTTCGCTGGCCGCGCTCCACTCCGCGCTGGCGGTGGGCTACCGTCACTTCGACACGGCGGAAGCGTACGCCAAGGGCCGCTCGGAGGAGTTGATCGGGCGCGCGCTGCGCGAGACGTACACCCGCCGCGAGGAAGTGATCCTTACTTCCAAAGTCCATCCGAAGAACCTGAGTTACAAGGCGCTGATCGAGGCCTGCGAAAACAGCCTCCGCAACCTCGGCACGAACTACATTGACCTTTATCTCATCCACTGGCCGACCGCCCGCATGAGCATGAACGCGACTTTCCGCGCCCTGAACGAACTGGTACGCGACGGCCGCGTCAAACATCTTGGGGTGAGCAATTTCAACCTGCGGCAGCTCAAACAGGCGCAGAAATTCGCCGAGACGCCCATCGTCGCCAACCAGGTCCCCTACAGTCTCACGGACCGCTCCTACGTGAAAAACGGCATGTTGGAGTATTGCCAGCAAAACGATATTTTCCTCGTCGCCTATTCGCCCCTCGACCAGGGGAAGTTGCAGTCCAACCGCACGCTCGCGAACATCGCCGCCAAACACGAGGCGTCCATCCACCAGATCGCGCTGGCGTGGCTCGTCTCCCAGCCGCGCGTCGCGACCATCCCGATGTCGTTCAACCTGAAGCACATCCAGGAAAACTTCCGCGCCGCCGATATCATCCTCACGGCGTCCGAGATGCGCCGCCTGACCAACCTCCAGTAGCGTTTTGCCCGCCATGAGCACCCTGGCTTTTCCCGGCCTCGAAACCCCCGCCGACCAGCAAACCGAACTCGAGCCCCTCTTCCGCGTCCTCGTCCACAACGACGACGTGACGCCGATGGACTTCGTGACGCGCGTCCTCGTCTCCGTTTTCCTCCTCGGATATCCCGAAGCGGCGGAGATCATGCTCTACGCGCACCGTCACGGTATGTCGGTCGTGCAGATCCTGCCGAAGGCCGAGGCCAAAAAACGCATCAACAAGGCCCACTTCGCGGCGGGACTGGAGGGCTATCCGCTCCATTTTTCGATGGAGCCGGAGTAGTCCGCCGAAACAAAGCGCGGTTCGATCCGTATAATCAATGCGGAGCAAAGATGATCCACACCTACGAGATTAACGGCGTCCCCATGCAGACGGGCGACATCATCTGCACGATGAACGGCAAACCCGATATCCTGCCCGGCGAATTCTGGCGGCTGATCGGACGGCTCGTCCCCGGCGACGTGGACCACATTGCCGTCTATCTCGGTCCCGAAGGACGCTGCATCGAATCGGGCGCGAAGGGCGTCGTGACGTTCGAAGTCCACAACGGCGTCTGGCGTCCCGAACACGTCATGCCCGAACGCGGCCTGCTGGTGGACACGTTCTACGGCGCGGCCTATCCCCTCGACGGGTTGGAATTCTCCGAGGAGGACGAGCGTCTCGCGCGGCAGACCGTGGCGCAGTATTGCCTGTCCCAACTGGGCAAGTCGTACAACCTCAATTTCCTAAATCCCGAAACCGAAGAGGCGTTCTATTGCAGTCAACTGGCGTACAAGGCCTATCAGCGCGTCGGCATCAACTTGAACACGGGCATGGAAATGGAACGACTGCCGGGAGCGAACGTCATCGTCTTCCCGCAGGAGATCTGGGATGGGTGCGCGCATCGGGCGGTTGCGGTATAATCCCGTCACAATTACCGTCGTCATATCAGCAGTCTTCCGCTGTTTTCGTTTGAGGGAAATCTCAAGTGCAGGCAATGCTCGACTTCTGAAGAACAGGAACAAGGTGAACTTCACGCAATTCAATCTCGATTCCCGCCTGCTGGCCGGGATCAAAAAGGCGGGCTACGAAACCGCCACGCCGATCCAGGAAGCGGCCATCCCGGCCGCCCTGCGCGGACGCGACATCATCGGCACCGCGCAGACCGGGACCGGCAAGACCGCCGCGTTCGTCCTCCCCATTCTCAACAAACTGCTCGAAGGACCGCGCAACGCGGCGCGCGCCCTCATCGTCACGCCGACGCGCGAACTGGCCGACCAGATCCACGACGTGATCCGCGTCCTCGCGACCGGGACGCGGCTGAGGAGCGCGACCATCTACGGCGGAGTCGGGGCCGCTCCCCAGATCCAGGCGCTGCGAAACGGCGTGGAGATCCTCGTCGCCTGTCCGGGCCGCCTGCTCGACTTGATCGCGCAGGGACACGCGAAGATGAACCGGATCGAAATCCTCGTCCTCGACGAAGGCGACCGCATGTTCGACATGGGCTTCCTGCCCGACGTCCGGCGCATCATCGCGGCCGTGCCGGCGCAGCGCCAGACGATGCTTTTCTCCGCCACCTTCCCGCTCGAAGTGGAGCAGCTGGCGGCGCAGTCGCTCAAACATCCGCAGCGCATCGCGATGGGCCTCAGCCGCCCCGCGTACACCGTCAGCCACGCGCTCTATCCCGTGCCGCCGCATTTAAAATCCCCGCTGCTGATCGAACTGCTCAAACGCATAGACGCCAACTCCGTGCTGGTCTTCACGCGCACGCGCCGCCGCGCGGAAAAATTGCAGCAACAGATCAGGCGGGCAGGTTACAAGGCAACCAGCCTGCACAGCGACCGCACGCAGGGACAACGCCAGGCCGCGCTCCGAGGCTTCAAGGAAGGCATACACGACATCATGGTCGCCACCGACATCGCGGCGCGCGGCCTCGACGTGGAAAACATCTCGCACGTCATCAACTACGACATGCCCGACACCGCCGACGCCTACATCCACCGCATCGGCCGCACCGGGCGCGCCCAGAAAACCGGCGACGCCTTCACTTTCGTCACCAGCGAAGACGAGGACTTGATCCGCAAACTGGAGCGTATCATGGGACAGCCGCTCAAGCGCGAGACGCTGGAGGGATTCGACTACGCCGTCCCCGCGCCGCCCCGCCCCGCGCCCGGACCTCGCGGCGGACGCGGCGCGCCGCGGTCGGATTCGCGCCGCGAGCGTCCCGCGCCCACGCCGAAGAGTTACGGCAAGAACCGTCTCGCGCCGCGCAGGAGGAAGTGACGGGAATCAAAAAGGGACGTTTCGCCAACGTCCCTTTTTTGTTGGAACCGGCCCCGCGCTAGCGGCGGACTTCCACAGGCTGGAGTTTGCGGCGGCGGGAAAGTTGCGGCGGAAGCGCCCGCTTTTCGCGGCGCAGTATGGCAGAGCGGAAAATGCGGTCGAGAAAACCTTCCACGCCGCCAGGGTCGTCTTCCATCATGTAATCGGCGGAAGCCTTATCGTCGCCGACGTTCAAGACGCTGGGGTTGGGGTTGAGTTCCAGCAAAAAGAGTTCGCCCTCGGCGTTCATGCGAATATCCGCGCGGCCGTAGCCGACGCCTCCCAGCGCGAGATAGATCTTCTTCACCAGCGTCTTCAGGCGCTTCGCCAGGGCGGGATCTTCAACCGACCACAGGTCCATGTCCACATCGAGATTGAATTTCATGGCCCAGTGTTTGAAGGTCTCGCCCTCGGGAAAGATGATCTCCAGCGGATCGTAGACGTACGGCTCGTCCAGGTTGTCGGGGTTGTCCGCGATCAGGATGGTGAACTCGCGCCCGTCCACAAATTCCTCAATGCGCGCGCCGCCGTATTGCCCGCACATGAGATCGAAGCGCGTCCGCAGTTGCTGCATGGTCTCGACGCGCGATTCCTTCGTCATGCCCACGCTGGCATAACTTTCGTAATGTTTGACGATCAGGGGGAATTTCAAGCCGGCGCGCTCGACCATCTCTTCCACCGGCTCGCCCTGACGCGCCTCCAAACCGCGCGGAAAACCGATGCCCCTGCGCTGCGCGGCGACCTGGGTCTGTTCGCGCGTGGGCGCGTAGAAAACGCTGTCCGCGCCGGTGAAGGGCAGATTCAACGCTTCGAGCGCCTGCGGCACGTCGATGCCCGGACGGTCCTCGTCGGCCGCGCCGTCGCACAGGTTTAAATAAACGTCGTATTCTTCCCGTTGGGCAATATCGCGGATGAAGTCGAACGCGGGGCGTTTGACGTTGTACATTTTCCATTCGTGATTTTGTAGAAGTTCCCGAGGGTCGTAATTCCCAAAGTTTTCATCAGACAAGACGCAGACACGCATGAAGCCTCGCAGCAAAGAAAATTTATTAACGATATTATTCCATATTTCGCCGCGTTGACAAGTTTTTGCACTTATCAATTACCTTAAATTATTACATTGAACCAATGCGCTGAAAACGTCCAAAGCAAGTCCAATCTTAAATTTTAAGGTTGGCGCGTCAACCGACAATTTGCGCCTGCTTTAAGACACGAATGCCCGAGAACGGGCATTCAAAATAAAAACGATTCTGGATTCAACGATCTTTCGGCGCTTCGCGGACGATATAGAGCGGCCTGCTCTTGGCTTCATCGTACAACCTGCCGAGATATTCCCCCAGGATGCCAAGCGAGATCAATTGCACCCCGCCAAGAAAGAGGACCGAAATGAGCGTGGTGGTCTGCCCCTCGAAGAAATGCGAACCCGTCATCCGCAGGATAGCCACAACGGGAATCGCGAGAATGGCGACGCCCGCGGAAATGAATCCAAAGAACGTGGCTACCTGCAGGGGGAAATAGGAAAAACTGGTGATGGCGTTCAGCGCGAGTTTCAACATTTTGCGGAACGGATATTTCGTCACGCCCGCGAGACGGGCGGCGCGCTTGTATTCCACGCCGATCTGTCTGAAACCCACCCAGGCCGACATCCCGCGCGGGAAGCGGTGGCGTTCCTTCATCTGCTTGAGCACGTCCACCACCTTGCGGTCCATCAGGCGAAAATCTCCCGTGTCGACCGGGATGTTGACGTCGGTGATCCAGCGGATGAGACGATAGAACATGGCGGCGGTGGCCTTCTTAAACCAGGATTCGCCCTCGCGCTCGGCGCGGACAGCGTACACCACCTCGTAGCCCTCGCGCCATTTCTTCGCCAGTTCAGGAATGATCTCGGGCGGGTCCTGCAAGTCGGCGTCGATGATGACGATCGCCTCGCCGCGGGCGTAGTCCCAGCCGGCGGTGATGGCGACCTGATGGCCGAAGTTGCGCGCAAAGATGACGGGGCGGACGCGTTCGTCGGACGCGGCCAGCGCGCGGATCCTGTCGGTCGAGCCGTCGGTGGAGCCGTCGTCCACGAGAAGCAGTTCCCAGGGTTCGCCCAGCGCGTCCATCGTCTCTGCGACGCGGCGGTGAAGCTCGGGAAGGTTTTCGATTTCGTTGTAGATGGGGGCGACGATCGAGTAGGTGATTTTCATGGGATGGTCATTCCAGGCGGTTTGAGTTTCAGTCGGATGGGGTCAACGTTTCCGCGCGGACGTCCGGGGCGGAGTCCGCCGAGGGGGAGGATTCGGCCGGGGAGGCCGCGCCCGGCGGCGGGTCGGCGGGAGAGGCGACGGGTTCTTCGTCTTCGAAGGCGGGCAATCCCATCAGCCGCGCGTGGAGGTACCGTCCGATCACGCCCAGCGAGGCCAGCACAGGGACGATGATGAAGGCGCCGATGATCCCCGTAAAGATGACGGCCGCGATGATGGCGACGAATATGACGCCCTCGTGCATGTGGACGCTGCGTCCGTAGATGAGCGGGCGCAGCCAGATGTTTTTTACGTTGATGAGGACCACATAAAGGCCCGCGACGATCAGCGCAAAGACGAGGTGGTTTTGCGGCATCCACGCAAAGTTGGAGCCTTCGAGCAGCGCGACGGCGAGGGCCAGCGCGGTGGCGGCAAAGGGACCCACGTCGGGAATGAGGCTGAAGAGGCCCGCCAGGATTCCCAGCAGGAGCGCGCCGGGCAGGCCGATGGCGCTCCAAATTACGCTAAAGACGACGGCCACGATGATCATTAAGGTCAACTGCCCGCGCAGATAATTCATCCACACGGTTTTGATCTTGCGGTACAGGCGCCAGATGTCGTGCTGGTAATCGGACGGAGCGAGGCCGATGAGCCAGTCGCGCAGGCGGTCCCAATCGGTCATAAAATAGTAGACGCTGACCACGATCACCAGCGACCAGAGCATTCCCCGCGAGGTGGTTTCGATCACTTTGAAGGCGTTCTCCGGCAGGAACTGGACCACCGCCGAAAGCGAATCGCGCAGGGCCGGGATCAAGTCGTTGAAGTGGAATTGCAGACCGGCGACCGCGATCGGTTTTGCCAGCAGCGCTTCCACGTCGTCAATGATCCTGAAGAGGTCGCCGATCACTTCGTTCACTTCGCGGGTCAGCATGGGCAGGAGAGAGACCGGGAGGGCGACGATCAACGCCAGGCCGAAGAAAAAGACGAGGCGCGAGGCCGCGGCCTGACTTAACTTGAAACGGCGGCGGGACAATTCCACCAGCGGGTAGAGAATGTACGCGATCAGTCCCGCCGTGATGAGGGGCTTGAAGAGTTCGCGCGCCTGCCACCCGACAAAGACGAGGACGATCAGGATCAGCGCGGTCACAAAGTAGCGCGTCGCGGGAGGCCAGCGGTTTTTCATGCGATCTGCCTCAACGCCTCCAGCGTGGGCGCGATGACGGGGGCCTCGGCGACGGCGCGCATGGCGGCGCGGACGTCTTTGAGGCCGCTGCCGGTGTTCAGGACCAGCACGGGATCGTCGCTGCGCGTCAGACCCGACGCGGCCGCGCGCTCCACCCCGGCGTAGGCCGCCGCCCCGGCCGGTTCGGCAAAGACGCCCACCCGTCCGAGTTTCGCGATGGCGCGGACGATCTCCTCGTCCGAGACGACGACGTACGCGCCGCCCGTCTCGCGCGCCGCGCGGACGGCGCGCACGCCGTCCCGCGGCAGGTCCACCGAGATGCTGTCGGCGATGGTCGAAGCGGAGACGGGGACGATGGTCTCCGTCCCATCGCGGAAGGCGTTGGCGATGGCGGCGGAGCCTTCCGCCTGCACGCCGACGATGCGCGGCAGGTTGGGAATCCAGCCGAGTTTGTGCAGGTCTTTGAAGCCCTTGTGGATGCCGGAGATGATGTTCCCGTCGCCCACGGATACGAAGATGGTCAGCGGCGAATGGTTGTCGAGCGGATGGTCCTTCTTGTGCCAGTCGCGATGCGCCTCCAGCCACCACTCCCAGATTTCGAAGGCGGCGGTCTTCTTCCCCTCTGCGGTAAACGGATTGTAGCCCGTGTTCCGACAGTACCAGCCGAACTCGTTCGCGGCTTTGACGGCGAGGTCGAAGGCGTCGTCGTAGGAACCGTCCACGAGAATCACTTTCGCCCCGAAGACGAGCAGCTGCGCCACCTTCGCGGGCGGCGCGGATTTGGGCGCGAGGATGACGGCTTTCTGTCCGACCGCGGCGGACATGCAGGCGAGCGCCGCGCCCGCGTTGCCGGTGGAGGCGGTCACGATCACTTCGGCTTCGATCTCGCGCGCCCGCGCCACTACGATGGCGGAGGCGCGGTCCTTGAACGAGGCGGAGGGATTGCGGGACTCGTCTTTGAGCCAGAGATGTTTCAGTCCCAATTCTTCGGCAAGGACGGGCAGTTTGAACACGGGAGTCCAGCCCGCGAGGTGAAGCGGGGTCGCGTCGCCTTTCGGCGCGCCGACCGGCAGGAGCGGCTCGTAGCGCCACAGGGAGAAGTCTTCGCGGCTGGTCACGTCTTCGGGCTGGTATTTTTTCTGGATGGCTTTGTAGTCCAGTTCCACGTTCAGGTTGCCCCCGTCCCTCGGGCAGGCGTAAGTCACCTGGCCGGGCAGGTATTCTTGTCCACACAATGAACAGCGATAACCGACAAATTTTTGCATGGCGCATTTCCTCGCCTTGATTTTACCCGATAACCCTTTCCGGTTTCGACATGGCGCGGTCACGGAAAGCGCCGTAGAATCCCCCGCGAGATTCAACGGGACGGCGGGATTGACGCGTCCCGCCCGACTTTCCGCAATGAAATCAAAGCGACCCGTCGGGTATAATCGTAAAAAATCAGGTTCACAAAGGAATCGAAGATGAAAATGGAATATCGCCGTTTGGGAAGGGCTGGCATTAAAGTCAGCGCGCTGTCTTTCGGGTCGTGGGTCACGTTTCACAACCAGGTGCAGATCGATTCTGCGGCGGAGATGATGCGGATCGCGTACGAGGCGGGCGTCAACTTCTTCGACAACGCGGAAGTTTACGCGGGCGGGAAGTCCGAGGAAGTGATGGGCGCGGCGCTGAAAAGACTCGGCTGGCGGCGCGGCAGTTACCTCGTCTCGACGAAATTTTTCTGGGGACTGCACGACGGCCCCAACGAACGGAACACGCTGAACCGCAAACGCCTGCTCGAGGCGATTGACGGTTCCCTCCGCCGACTTGGGCTGGACTACGTGGACCTCGTCTTTTGTCACCGCCCCGACAAAAACACCCCCGTCGAAGAGACGGCGCGGGCGATGCAGGATATCGTCGCGTCGGGACGCGCCATGTACTGGGGCGTCTCCGAGTGGAGCGCGGACGAGATCCGCGCCGCGTGGGACGTCTGCGACAAATACGGCTGGCACAGGCCGACCATGGAACAGCCCGAATACAATCTCTTCCACCGCGAGCGCGTGGAAAAAGAATACGCGCGTCTCTACGAAGACATCGGCCTCGGGACGACGACCTGGAGTCCGCTGGCTTCGGGACTGTTGACGGGCAAATACCAGAACGGCATCCCCGCCGACAGCCGCGGCGCGTTGAAAGGCTATGGCTGGCTCAAGGACAAACTGACCGACCCGGAAAACCTCGCTAAAGTAAAGAAACTGGCAAAGATCGCCAAAGAGTTGGACTGCACGCTGGCGCAGTTCGCCATCGCCTGGTGCGCGAAGAATCCCAACGTCAGCACGGTCATCACGGGCGCGAGCCGTCCCGAGCAGGTGAGCGAGAACATGAAAGCGCTCGAAGTCCTGCCGAAATTGACCGAGGACGTGATGGCGCAGGTGGATAAGATCGTCGGAAAGCCGAAGGAAGAAGGGGAGTAAGAAAAAGCATGGAGAGCAACCCACATGCGAAAACAAACCTAATCGGAGGTCGAAATGGCAAAGAAAAACAATCGCGACGTGGAGAAGGTTTACTCCGTCAAACAGTTTGCCGCTAAATTGCGGCGGCTGGCTGACGCCCTGGAACAGGGGAAGCGGTTCTCCATCCAGGTGGCGGGGAAGCGGATCAGCGTCCCCCCGGGCGCCAGCATCAGCGTCGAGCATGAGCGCTCCGACGGCGCGGAGGAAGTCGAGTTCCAGCTCAAATGGGAGAATTGAGAGATGAATCAGACGAATGCCTGGCGGCGTAAAGTCGAGGAGTACGAAGCGGACTTGTACCGCGATCAAACCGTCACATTTCTGTTTTTTTCCTTCCAGCGAAAGGCCAAACGCGGCGAGATCGAAGTGAAAAAGTACGACAACAGAGAGGCCCGGGTGGAGGTCGAATTCTTCGGCGTCGAGGTCCCCGATGGCGCCGCGGTTTATGCGACGGCAGACGGAAAGACCATCTGCCAGGTGGAGGTCCGCCGGGGCGCTGGCCGCCTGCGCGCGGACGTTCAGGCGGAAGCGGTCGCGGCCATTCACAGTGGGAGTACGGCGGAGATCCGGCACATGGGCCAGGTACTCATGGCTGGCTCATTCCGACCAGACTAAAACGGCTGGAAACCAGTTTCAAGTTCACATCTTTCGCGTCCAACAAAAACAGCGGAGCCGTTGGCTTCCGCTGTTTTTGTTTCGCTGACCACTGAAACGCGATTACTGGTCACTCCCCCGCCAGCAACTTCAACCGCTCCCACGGTTTGAGATTCTCCTCGTCCGCGAAGATGGCTTTCAACTCGTAGAGTTCGTCGCGCAGGGCGGCGGCGCGCTCGAATTCGAGATTCTTCGCGGCCTCCTTCATCTGCTTCTCCAGCTCGGAGAGAAGTTTCCGCATCTCGTCGCGCGGGACGCCGCTGCGGGCTTTCGTCACATACTCGCCCTTCATCTCCGCCACAGCGCGCGGGGACATTTGCTCGGTCAGGTCGTGGATCTCTTTGTGAATGCTGACCGGGACGATCCCATGTTCCTGGTTGAACTTGATCTGCTTGGCGCGGCGGCGATTCGTCTCGTCGAGGGCGCGCGCCATCGAGTCGGTGACGCGGTCGGCGTACATGATGACGCGTCCGTTGACGTGGCGCGCGGCGCGGCCAATCGTCTGGATGAGAGCCGTGTCCGAGCGCAGGAAACCTTCCTTGTCCGCGTCGAGGATCGCCACGAGGGAAACTTCGGGCAGGTCGAGTCCCTCGCGCAGGAGGTTGATGCCGACGACCACGTCAAACACGCCCAGCCGCAGGTCGCGCAAGATGCCGATGCGTTCGAGCGTCTCCACTTCCGAATGCAGGTAATGGACTTTAACGCCGAGTTCCATCAGATAGTTGGCGAGGTCTTCGGCCATGCGCTTCGTGAGCGTGGTGACGAGGACGCGCTCGCCGACTTCGACGCGGGCGCGAATCTCCTTGACGAGGTCGTCCACCTGCCCCTTTGTCGGGCGGACTTCCACTTCGGGATCAACGAGTCCCGTCGGGCGGATGATCTGCTCGGTCACCTGCTCGGAGCGCTGCATCTCGTACGGTCCCGGCGTGGCGGTGGTGTAAATGGTAGCGCCCATCACTTGCTCAAATTCATGGAACTTGAGCGGGCGGTTATCGAGCGCGCTCGGCAGGCGAAAACCATATTCGACGAGAGTCTCTTTGCGCGAGCGGTCGCCGTTATACATGCCGCGGATCTGCGGCACGCTCATGTGACTCTCGTCAATGATGAGCAGGTAATCGCTGGGGAGGAAGTCAATCATCGTCCACGGATGCGTGCCGGGCGCGCGCCCGTCGAGATGACGCGAGTAATTTTCGATGCCCGAGCAATAGCCGACCTCTTTGAGCATTTCCAGGTCGTAGCGCGTGCGTTGTTCCAGCCGCTGGGCTTCGAGCAGTTTGCCCTGCTCCTTAAAAAGCGCCAGGCGTTCATCCAACTCTTTTTCGATATTGCCGATGGCTTCCTTCATGCGGTCGCTGTCGGTGAGATATTGCTTGGCGGGGTAGATGGAGACTTCCTGCGGCTCGTCGAAGACCTCGCCGGTCAACGGGCTGAACTGCATGATGCGCTCCACCTCGTCGCCGAAGAACGTGATTCGGAAACCGCGTCGGTCTTCGTAGGCGGGGACGATCTCCAGCGTGTCGCCCCTGACTCTGAACGTACCGCTGCGCAATTCGATGTCGTTGCGCTGATACTGACTCTCGATCAGCTGACGCAGCAGCGCGTTGCGGCGGTAAAGCTGACCGACCTGCAGCGTCACCGTCCCTTTGCCGAACTCCTCGGGCGAACCCAACCCGTAGATGCACGACACCGACGCGACGATGATCACGTCCCGCCGCGAGATGAGACTGGTCGTCGCCGCCAGCCGCAGGCGTTCGATCTCCTCGTTGATCTCGGTCTCCTTCTCGATGTAGAGATCGTGACGCGGGACGTACGCTTCGGGCTGGTAGTAGTCGTAGTACGAAACAAAATATTCGACCGCGTTCTCGGGAAAGAACTCCTTGAACTCCGCGTAGAGTTGCGCGGCGAGAGTCTTGTTGTGCGCCATGATGAGCGCGGGCTTCTGCAATTCCTGGATGACGGACGCGATGGTAAACGTCTTGCCCGTGCCGGTCGCGCCAAGCAGGACCTGGTGTTTCATGCCCTTCTTCACGCCGTCCACAAGCTGGGCGATCGCTTCGGGCTGGTCGCCCATCGGGACAAAGGGAGCGGTAAGTTTGAAGTCCATGTTTATCTCTGTTGATATTGGGAACGTACGTTCTATTTTATCACGGTTGAAAAAATAAAGCGGGCGGGCGAATCAATTTTAATTTTGCGCCGTTTTTCGCATTGACGCTTATGGACACCATAGGTATAATCCGCCTTCGGCTAATTTATGAAACAGGAGCGCGACATGAGCGAGAACATTGAAACGAAAACTTTGGCGCTGGAACCAAAAACAAAACTTTCCGGCAAGGTCGTGAAGATCACACTGGCGGGCGCATTAGTGGATGTGGGACAGGAATTACCCGGCGTCCTCCACATTTCGCAGATTCAGAAAGACCCGGTCAACAAAGTGGAAGACGTACTCAAGCCCGGTCAGGACGTGGAGACCTGGGTGCGCCGCGTCCGCAAGGACCGCATCGAACTGACGATGATCGAACCCCTCGGCATGGAGTGGAGCGAGATCCAGCCGGAGATGACCGTGAAAGGCAAAGTGGTCCGCCTGGAAACCTACGGCGCGTTCGTGGACTTTGGAGCGGAACGCCCGGGCATGGTGCACGTCAGCGAGCTGACGCGCGGATACGTCAAGACGCCCGGCGAGATCGTCAAAGAAGGCGACGAGGTTGAGGCGAAAGTCCTCGAGGTGAACCGCAAGAAGAAGCAGATCCGTCTTTCCATGAAGGCTCTCATCCCCGAAACGATCGAAGAGGAAAAACCCGCCCGCGAACCGAAGAAAGCCCGCGGAGCCAAGCGCGGCAGGAAGCAGGAAGATGTTGTCGAGATGGACGAAACCCCGAAGGAACCCGAACTGACCGCCATGCAGATCGCCTGGCAGATGGCCATGGAACGCTCGAATTCCCGGGACAAGAGCCTGAAGATCAAGCCAGTCAAATCCGCCTCCAACGAACAAGCCGACATTCTCAACCGCACGCTGGAAAAGCAACTCCCCACCGGCGGATAACGCCAATCGTCTTTATGAAAACTGCCCTCGTTTTTCGAGGGCAGTTTTTTTACGCCTGGTTTTCAGATTCCAATTCCCTGATGAATTTTTCCTTGTTGGCGGAGCGCGCCACTTTTCCGCTGGACGTTTTCAGCACCCATTTCGGTCCCACTACGCGGACGTAACGCGCGGCAATGGCCGAATTCTTGGTGACGTGCTTGCGAATCTCGTCGGCGACGCGCTCGTGCTCGGCCTCGTCTTCGCTGTCCACCTCGGCGATGATGACGACCTCCTCCGTCCCCTGCGATTCGTCGAAGAGACCGAAGGCCACCGTCCGCCCGGGATGGACGCCGGGGACCTCGCACGCCAGCGCTTCCAAATCCTGAGGATACACGTTCTTGCCGCCGACAATCAACATATCTTTCTTGCGCCCCGCGACGAACACCTCGCCGTTGACCATGTAACCGTAATCGCCAGACATGTACCAGCCGCCGGGCAGAAACGCTTTTTTGGTGATGTCGGCGCGGTTGTAGTAGCCGGTCAACATGCAGTTGGATTTGAGGACGATCTCGCCGACGTGACGCTCCGGCACGTCATGGCCCTTGCTGTCCACCACGCGGATGGCAGTGTTGGGGATGGGCTGTCCGCACGACATCATCTGGATCGCCGGACGGCCGTCGAAGGCGGGACGCGCCACCTTATCCGCGATGAACGACTCGCGGTCAATTTCCTCGACGTAGGGCAGTTTGCCCAGGTCGTTCTGGGTGGCCGCGAAGACGTTTTCCGCCATCCCATAGGAGGTTTGGAGCGTTTCAAATTTCAGCCCGTAGGACTTGAACCGCTCGTAGAACATCTCGTGGCTTTTGAAGCGCACCGGCTCGGAGGTGTTGATGCTGGCGCGCCACGAGGACAGATCCACGCCTTCGAGGTCGCGGTCGCGAATCTTTTGGGCGCAGAAGTTGTAGGCGAAGTTGGGAAGCCAGGTCAGCGTGCCGCGGTAATCGCTGATCGTCCGCAGCAGCCGCCAGGGCGCGCGCACCCAGTCGAAGGGCGACATCTGCACCACATGGACGCCGCGCAGGATGGGCAGGAGGAAGCAGGCGATCAATCCCATGTCGTGATAGAGCGGAAGCCAGGAGACGATCACGTCATCCCGCGTGAGGCGGATGGACTCGCCATACGCGTCGAGGTGGTTGAAGATCGCCCGATGCGAAAGCGCCACTCCCTTTTGGAGGCCGGTGGAGCCGGACGAATGCTGGAGGAGGACGATGTCAGTCTCTGCGGCATTCATCCCCGGCAGGGACGAAAGATCGAGTTTTTCCTGCTGCGGGATTCGGTCCGTGATGAACACTTCGCAGGCGGAATATCCGCTCTCCGTCGCCAGCATCTTGACGTCTGCTTCGAATTCGGGATAGGTGACGACGCCTTTGGGATGGCTGTGCGAGAAAAGCGCGGCGAGGTCGGCGCGGTAACGTTCGGGGGAAAGTTTCTCGGTGAGAAAGGGCATCATCGAGGGGATGGCGCCCAGCAATACCGCGCCCCAGAATGAATAAACCAGGTCTTTTCCGTGCTGGAGGATGAGGATGACCACGTCGCCCGGCTTAACTCCCGCCCGCGCGTACGCGGCGGCGTAATCGTTCGACCGCTCGATCAGTTCGCGATACGTGATGTGGAAGTCGGGCTGGTTGGGATGCTGGAGCGTGACCGACACCCGATCGGGTTCGCGCTCGTAGAAATCGCGCAAGACCGCGGTGAACGTCGTCATTACTTCTGCCTCGACGCGATCAAATTCGTCAACTGCTCGACGGAATCAAACGTGGAGGCGTTCAGTTCCGAGTCCGCGATGCGGACGCCGAAAGTGTCCTCCACGAAGAGGGCCAGGTCCACGAGGCTGAAAGAGTCGATGAGACCGCTGGAGATCAGCGCGTCGGTCGGGTTGATGACGCGTTTGGGCTGTTTGAGAATTTTCTGGGCGATGAAATCGGCGATGGTCTTTTGCATTTCGGCGGACATTGAATACTCCTGAAAGTGATAAGTGGACGCATTATCCCACAAATTTACGGACACGAATATTGCCCGATGATGGGCGCGAGGAGGTTCGGCCGCATTGATTATGCCGCCACTACGATCAGCGCCAGCATATTCTCACGCGAGAAAATGGAGCGGAGGATTTTTCGGAACATTACGGCGTCCCGGCGTTTTCGCGCAGGTAGGCTTCCATGAAGTCGTCCAGGTCGCCGTCCAACACGGCCTGCGCGTTGCCGCGCTCGAATTCGGTGCGATGGTCCTTGACCATCTGGTACGGATGCAGCACGTACGAGCGGATCTGGCTCCCCCACTCGGCCTTGGTGAACTCGCCGCGCAGGACGGCCACTTCCTCGTCCCTCTCGGCCTTCTTGATCTCCAACAGGCGGGCGCGCAAAATCCGCATGGCGAACTCGCGGTTCTGCGCCTGCGAGCGTTCGTTCTGGCACGTGACGACGATTCCTGTTGGAAGATGCGTGAGACGGATCGCTGTCGCGTTTTTCTGAACGTTCTGTCCGCCCGCGCCCGACGAGCGGAAGACGTCCACTTTCAAATCGTTCGGGTCGATCTCGACTTCGGGATCGTCCATCGCCACCTGGGGCAGGACCTCGACGAGCGCGAACGACGTGTGCCGGCGGTGCGCGGCGTCGAACGGCGAAAGCCGCACGAGACGGTGAACTCCCTTCTCGGAACGCAGGTATCCGAAGGCGTATTTGCCGTCCACCGCGATGGTCACGGATTTGACGCCCGCTTCCTCGCCCTCGCTTCGGTCGAGGATTTCGGTCTTATAGCCGCGGTCTTCCGCCCAACGCAGGAACATGCGCTCGAGCATGGCGGCCCAGTCCTGCGAATCTGTCCCGCCCGCGCCCGCGTGGATGGCGAGGATGGCGTCGTCTTCGTCGTAAGGACCGGAGAGCATTGCGGCGAAGGAACGCGCCTCCACCTCGCGCTC
Organism: Candidatus Denitrolinea symbiosum; assembly: GCA_017312345.1. Lineage (NCBI taxonomy): Bacteria > Bacillati > Chloroflexota > Anaerolineae > Anaerolineales > Anaerolineaceae > Candidatus Denitrolinea > Candidatus Denitrolinea symbiosum. The sequence continues at coordinate 276,513 of BLAA01000004.1, read as the reverse complement.
GATGGATTCGACCTCGGATTCCAGGTCGGCGCGCAGGCTGTCGTCGTCGAGACGCGCCAACTCCAGCGCGTCGTTCAGGCGGCGCGTGAACGCGTTCCAGCCGTCCACTTCATCGCGCAGTTTCGCGGCAGACCTGCTGACGCGCTGGGCCGCGTTCGAGTTGTTCCAGAAATCGGGCGCGGCGATCTGTTTTTCCAGTTCGGCTAGTTGGGATTCTTTTCCGACGAAGTCAAAGACGCTCCAAAAGTTGGGAGACGGCGTCCTGGGCGGCGGTCAAACGGTCAATTAAATCCTGCATGGTTCCTCCAATTTATGTTACGACGACAAAATTCCATCCACGAACGAATCAGGATCGAACGGCGTCAGGTCTTCGGGCTTCTCGCCGAGACCCGCGAATAAAATCGGGATGCCGAGTTCGCGTTGGATGGCGAACGCCATCCCGCCGCGCGCCGACGAATCCAACTTGGCGAGGATGATGCCCGTCACGTTCACGGCTTCTTTGAATTTGCGCGCCTGCTCCAGGGCGTTCTGTCCCGTGGTCGCGTCCAACACCAGCCAGACGTGATGCGGCGCGCCCGTCAGCGCCTTGCCGACCACGCGATGGACTTTGCGAAGTTCCTCCATCAAATTGAAGCGCGTCTGCAAACGGCCCGCGGTGTCTATCAGGACGACGTCTGCGCCGCGCGCGACTCCCGACTGGACGGCGTTGAACGCCGCCGCGCCCGGGTCGGACTCCGGCGCGCCCGCCACCACCGGGACGTTCAGCCGTTCCGCCCAGACCTGGAGCTGGTCCACCGCCGCGGCGCGGAACGTGTCCGCCGCGCCGAAGAGGATGGACTTCCCCTCAGCCTGGAAGCGCGCGCCCAACTTGGCGGCGCTGGTGGTCTTGCCTGAGCCGTTGACGCCGACCAGCAGAATGACGGCCGGGCGCGCGGAGAAGTCGAGCGCGGGCGGATCGTCGAGGCGGGAGCGGAGTTCGGCTCGAAGCGAGGATTTAAGTTCCTCGGCGCGGGTCAGGCCGCGGTCACGCGTGAGGCGTTGCAGGGAGTCGATCACGGCGGCGGTGGTCTCGATCCCCATGTCGGCCTGGATGAGCAGCGTCTCCAGTTCGTCCCAGGAATCCTGGGTGATCTCCGTCGCGCCGAGAAACGAGGCGACGCGTCCAAAGGCGGCTTTGCCGGTTTTTTCGAGGCCCGCGCGCCAGCGAGAAAGGATGTCGGTCATGGCAGGCGATTATATCAGGGGATTTACAGCAGCCTGCGGACGGCGTCCACGACGTCGGCGCGGGCGACGACGACCTGCTCGCCCGAGGTCAGATCTTTCACCGCGACCTGGTTCTGCGCGGCCTCGTCGGGGCCGATGGTGACCGCGACCTTCATCTTCATTTTGTCCGCGTATTTGAATTGCTTGGGGAGTTTGGCGGGCTCGGGATATACGCTCACGTTCAACCCCGCGCGGCGCAGCTCCGCGGCCAGCGCGATGGACTGGAGGCGCAGGTTATCGTCGAAGACCGTCGCCAGCACGGAGGCGGGGCTGGGATGAAATTCGGGGACGAGGCCGTTCTCTTGCAGGACGATCCCGATCACTACGTCGCCCATGGCGAATCCCGTCGCGGGGAGGGGCTGCCCGCCCACGTCCGCGAGCAGGTTATCGTAGCGTCCGCCGCCGAGGATGGCGCGGCGGACGGAGCCGGAGACATCGAAGGCTTCGAAGACCACGCCCGTGTAATACAGCAGTCCGCGCGTGATGTTCGGGTCGAACTTGACGTATTCCTTCACGCCCAGCGCTTCGAGCGCGGCGAAGAGACGCGTCAGTTCGGGGCTGGTTTTCCACAAGTCGAGATCGGCGAGGACGGACTTGAGCCCGTCCAGTTGCGATTGTGTGAGACCGATTTCGAGCGCGTACGCGTCCCATTTGTCGGCGTCCATTTTGGAGCGGCGGTCAATCAAGTTGAGCGCGTCGACGCGCTTTTCGGCGGGGATGCCGAGCGCGTCGAGTTGGGAATTGACGAGGCGGCGGTCGTTGACGTAGATGGCGGCCCGCTCCGGGGTGAGTCCGACCGAGCGGAGGAAGGTGGCCGCGACCGCGATGAGTTCCGCGTCGGCTTCGGGGGAGTCGGCGCCGAGCAGGTCAATGTTCCACTGGAAGAATTCGCGCGCGCGTCCCTTTTGCGGCTGTTCGTAGCGCCAGAACGGACCGAAGGACCACCAGCGCACGGGGAAGGTCAACTCGCCCTGTCTGGCCGCGATCATGCGCGCCAGCGACGGCGTGAGCTCGGGACGGAGGGTCACTTCGTCGCCGCCGCGGTCGGTGAAGACGAAGGACTGCTTCTTGACGAGTTCCTCGCCCGACTTGGCCGCGTACAGCGCGATGGGTTCGATGAAGGGCGCGTCCCATTCCACGTAGCCGAACGATTCGGAGGCGGCGCGCACCTTGTCGTTGATGAAGTTGCGCAGCGCCATCTGTTCGGGATAGAACTCGCGCGTGCCTTTGACGGATTGGATTTTTAAAGGCATGTTGACTCCTGTACCGAAAAACTGTTTTTCGTCACTACCGCACACAACAGAAAATCATCTTTTTATCGCGAATGACACGAATAACGCGAATTTCGGAGCGGAAAAAACTTCGCGCCATTCGCTTATTCGCGGTATTCGCGTTGGGGTTCGCCTGGCAGAGAATTTTCCAACGCAACCACGCAAAATGAATTTTGCGGCGCTTCAAAATTCAGTTGCTGAATTTTAACGCAATTTTGGTATAATTTCCGCGAGACAAGAAAAGAGGTTGAGATGAAATCTCGCGCAGTTCAGATCACTCGCATTTTCTTCTATATCCTCGCCGCGTTGTGGCTGGCGGCCGGGATCGGCTATGTCAGTCGAAGCGACGGACGGCTTCTCTTTTACGTCACCGCGGCGGTGATGTTCCTCGGCGTTTTCGTTTTCATCCTGCTTGGGATGAACATCGCCAAAAAGCCCGCGTACTGGACCGGCGCCGCGCTCCTGGCAATCTGCATCCCGCTGACGATCTTCGATGAGTTCGGTCTCGCCGATCTCGTCGCGCTGACCGCGTTCGTCATCCCGCTCGTCGTCATGCTCGTAAAACGAAAAGAATTCCAATTGGAGACGCCATGAAAATCAACTATCAGGAAACCAGCAAAGACCTGCTCACCCGCATCGACATCCACGAAAAATACGGCTCCGCCAACATTGACGCGTGGACGAACGAACTGCTCCAGCCCCAGCCCGGGATGGACATCCTCGACGTCGGCTGCGGCGCGGGGAAACTGTGCTTCCTGTTCGACGATTATACTAAAGGCGCGGCGAAAATCACCGGCGGCGATTTCTCGGAGGAACTGCTCGACAAAGCCCGCGCCAAAAACGCGGAACGCGGCTCGAAAGTGGATTTCCAATTCCTGGACTTCAACCAGCCCTTCGCCTTCGCGGACGACTCCTTCGACCTCTGCACCTCCGCCTTCGCCATCTACTACGCCTCCGACCTGGACTTTACGTTTGGCGAGGCCTACCGCGTCCTTCGCCCCGGCGGAAGGCTCTTCGTGTCGGGACCACTTCCCGAGAACAAGCAGATGTTCTACGACATCATCAAGGAAGCGACGAACGCCACCATCCCGCCTATGCCTGGCTCCTCGCGCTTCAAAGGCGATATCTTCAACACCATTGACCGAATCTTCGCCAGGACCGAACTGCACAAATTCGAAAACCATCTCACCTTCCCCGAAGTCGCGCCGTTCATTGACTACGTCCGCGCCTCATTGAGCGAAGACCGCAAGTTGTGGACATCCATGTTCAACGGTCACGACGAATACGAGGCGTTGATCGGCAAGATCACCAATGTGGCTACGCGCTGGTTCAACCGCGACGGCAAACTGGTGATGACAAAAGTCGTCGGCGGGATTCTGGCGACGAAGTAAATAGTAATTGGTAAATGGTAATTGACCCTTTGGCCGCGAGAGCAAGATAAATCCTGGCGCCAAAAAAATTACCAGTTACCGATCACCCATTACCAACCATGAACTTCTTCGGTAAACGCGTCCTGTTCCTCGGCGCGCACCCAGACGATATCGAACTCGGCTGCGGCGCGCTGCTCCATCACATCGTCAAGCAGACGGATGTGCTGTGCGTCACGCTCTCGGACAACCAGAAAAATCCCGAACTGCACAACGTGGTGGACGAACATTACCGCTCGATGGCGATCCTCGGCGTCCCGAAAGAAAGCATCGTCCTCGGGCCGTTCGCCACCCGCGTCTTCCCCGACGCGCGGCAGGAGATTCTGGAATACTTCCTCAGACTCCGCAGGGACTTCAAGCCCGACTTGATCTTCGTCCACTCGAACAAGGACGTGCACCAGGATCATCTCGCCATGACGGATGAAGCCTTGCGCGCCTACCGCGGCATCACAGCGCTGGGCTTCGACGTTGTCCGCTCCTCGTACGGCTTCTTCCCCCACTTCATCGTCGAGGTGACCGAGGAGGACGTGAACAAAAAGATCGAAGCGCTCTCGCAATACGAGACCTACCGCGAAAAATATTATTTCAACGCCGAATTGACGCGCTCGATCATGGTGCGTCACGGCGCGCTGGCGGAGCGTCCCTTCGCGGAGGGATTCGATATTCTTCGGATTGTCGGGACGTTTGGGAGATGAGAATCCTGGCGATCGTCTCCGGCGAATACGGCCTCCGTCACGTGGACAATATCCGCAGGCACGCGCCCGAAGGGTGGACGATCGAGTCGTGGAAGGCGCCCGCGGCGTTTCCGCTGGTCATTGACTACCCCGAAGATTTCCTGCCGAAAAGTTTCGCGCCCGCCGACCTGATCCTGTCGTTCGCGGAGACCAAGTCGGTGGCGGAACTGCTTCCCGAGATCGCGGCGATGACGGGCGCGCGCGGCGTGGTCGTGGCGGTGGACAACGAAGCCTGGCTGCCACGCGGGCTGGCGCGTCAACTCACGGGATGGCTGGCGCGGCAAAATGTGGCCTGCGCGACGCCCAAGCCTCTCTGCTCGCTGACCGAGCGCGATTACAAAGTGACGCGCCGCGAGCGCGAGACGTATGATAGCGAGATCATCTCGGAGTTCGCGCGCTACTTCGGCCAGCCCGACATCCGTCTCAGCGTGGACGAGGCGACTCGGACGGTGTCCCGCGCGGAGGTCCGGCGCGACGCGGTGTGCGGGTGCGCGCGTCACGTCGCGGAGAAGCTGGTCGGTCTAAGCGTGGATGAAGTCGTCGAGAAGGCCGGGTTGTTTCATCATCATTATCCCTGCCTGGCGAGCATGGTCAAGTTGAACGATTACAATCACGATACGTTGATGCACGAATCGGGACGCCTGTTGCAGGATCATCTCGCCGAGCAATTGAAGCCGTTCGTGCAGACGAAATACGTCACCCCTGGGACGAAGAGCGAATAGGAGATTTTAATGGCCAGATATCGTGTGACTTACTGGAGAGAGATCCCCACGTCGTTTGCGGTGGAAGGCGACGGGCGGACGGCGAAAAAGCAGCTCTCGCAGAATTTCCAAAAATTGATCGACGCGTACGCGATGGCGCTGGGGCTGACCTCGACCAGCGATTACAGCGCGCAGTATCGCCGCGGCGAGTGGACCGAGCGCGAGGGCGCGCCCGAAGTTGTGGCCGAGGCGCTGCTGGCGGAGTTGGAAGCGGAGTTCGGGAATTTCAAAATCCCAAAATGATCCGTGCGCGAACCCACGCGGACTTCACGGAAAAAGCCAAAGAAAAAATCCGTGCAATCCGTGAAATCCGCGTCCAAAAAGAAAGAAAATACGGTTTATAAAAACGTTCTCCAACGTCGAATAGCTCGCGCAAGCCGCCCAATCAAAAAAAATCGCCTCCTGCAAATACAGGAGGTGATTTTGGAAATTCCATCGCGGGAGATTACCCGAGCGTGGCTTTGGCTTCGTCCGTGTCGTTGGCCTTGTAGCCGGGACCGGACTTGAAGTATTCGGCGTTCGCGGCGATATCGGGAGTCAGGTCTTCCACGTCGCCGGCCGCGAGCTGCTTGGTGCAATCGAGGATAACCGGGACGCCGTGATCGTTGGTCCCCTCGTAGTGGCCGGTGAGACCGATGCGGGAGACGTACTCGCCGCCCTTGGCGGTGTAGGCCGCGGGGACGTCGGATTCGGGGAAGATGGCGTTGAAGGGGCAGGCCGGGACGCACGCGCCGCAGTCAATGCAAGTGTCGGGGTCGATGTAGTACAGGGGATATTCTCCCTGCGGGATACCAGGCACGATACATTCCACGGGGCAGACTTCCACGCAGGAACTATCGCGCAGGCACAGGCTGGTAATAACGTAAGTCATTGGACACTCCTTGTAGGGAAATGAAAAAGCCAGATATGCTTATTATATCTGGCTTTAGGCAAGTGACAAGATAAAAATTCGGGAGAGATTATCCCTTGAAGCGACGCGCCACCTCGTCCCAATTGACGACATTCCACCAGTTCGTGACGTACTCGGCGCGGCGGTTCTGGTACTTGAGATAATACGCGTGCTCCCACACGTCAACGCCCATGACGGGAGTCAGTCCGTCGGACATGGGATTATCCTGGTTGGCGGTGGAGACGATCGCCAGGCTGCTCCCCTTCTTCACCAGCCAGGCCCAGCCCGACCCGAAGCGTCCGTTGGCGGCTTTTTCAAACTCAGCCTTGAACGCGTCGAACGAACCGAAGGCAGCGTCCACCGCCGTGGCCAGTTCGCCCTTCGGCGCGCCGCCCGCCTTGGGAGCCATGATCTCCCAGAACATGGAGTGGTTCCACGTCCCGCCGCCGTGATTGCGGACCGCGGCGCGGATATCCTCAGGGACGGCGTTCAGGTCCGCCAGCAGGGATTCGAGGGATTTGCCCGCCAGTTCAGGGTGTTTCTCAATTGCGCCGTTGAGATTGGTGATGTACGCCTGGTGATGTTTATCGTGATGGATGGTCATGGTCTGCGCGTCGATGTAGGGCTCGAGCGCGTCGACCGCGTAGGGAAGTTTGGGAAGTTCGAATGCCATTTTTCTCTCCTTGGGTGACTATGAGTTGCATTGTACTCCGCTCTCTTATAAAGTCAAGAATTTAGATGATTTTTATACAAATATTTAATAATTTGCCCCTCTGGAAAATTGGAGGAAAAACTCCTTTCTCCCCATGTTTTTTTTCAAAATTGGAGGATTCTCATCGCGAAGGCCGCGAATTTGGACCGACACGAATAACCCAGAAAATTCGTCGCGTCTTTTCTCCGGCGACTGCGTATAAACTATGAAAACAAATTTCGGAGGTATCCATGACAACAGTGAAACAACCCCTGCGCCGCTCGAAAAGCAACCGCATGATCGCGGGCGTGTGCGGCGGACTTGCTGAATTCTTCGGCATCAGTTCATTCTGGTTCCGCCTGGCGTTTCTCGTCGCGCTCATCCCCGGCGGCGTGCCGGGCCTGCTCGTCTACTTCATCATGTGGGCAGTCGTGCCGAGCGAGTGAGGTAGCGATCAGTGACCAGTTACCAGTGATCAGTCTTCAGTGATCAGTCTTCAGTAGAGACCTCCGAGAAAACCCTCGGAGGTCTGCGCGCTTCCGCCGCCCTGCATTACAATACAGCCTATCGCTTCTCCCCTTTAACCACTCAACCATCCGACCACCAGACCCCCCGACCACCCAACCACCTCCCCATGCCAAAAACCCGCGTCGCGCTCGCCATCTTCATCGCCATCCTGGCCGTCTCCACCGCGTCCATCTTCATCCGGCTGGCGCAAAAGGACGCGCCCTCGCTGGTCATCGCGGCAATACGGTTGACCGTCGCCAGTCTCGCGCTGGCGCCATTCGCCCTCCTGCAACACGGCGACGAGATCCGCTCCATCACGCGCCGCGAGTGGACTCTCGCCGCGCTGGCCGGGCTCTTCCTCTCCATCCACTTCGCCGCGTGGATCACCTCGCTCGAATACACCACCGTCGTCTCGTCGGTCGTCCTCGTCAGCACAGGCCCGCTTTGGGTGGCGCTACTCTCCCCGGTCTTCCTGAAAGAGATTCCCACGCGCTGGGTCTGGATCGGCATGACGCTCGCCCTGCTGGGCGGGATCATCGTCGGACTGGGCGACTCCTGCTCGCTGACGGATTCCCGTCTCTCCTGCCCGCCTCTCTCCGACCTTCTGGCGGGTTCGGCTTTCTTCGGCAATTTCCTCGCCCTGCTCGGCGCGTGGACGGTGGCCGGCTACCTGATGATCGGACGCAGCCTGCGGGCGCGCCTCAGCCTCGTCCCGTACATCTTCATCGTCTACGGCGTCGCGGCCCTCGCGCTTCTCGGCTGCGTCGCCGCGGCGAAACAGTCTCTTTTTGGCTACCCGAAGTTGACCTATCTTTGGATGCTCGGCCTCGCCCTCATCCCCCAACTGATCGGACACTCCACATATAACTGGGCATTGCGTTACATGCCGGCCTCACTGGTCTCGGTCGCCACGCTGGGAGAGCCCATAGGCTCGGCAATTTTGGCCTTTCTCATCCTCGGCGAATCCCCCTCCGCGCTGACGCTGCTCGGCGGGATATTGATCCTGGCAGGAATCTACCTGGCCTCGGGGAACAGGAAACGTCAGGGGTCAGAGAGCAGATAGAAGAGAGCAGTCCCTGTCCGCATAGCAAGGCGCGTGGAACCAGCGAAGTAAAATTTCGTGCCAACCGAGTTCTTCACTTCATCCCGCAAGGGGATAATATAGTGATTACCAACGTAGACGGCGGTGATCCCGTTGACAGTGGCCTTGATCTGCTTGCCATCCCCATCATAGACGAAACTCGCGGTCGCCGCGCCTGTCACGGAGACGAGACGATTCCCCCACAGGGGCGCTTCGCGGTCGGCGTCGCAGTTGAGAGTATAGGTCTGTCTGTTGACAGCGCACGAGGTCACACTTGCACCACACTGCATTTGGTGCAGATATGCGATTGGCATCATCATAGGCGATGGTTTGGGCGTAAGTATCAGAGCCTGTAACGCTAACGGGGAGCATGTTATTGTTGCGATCAAAGGTCACGACTTCGCCACAGGAGGTATATTGTGATAATAGAAACGTTGGCCGAAATTATTGATGGTAATTTAAGGCGAAATCATAATATCAATATAGGCTCCAACGCATTCGTTTGTCTTCTCCTCAGATTTATAAAGATTCCCATTTACGACAATTCGTACTTCTATATCTGTGGCGCTAGTGAATTTAGGGATAACCACAACGGCTAAATAACCCCTTAGGCCGCTGTTTGCAGGTTCTAAAAGGGCGGTCAAGTCTGCCGATGGAACATAATTAACCTCATTCATCACTTCCACCTGGTTAGTGTAAACTTGTTTCTGTAAAATTTGCCAAAAAGGTAGGTCTGGTATATTCTTTCGGAAAGCTCAACTTCAGAAAGGATAGAGACCATGACCTACCAAAATGATTGTACCTTACCAAACGAAGTTTTGGAGCAGATCAGCGAGCAAGGCTTGGATTACTTGCCCGAGTTGATGCGCGTCATCGTCAATGCGGCGATGAAAGCGGAGCGACAGCAATACCTGGGAGTGGCGCCTTACGAACGCTCGGAACAGCGACGCGACCAAGCCAACGGGTTCAAGCCGAAAACAGTGCGGACGCGCATGGGCGCGATTGAATTTGCCGTTCCGCAAGTGCGGACTGGGGATTATTATCCACAAGCGCTGGAAAAAGGGTTGCGTAGTGAACGCGCCCTGACGATGGCGTTAGCCGAGATGTATGTGCAAGGGACCTCGACCCGCAAAGTGAATGCCATTGTCGAGAAGTTGTGCGGCAGCCAGGTATCGAGCAGTCTGGTGAGCAAGGCCACCTCGGAGTTGGATGTCTTGCTGGAAGCCTGGCAGAATCGACCGTTGGGAGAAATCCGCTACCTGTTTTTGGATGCCCGCTACGAGAAAGTGCGGATGGATGGACAGGTGGTAGATGCGGCCGTTTTGATCGCCCAGGCAGTGGATCCACTCGGCAAACGGAGGATTTTGGGCGTGAGGATAGGTCTGGGTGAGGCCGAAATCTTCTGGCGCGCCTTCCTGCAAAGCCTGATCCAGCGCGGCCTGAGCGGTGTGCGTCTGATTACCAGCGACGCTCACGCTGGTTTGCGGCAAGCGTTGCGGGCGGTGTTTGGAGGCGTTCTCTGGCAGCGCTGCCAATACCATCTGCAACAGAATGCAACCAGCTACGTTCCTCGCCGCGAGATGTTGACAGAAGTGGCCGCGGACATTCGCAGAGTGTTCAATGCCCCCGACCGTCCGACGGCCGAAGCCTACTTGAAGCAAACGGTTCAAAAGTATGCTCAAAGCGCTTCCCGCCTGGCGGACTGGATGGAAACCAACCTGCCCGAAGGACTGACCGTGTTCGCCTTTCCCGAAGCGCACCGCAGGAAACTGCGCACCAACAACACCCAGGAACGCTTGAACCGCGAAATTGGACGGCGCACCAACGTGGTGAGCATCTTTCCCAATGAAGCCGCCTGTTTGCGTTTGGTGAGCGCCATCCTGATGGAACAGGATGAGGAATGGCAGATGGGTCGAGTCTATCTTTCGATGGACGAAAACCCTCCTCCTAAATGAAAACGAGAACAGCCTTTTTGAGAAGCGCCGTTCCCGTTTCCGTTGGGGTGCGCTCATTTTACCCGAACTTTGTCTTCCCAGAGCCCCTTCTCCGTTTTTGGGACTCTCCTTCCGAGGAAAGCCAGATCACTTTTACAGAAAAATCCTTGCACTATCTCCACCCATCTCTGTTCATTCAACTTGAATCTCAAAATTTTTACATTACGATCATCAGGAAATATCACCGGGTACATTGAAGTGTTTCTTAAACTTAAATTAACCAAGTCGCCAGACTTAAATTTGCCCTTAGCAGGGATAAATTGAACCGCCGAGTTCATATCGCAACCTGAATACAATTCATCGAATTTATGGTTGGAGACTGAATTCGAGCGCGATCTGCTGGCACAACTTGCTACAAGCATATTTAAAATGGCAAAACACAACCAGAATCTCATTTGTTTCATGACATTTTCCTATCGAGCTGGAATAATAAAGGTAATGGGAAGTTGAGCATAATTTGTCCCTTGATTTCCAAAGTCAAAGTAACCTCCGATTATTGAAGTAATGGTCACTTGAGTATTCTTGTGAATTGGCATGAAGAATAACAGTGGATTCTCTGCAATACAATTACCACAAATAATGGCGCGCCTACTTTGCCCAGGATTAACTACCATGTGATTTGCATCTAAAATATACTCCCCTTCCCTTACGCTGAAAGGAGGGCGATGCATTGCTTTGTCATCCATCCCAATCACAACATTCTCTAACGCTACCGATGAGCCACCATCGTGGTTATTCACAGTAATAATAATTTGGCTTATTGAACCATCTGGATTTACCGTATATGTATAGAGGACGTCAACTTCTGTTGAAGGATTTGGTACAAAAGATGCTATAAAAGATTGGACAAACGTATACAACTCCACTATGCCATCTACAATTGGGTGAGAAGGGCCGGAATTAGAATCATTAGCAATCTCTGGACGACTAGCCGGGTTAACTCCTCCCGCATAAACTGTAGTTGTTGTTGGGTCATTTGGATTTGTCTGATTCCCCACACAATCTTCTCCAAACCCACAATCCACACCGTGCCCGCGCGGATCCGTATACCGGACGGGATTATTATTGACAAACGCATACCGGTCCCAGGCCTGCGTCCCTTGCGTGGATGTGGGGACGATCGTGTCGGGCGAGAGGAAACGTCCCAGCGAGCCGTCATACCAGCGTGCGTTGAAGAAGTAAATGCCGAGGCTGGCTTCTTCGCGCTGTCCCGTAAACTTGTAGTCCGTGTTGAGACTGCCGAGAGTATACCTTGTTTCGCCAAACGCCTTATATAACGCGGAGGCAGTCTTCGCGCCATTCGCGTTCGTGGTGACGGATGAACTGCCGAGGTGGTCAGAGAGGAGGAAGTTTAGCGTGCCATCTTTCCGCACCGCGATTCTTGTCGAACCAGCAAAGTAGTACTTCGTGACAATGCCGTTCTTCACTTCGTAGTGATTACCAACGTAGACGGCGGTGATCCCATTCACGGTGGCTTTGATCTGCTTGCCATCCCCATCATAGACGAAACTCGCGGTCGCCGCGCCTGTCACAGAGACGAGACGATTCCCCCACAGGGGCGCTTCGCGGTCGGCATCATAGTTGAGGGTGTAGTCTTTGAATTCCGTCCCTTCGAAGACATGACGCGAGGTCATGTTGCCAAGATTTAATTTAAAATAAAATAATAAAAAATGTAAATAATCATTAGCGTCGTCGCTAAAAAGCCTATGAGTAGAATAATTCTCGCGATTGCCACGTTCAGTTTTCTCTTCCAGTCAACGCTCTTCATGTTGGAATAATAATATTCCCATGGTGAGATGTTTTCATTCCAATTCATCCCTTTTGCAGTCACATAATTCGGCACATCCTTCTTATGCAATTGCCTAAGGTAGGGATTAGAGTTATCGTCTGGCGTTTCTCCTTTTTTCAATTGTGAGACGATTCTCACTATTGCTTGCGCTTCAGCGTCATTCCTATGAAAAAATACAGGAGGGTCAAAAGGGTTTATTGGTATTAAAGTGATAGGATCTTGGTCTTCAATCAAAATTGTTACTTCTGCAATCAAAGATCTTCTACCATGAAAAAGAAAACTATCCTTTATTGAGTGCAAAGGGAAATTCGTGATTGGCAGGCCGGATAAGGGCTTTAGACTACATGTGCTGCTGTTAATTGTGAAGAGTAGCAACCTATCATTAGAGAAAGATTGTGTTAGCAACATCCAAGTGTCGTGGCGATAAACCCAAAAATTAAATTCTAGATTTTTTTCCATTTTTTGGCCTAAGCAAGGGTGATATTTTGGAAGGAGAGAAAATCGCAAGGTAGCCCCCCACTAAAACGTGGTGGTGCGTAAATCTTGCGGAAAAATGGGTTCACTGGCAAACTCGTACGACTTCCACATCGAGCGAGGAGTCAATGAACCCACAAACACTATTTTGCCCGAACATGGATTGTCCCGCAAGAGGACATAAAGGGAAAGGGAACATCCAAGTTCACAGTCAGAAAGACCAGCGGTGTGTGTGTCAAGTGTGCGGACAAACGTTTACGGTCACCAAAGGCACGATTTTCTATCGGTTACGCCATGCGCCTGAGCTGGTGATCCAAGTGTTGATTCTGCTGGCATACGGCTGCCCCATTCAAGCCATCGTTCGCGCCTTTGGATTGGACGAGCGGACCGTTCGAGATTGGCACGCTCGTGCAGGCAACCATTGTCAGCAGGTACATGAGCATCTGGTTGAAAACACGGTACATGACTTGAAGCAAGCGCAAGCGGATGAAATCAAAGTCAAGACGCAGAAAGGCACATTCTGGATGGCTCTGGCGATTTGGGTTCAGCCTCGTCTGTGGATGGGCGGGGTGGTTAGTCCCACACGTGACCTGAATTTGATTCAGGCCTTGGCGGACAAAATCAAGGGCATGGCTTTGTGTCGTCCACTCTTGCTGGCGGTAGACGGATTGTCCAGTTATGTCGGCGCCTTTCGGACTGCCTTTCGGAGCAAGTTTCCTCGCTCGGAGGGAGAAAGGGGACGATGCAAGATGGTGGCTTGGCAAGAGATTGCCATTGTGCAAGTCGTCAAACAGCGTATGGAAGGCGTCCTGAGTGTTAAGCGACGCATTGTTCAGGGTGCAAAAGATGCGGTCGAGCGTCTGATCCAAACCACTCAAGGAAAAGGCGTGATCAATACCGCTTTCATCGAACGTCTCAATGCCACCTTTCGTCAGAGGATCAGCGCCCTAACGCGGCGCACGCGCAACTTGGCGCAACAGGCTGAGACCTTGGTGGCAGGCATGTATTTGGTCGGTTGCTTCTACAACTTTTGTGACTTCCACAAAAGCCTGCGTTTGAAACTGTCTGTTGGTTCTTTCGGCCATCGCTGGGTGCAACGTACTCCTGCCATCGCCGCAGGCTTGACTGACCATCAGTGGACGCCTGCGGAATTGCTTCACTTCCGAGTTCCGCTTCCGCGTTGGAAATTGCCCAAACAGCGCGGCAGACCTTCTGCCACCTTGCTTCAACTCACTCAACAATGGGCAAATTGACCACGCTTAACTGCGGCGCTACCAAAAAGAGATAAGCAACAATTTAAGAAAAATAATAAGAAACGACCCAATATGCTTCATGTTAACACCTAATAGAGCAATAAGAAAGAATACAATTGTTAATCCTACATTTCGCGCGAAGGGTCTCTTTACAGGTTCTACCTGGTCCAACGGATTCTTTATTCGCTTGGAAAACATCTTATCTCCTGTAATCGCAAGGGTATTACCGTGGACTCGGTGTTTCTTCCGGAATATAAGGAGGGGGCGGAGTTGGAACAGGTATTGCCTGAGGAAGGTCTTCCGGCATTACATCAATATTATAGCCGACTTCTTCTAACACACTTCTAAACTCGTCAGCCAATTCATCGTATCCCGCCCCCACCAATACATCTGTTATAAACATTCCTGGGAGACCTCCCCCTAGGATTCCAACAATATCACCTGCCAATTCTGATACGCCAAAACCTATTGCGTCTATTAAAAGGTCTGATGCAACTTCATTAAAGGAAGCGCCTTTCGAATAATTTTCAACTTGCTCTGGCGCTACTGTTACTCCTAAACCAAGGATTAACGATGGAATAAAGATATCATCACCTAGCCTGCCAGCAGCCCGTATTGTCTTAAAACTAATCGTATGATTTACTATAGTAGTTACATCACTCCCAAAACCTCTAGGGAAAATCACAGGAACAGAAAAACTTTTCCCCCTAATAAGCACAGAACCGGGATTTTTCTTTATGTAACTTACTGTTGATGTCACAACCGATGTAACACAATTTACTAAATTCCATAATCCATCAGCGCCGATACAATGTCCTGTAGGGTCGTTATACCTGACCGGGTTATTATTGACAAACGCATACCGATCCCAGGCCTGCGTCCCTTGCGTGGAGGTGGGGACGATCGTGTCGGGCGAGAGAAAACGTCCCAGCGAGCCGTCGTATCCCCTCTGCACCGCTTCGGGGACGCTTCGCGGCCAGCGCGCGTGGAAAGAGTACCTTTCAAATGTAAAAGTGCGATTTTCGGCTAAAGGTTCTTCAGGATTTCCTGAATATTCATCTTCAATTCAGGAATGTCGTGTTCGACCACACCCCACACTGCATCGGTGTCGATCCCAAAATAGTGATGGACAAGGATATTCCGCATCCCAACGATGTCTGCCCACGGCACGTTTGAATAACGCGCCTGAAATTCGGCGGGCAGGGAACGGCACGCTTCCCCAATGATCGTGATGTGATGAACCACCCATGTTTGAATCAGTTCATCCGCCTCGAACGCGCCCCTGCCCTCCTCGGCATATTTTTCGATACGTTCGATGGCTTCGAGGATGTCCAACAGGCGCTCGCGGTCGCTTCTCATAGGGGACGCGCCTCCCGCAGCACATCGGACCTGATGCGGGCGCGCAGACCCGCCTCCGTCACCACATCCACTTTTTGACCGAGCAAAGACTGAAGTTCGCGCAGAAAACGCGCCAGGTCGAGCAGGCTTCGCCCCGCTTCCAGATTGACCAGGAAATCTATGTCGCTGTCAGGACGGTTGTCGCCGCGCGCCACCGAACCGAAGATACGCACATTGGCCGCGCCGTTTCGGGCGGCAATGGAGAGAATTTCCTTGCGATGGGCTTTGAGCAGAGATTGCGCGTCCATGCCGACATTTTATCACAGGTGATTTTTCGCCGCGACGCCCGCCTGATGACCATCGGCGAGTGGAGGTGGGGACGATCATGTCGGGCGAGAGAAAACGTCCCAGCGAGGGATCGAACCAGCGAGCCGGGGTTAATATCATTGACTAACTACTTCAACTTGAACCACACCTAACACGCGTCTTCCGCTATTAATTTGAATTTCGTAGATACCAGGAGAAAGATAAGTGTTAACAAGAATGGCTTTATCCATACTGGAAACCATTACATTAGCATAGAATATTTCATGCTTATAAAAGGCGCGCTCACCTTCATAAACACGAACTTGTATTTCTTTTTTCTGAGTAGAGTCGCTTAATCGAATGTTTCCACAGAGATAAATATCTTGTCCGACATTAAAACTTGAGACAGCAATCCATTGATCCTCCACTTTTTCACAAGTGTAAAGATTCGTAAAATTGATGATTGTTGGTTTATAAACTGGAATACTACTTAATGCCCAAACGATTAACATGCAAAGGACGATCCAAACAACCAAGAATATTTTTCCGACAGCGGTTAACTCTTTTTGTTTCACAGGGCAAGCTCCTTGTAATCACCACAAAGGTATTACCCACATGATAAAAGACTCGCTTCCACCCAACTGACCGCCTAATTCGATTGCATTAGGCACAGCATTGGGACCAAACCCTAAACTATTTGCGGTTGTATACATGTAGCCAGCGCCTAATGTGTAATACGGATTTCCTTCTGAATCCAGAGCGACACTAAAACCTTTACCAAAGCCTACCTCTGCAAAAGCATCCAAACCAATTTCAGCGGAAGCGTCAAATTGAGATCCAGCCAATAGACCGCTAATGTCACTCACATCGCCAGGTACACCGTGAACGACTGAAGTGCCTGCATATATTTTTCCAAGCATTCCTGTTGGCGTGCCGAGATAACTAAATGCTCCAACAGTTTGAACTACATACAAATTGCCTTCTTTCCAATCAATCAGAAAATCCCATTGATCATACACCCCCCCCTTCCAATCCATAGCCAGATTGACCGCTATAACCAACATGGATACCAGACACAGGTTTAGAATGACGCTTGAGCCATAAATCGAAATTAGAGCAATAACTATAATGGCCCTCATCACATTTTCCTTTAGCCGCTTCTGCTTGAGGAAGAGTCTGTTTTTGCGCATCTTCATTGGCCTGAGCCTGAGACAGGCTACAGCCTTCCCCTGTCCGACAACCATCGTCCACTCTATGCCCGCTCGGATCCGTATACCTGACGGGATTATTATTGACAAACGCATACCGATCCCAGGCCTGCGTCCCTTGCGTGGAGGTGGGGATGCTTCGCGGCCAGATGGATACATCACTTCATCCTCGCCTTCTTCCAGTATCTCTGCAACCCGTCCGCGCTCATGCCGAGGGGATTGGCGAGTTCGTAGGCCCGCGTCACGTTGGGATCGAGTCCCTGCCTGCGGCCTTCCGCCTCCATCCACTCGGCAAAACGGGCGCGCAGTTCCTCGATAGGCGGGTCGGCGGGCATGGTCTCCTCCAGCCAGCGCTCGGCGGCGTCCAGTCCCTTTTCCACTTCGCGCAGCTGCCAGTCGGGGTCGTCGTAGATTCCAAAGTGCGTCGGCGCGATGCGGTCGAATTTCAGGGCGCGCAGACGCGCCAGCGAGGCGCGCCATCTCTCGATGTGCAGTTCGGGCGGCGGCATGGGGACGCGCAAATACCGATAGCCGGGGATCCGCACCCCGCCCACGTCCCCGCTGAAGCAGACGTCCTCGAACAGATAGACGTGGTGATGTTCCGCATGCCCGGGCGTGGACAGGGCCGTGAAACGCAGGTTCCCGATGGCGACCTCAGCCGCGTCTTCCACGACGTGGAGCTGCTCCTGCGGAACGGGCAGGAACTCGCCCCAAAGCGAGTCCATCGCGCCCCCGTAGATGCGCGTCGCGGAGGCCAGCAGTTTTTCAGGGTTGACCAGATGCGGCGCGCCCACCGGGTGGACGTAGATCTGCGCGCCGTAGCGAGCCAGCCGTCCAGCCGCCCCCGCGTGATCGAGGTGGATGTGCGTCAGCAGGACGTGAGTCACGTCGGCGAGGGAGAGGCCGTTTGCCAGCAGCCCGGCTTCCAGTCCCGCGAGACACGAGCCCGGTCCGCTTTCGACGAGGACGACCGCGTCGCCGTCCTGAATCAGGTACGAGGCAATCGCCTGCGTCC
The DNA here is from genome assembly GCA_017312345.1 of Candidatus Denitrolinea symbiosum. NCBI lineage: Bacteria > Bacillati > Chloroflexota > Anaerolineae > Anaerolineales > Anaerolineaceae > Candidatus Denitrolinea > Candidatus Denitrolinea symbiosum. Next base: position 258,512 of record BLAA01000004.1, on the reverse strand, counting down.
TTCCCTGAAAGTTCAGATCAAGCGCGATAATGGGGGTCTTTGCCATGCGTAAATTCCTTGTGTGGAGGTGAATTTGGAAAGGGTCTGGGGAAGGTCGTCTCCGCAGCGGACGCGGCAGACCGGCATTCCGCGGCCCAGGAGGTTATGTTCCATCGCGTCCGCGCCGGGCGGACCGTCGAAGGTGGCCGTGTCGAGCAGGATAACGATGGGATGCAGCCTGCGCCGCTGCAAGTCCTCTGCCGCGGAGACGAGGCCAGGAGACGGCTTGGGCGTGATGAGGATGGCGGTGGAGCCGTCTTTCACGTGACGGGCCTGCATCGAGACCAGCGCCGCCAAAGACAGGCTGCCGTCCGCCTCGAGCAGCGCCAGGGTTTCGAGGATCTTGGCCTCCTGGCGTCCGCCCATTTCGGCCGGGATGACGGTGAGGGCGCGCCCTGCGGCGGTCAGTCCTACGGCGCGCTTTTGCTCGATGAAATATTTGGAAAGGGAGGCCGCAATGCAGACGGCGTATTCCAGCGTGGACGGGGCCAGGCCGGGTTTTTCGCGGCGTTTGAAGAGCAAGTCGGAGGGGACGAACTTCAGGGGCGTCTGCGGCCTGGCGTAATGGATGCCCTCCTGCATGTCCAGGACGATCCAGACTTCGGCCTGCGGGTCGTGGTCGAATTCCTTGACCATTAATTTGCCGCGCCGCGCCGAGGTGGGCCAGTGGATGCTTTTGAGCGGATCGCCGGGCGTGTACTCGCGCACGCTGGCGGCGTGCGGCGTCATCTCGGAGGAGCGGCGGTGGAGGACGCGCCCGCCCGGCAGGATGCCCGGCGCGGCCGGGAAGGCGGAGATCTCGTAAATGGTCGGCAGCACGACCAGCGTCTCGCGCGCCGGGAAGGTCTTGCTGGCGCGGAACAGCCCGAACGGGTCCTGTCCGATGAGCGTGGTGGGGCCGAGCGGAAAGCGTCCGCGTTGGGCGAGGAACGTCCGCGAGAGGTAGGTGATCGTGCGGCGGCCCCCGATGCGGGTGAGGAGACGCGAGCCTGCCGCGTTGGGCAGCGCTGACTCGTTGACGACTTCCGCGCTGAACGAAAGCAGGGGGCTGGAGTTGTGGACTTCGAAGTGTTCTTCGAACACGTCGCCCGCGCTGGCTTTTTGCAGGCGCGCGTGGCGCCGCACTTTTAGCCCCATCAGCGAAAAACGCGTCCACAGGAAGGCGGCCAGCGCGATCAACAGGCTGAGGTAAAGCAGCCGCCTGTAAACCGCCTCGTCGCTGACGAGCGAACCGACGCCCCCGGCCAGGAACATCAACGCGACGACGATCCGCCCGGAGTTCATTGCAAATCCGTCTCCGCAGGCTTCAATTTTTCCGCGGCGGCATAGTCGCCGCCCGGGGCGGGGATGGAGCGCAGGATCTCCTCGACGATGCGGTCGGCCCCGAGGTCCCGCAGGCGCGCGGCCGGGCTGACGATGATGCGGTGTCCCAGCACAGGGACGGCCATAGCCTTGACGTCGTCGGGCAGAACGTGGTCGCGTCCCTTCAAGGCGGCGCGCGCCTGGGCAGAGCGGAACAGTCCCAGCGAGCCGCGCGGACTCGCGCCGAGGTAGGCGTCCTCGCTCTCGCGCGTGCGGCGGACGAGGTCTACGATGTAGCGGCGGACCTGCGCGGAGACGTACACTTTGCGGATCTCCCCCGCGGCCTCCCGAATCTCTTTCGTCTTGACGACGGGTTTGAGCGTCTCCAGCGGGTGGCGGAGTTGCTGTTCCCCGAGGATGCGAATCTCGTCGAGAATGTTTGGGTAGCCGAGGCGGACGCGCAGGAGGAAGCGGTCGAGTTGGGCTTCGGGCAGGGGGAATGTCCCCTCGTATTCGATGGGATTTTGCGTGGCGAGGACCATGAAAGGGCTTGCCAGTTTATGCGTCACGCCGTCCACCGTCACCTGGCGTTCTTCCATGGCTTCGAGCAGAGCGGCCTGCGTCTTGGGCGTGGCGCGGTTGATCTCGTCCGCAAGGACGATCTGTCCCATGATGGGGCCGGGACGGAACTCGAACTCTTTCTTCGACTGGTTATAGACGGAGATGCCGGTCACGTCGCTGGGGAGCATGTCGGGGGTGAATTGGATGCGGCTGAAGTCGCAGTCCAGCGAACGGGCGAGGCTGCGCGCCAGGACGGTCTTGCCGACGCCCGGCACATCTTCAATGAGGATGTGTCCCTGGCACAACAGCCCAATGACGATCATTTCCACTGTGGCGCGTTTGCCGACGATCACTTTCTCCAGGTTGCCGATGACGCGTTCGCCGAATTGTTGGATGTCTATCATAATCAGGCCTCGAATAACTTTCCATATCCTGCTGGGATGAAACGATTGTACGTGGGATTGCCAGGTTCGACAAGGAAGAGCGTAAGGGATGCAACCAATGGGGCATCAGGATGGAAGGACGAATCATGTTATACTCCCCTGCTGATGGGCGGCAAACGCCCGTCAAGCGCCAAATTTCAAAGAGGAATCAAATGATAGAAGAACCCATCCACGTTACTGACGACGCTTTTGAGAAGACCGTCCTGCAATCGCAGGTACCGGTCATTGTAGATTTTTGGGCGCCGTGGTGCGGCCCCTGCAAAATGGTGGCCCCCATCCTCGATAAACTGGCGAAGGAAAACGCCGGCAAATTACTGGTGGCAAAGGTGAACACCGACGAGAACCCAGCCTGGGCGGGAAAATACGGCGTTCAAGGCATCCCCACCATGCTGTTCGTCTCGAACGGCAAAGTGATCCATCGCCAGGTGGGCGCGTTACCAGAACGCATGTTGCGCGACGCGGTCGCGCAATTCATGGAAGTCATCACGCAAGCCTGATCCATTTTGGGAGGTTGGTATGAACCGTCGAGTCCTCGCCGCCACCCTGACGCTGTCTGTCTTGCTCGGCGCCTGCATGCCGGGCCTTGCCCCGTTCTCCGCGGCCGACGCGCAAAGCACATCCATCGCGGCCGCGGGGACGATTGCCGCGCAGACCCAGGCGGTCCTGCCAACCTTCACGCCCATCCCGACCGACACGCCTCTCCCGACCAACACCCCCGCCCCGACCTCGACCCCCAACCCGACGGAAACTCCCCTCCCGCCGACCGAAACCGCCACAAACACCCCCGAGACGGCTGCCGCGGCCGGGACCTCCGTCCCGACTGCGGTGGGGGCGACGGCCACCGCCACCCCGACCGCGTCCGTCACCGGGACGATCACCCCCACCCTGACGTTCACGCCCGGGCCGCTCGCCCACGGGACCGTCCCGCCGCATGTTCCCTACGGATTCGTGACCCTCGTCAATCTCTCGAACCGGATGGCCTACATCTCGTTTCACTGCCTGATGGAAAATAAACTCACCACCATCATGGAGTTTCCGGTCTACGGCACGCACAAAATCCAGCTCCCGGCCGGCCGATGTCACTACGTCGCGTACGTGCGCGGGCAGGAATTCAAAGGCGACTTCCGCATCCACAAGTACGAGGAATTCACCTTCACGTTCAAACGCGGCAAAATCATCCTCTCCCAACCTTAATGCGGCGTTAGTAAGTTCGCCTGACGCCAATTTGCGCGTAAAATGCGTTCTCGACGCATGGGGCGGGCGCAGGCACGCGCCGACGGCACAAAATCGTCTCCTCCAGCGTTTATACAAGAGATAAAAAAAGGAGCGTTTAAACAAATGAGAAAACTTCTTCCATTGATTCTGGGACTGGTCGTCCTGCTCTCGGCATGCGGCCCCAAAGCCACGCCGACGATCGACGCGGCCAGCGTCCAGGCATCCGCCGTTGCCATGGCCTACACCATGGCCGCGCAAACTCAGGCCGCCGTCCCCACCGCGACGAACACCCAGCCTCCCACAGAGACGCCCGTTCCGCCGACGCCCACCTTCGCGCTGCCCAGCTTCCCCACCCTGGACCTTCCCACCGCAACCCAGGCTGCCGCCAGCGGACAGGGACCCTGCTACCATTCCATGATGCCCGACCCGCCCGGCCAAAAATTCAAACTTCGAGTTTGGAATACAAACAAGGCCCCGGTAAACGGCAACGTCTGCCTCTACCAGGACCGCGGGCATGGCGTGACCGGGGTCATCGGCATCTCGCTCGGCAGGAACGCCGACACCTTCCTCACCGTCCCGCAGGGCTGCTACTCCGCCTTCTTCTGGGTCAACGATCCCAAGACCCCCACGCAGGCTTCCGGTTCCGGGCTGTGCGCCAACAACTCGGATAAATGGACGATCAAGATCGGCGCGACCACCGTAACAATGCTCCCCCCGTAAGCCGGCAAGCGCTCAAACCAAACGCCCCTGTTGATGCAGGGGCGTTTTTGATTTTGGCTCACTCCGCTTCGAGGATTTCCGCGGCGCGCCGCAACCGTTGCAGGACTTTCTCCCTCCCGACGATCTCCATGCTCTCGAACAGCGGCGGGCTGACCTTCTGCCCCGTCACCGCGACGCGGACGACGCCGAAGACCTGACTGGGACTCAGTCCCACGGCCTCGACGTAGGCGCGCATCGGCGGCTCCGCGTCCGCGTGACGGAGGGCGGGCAGCGCTTCGAGGACGCGTATCGCGCCTCGCGCGATCTCCGCCGATTGCTTCGCGTCCAACCCCTTCGCGATCAAGTCTTCGCGCGCCGGGTGGACGGTCTCTTTAAAGAAGAACGCGCCGAACGCGAGACAGTCGTCCAGGGTGACGAGGCGTTCGCGGATCAGCGGCGTGATTTTCAGCAGGGTGTCGTCGTCCACGGGGAGGCCGTCAGCGAGGAAATACGGCTTGAGACGCGCGGCCAGCTCCTCGGTCGGGAGGAGGCGGATGTGCGTCCCGTTGAAGTGATCCAATTTTTGGAAGTTGATCGCCGCGGGCGAGGGAGTCAAATTGTCAATGCTGAAGCGCGCGATCATCTGGTCGAGATTCATCACGTCGTCTTCGGCCACGCCCCAGCCCATCAGCGCGATCCAGTTGAGGACGCCTTCGGGCGTGAAGCCGAGTTCGTGCATGTCTTTGACGAAGATCGAGTGACCGTCCTTCATCGCGGCGGCGGTGTCGCGCTTGGACATTTTGCCCTTGCCGCTCGGTTTGAGGAACACGGACAGGTGAATCCAGACCGGCTCCTGCCAGCCGAAAGCGCGCACGATGTTGACGTGCAGCGGGAAGGTGGGCAGCCACTCGGAGCCGCGGATGACGTGCGTGATGCCCATCTCGTGATCGTCCACCATCGCGGCGAGGTGATAGGTGGGCAGGCCGTCGGATTTGAGGAGGACGTAATCGTTGAGTTGTTTGTTTTCGGTGACGATGTCGCCGCGCAGATGGTCGTGAGCGGTGGTAGCGCCTTCGGTGGGCATTTTGAAGCGGACGACGTACGGCTCGCCGCTGGCGACGCGACGCGCCGCGTCGTCGGGATCGAGGCTGCGACAGGTCCCGTCGTAGCGCGGATTCTGTTTGTTCTTCATCTGCTCCTGCCGCACTTTTTCGAGACGTTCCGCCGTGCAGAAACACGGATAGGCGTGTCCGCTGGCGACGAGCGTCTTGACGTGACTCTGGTAGATCTCGCGGCGCTCGGTCTGGCGATAGGGGCCGCGCGGCCCGCCGATATCGGGACCTTCGTCGTATTCGAGTCCCAGCCAGCGCAGGCCGTCCATGATCTCCTGTTCCGCGCCAGGGACGGCGCGCTTGAGGTCGGTGTCTTCGATGCGCAGGATGAACTGTCCGCCCGTCTGTTTGGCGAGCAGGTAATCGTAGAGGGCGGTGCGGGCTGTGCCGAGGTGCATGTGTCCCGTCGGCGAAGGGGCGACGCGGGTGCGGGCGGGTTGGATGGTCAAAGATAATTCTCCGTTCGATTTCATCGCCGCGAATTACGCAAATGGGAAAGAAAAATTCGCGGCTGTTTTCTCAGGTTCTTCCGTTTTTACCGAAAAATCTTTTTTAACACGAAGGGTCACGACGGCAACGAAGGAAGATCTCGTGAAATCAGGGCGCTTTCATCCTTTGTGCGCCTTTGTGTTTAGGCTCTTTCCTGCTAATTGTGGGAGGGCCAAAATTCGCGGCTGTTTTTTAGAATTCCAATTGCCGATGTCTCAGGATGACGCTTTCGACGAGGCCGATTCCGAGCATGAGCGAGACGAGTCCCGATCCGCCGTAACTGATGAAGGGCAGCGGCAGGCCCGACACGGGGATGACGTTCATGTTCACGCCGATATTGACCGCGCCCTGAAAAAAGATCAGGACGGCGATCCCGTATCCGATCATCGCGCCCGTAATGTCTTTGGCGAGACGCGAGGCCCGCAGGCATCTCCACACAATGAAGACCAGGAGAAAGATCACCAGTCCCGCGCCGATCATGCCGAATTCCTCCGCGATGGCCGAGAAAATAAAGTCGGTATGACGGACTTTCAGGAAGCGCAGCTGCACCTGCGTCCCGTGACTATATCCTTTCCCAAGCAGCCCGCCCGACCCGATGGCGATGAGAGCCTGGGTCACGTTATAGGTCGCGCCGTAGGTGGCGTTCGGATCGGGGAAGAGGAACGTCAGGACGCGGTCGCGCTGGTACTGTTGCAGGAACGGGAATGCCCCTCCCGCCAGTATGACCGCGAGCAGCGCGCCCCACGCCAGATGTTTGACCTGGACCCCGTTGATCCAGATCATCGCGGCCCAGATGACCATCATCACGATGACGTTGCTTAAGTTAGGCTGGAGCAGGATCCAGATGGCGAGTCCCCACACCCAGGCCAGGCTGCCGAGGATCCATTTCAGGTCGCGCGGGCGATCCTTTGTCTGTTCGAAATAGCGCGCCAGGATCAGCGTCTCCACTACCTTGGCCAGTTCCGTCGGCTGAATGAACAGGCCCGCGATGTTGAACCAGCGGGCCGCGCCAAACACAGCCTGCGCGCTGATAAAAATCATGATGAGCAGGAGCATCATGACGATATACATTGGAATGTAGAGCGCGGTCCAATAGCGGTAGTCAATGGCCGCTGCCAGCATGACGACCGCCAGCCCGGCCAGGGCAAACTGCGTCTGACGCGTGGCTGAATTGGCGATATCGGCATTTCCCGCAGTCGCCGAGCGGATGACCGCCACGCCGAAGGCAATGGCAAAGACGATCGCGCCCAGCAACCAAAAGTCAAAATGCCGCCAGGAGACGCCGCGAATCATACGTTAACCAGCGCGGCGGCGGGCCATACTCCTCAGGGGAATATCGGCCACCAGCCGCTGAGACCGCCCGTCGCGCTCCAAGCCAATGCGAACGTCGCTCGGCTCGATCTCCACGTACTTCGAGATGGCGATCAACAGGTCGTCTTTCAACGCGTTCAATTCGTCGGGAGTCAGGTCGGTGCGGTCGTGGATCAACACCAACTGCAACCGTTCCTTCGCGCTTGCGGCGCTGCGCCTGGGCTTGAAAAAATTGAACATCATTTCCTCCCCAGCTTGGACAGACGGTCCCATAAATTGCCGCCCGAATCCAAATTCATGAACGGGACGTCCTCCCCCCTCAGGCGCCTGGCAATATTGCGGAAAGCCTGCCCGGCGCGGCTCTTCGGCTCCATCGCGACCGGGCTGCCGCGGTTCGTCCCCACAACCACGCCGTCGTCCTCGGGGACGATGCCGATGAGTTGGATCGCCAGCAGGTCCAGCACGTCGTCCGCGGAAAGCATATCGCGCTGCCGGACCATCGCGGGGTTAAGACGGTTGATGATAAGCGCGGGCGCCCCCTTCTCCTCCGCTTCCAGGATGCCCACCACACGGTCGGCGTCGCGCACCGCCGAGACCTCGGGATTGGTGATGACCAGCACGCGGTCGGCGGCGGCGATGGAATTTTTAAAGCCGCGCTCGATGCCCGCAGGCGAATCGATCAGCACCCAGTCCACCTCGTTGCGCAATTCCTTGCACAGGCGGATCATGTCCGAAGGCGAGACCGCCGACTTATCGCGCGTCTGCGCGGCGGGGATGAGATACAGTTCGGGCAGCCGCTTGTCGCGGATCATCGCCTGCCGCAGCCGGCAGCGGCCCTCGATCACATCCACCACATCGTAGACGATTCGGTTTTCGAGTCCCATGACCACATCGAGATTGCGCAGGCCGATGTCGCCGTCAATGCAGGCCACCCGCGCGCCCTCCGCGGCCAGCGCCACAGCAAGGTTGGCGACCGCGGTGGTCTTGCCCACGCCGCCTTTTCCAGAAGTGATCGTCACAACTTGAGCGCCCATAAATTCACCTTAAGATCAGTTCGACTGCCATGCTTCGGACTTGATGATCCCGTCTTCCAAAAAATATTTTGCTGGACGGGCTTCGCCGCGTCTCTCCGACGGGAGGGCGGACGCGCTCCCGATTCGGATCTGCGCCGCTGAAAGGTCCAACCCGCACACGACGGCGGCCTCGTCCCCGCCCGCCCCCGCGTGGACGAGGCCGCGCGCGCGTCCCCAGACGAGGACGCTGCCCTCGGCTACTACTTCCGCGCCGGGGTTGACGTCGCCCAGCACCGTGATGTGGCCGGGGAACTCGACCCGCGTCCCCGAACGGAGCGTGCGCGTCACCCACATGGACGCGTTGGGATACGCTTCCTCGGCGGGCGGGAGCGCCGTCTCCTGCGGACGCGGCTTCGAGACGCGCGTGGCAAGCCCGAGCAGCTGGGCGGTCTTCTCGGTGGTCGGCGATTCGCTGACGACCGCCCACAGGTTCACGCCGCGCTCCGAAAGCGTGTCGCGCAGTTCAGACAGTTCATTCACGCGGAAAACGCGGCCGCCCACGTCCAGCGCCACGCGGGCGCCCTGAAAGAACGAGCCGCGCGATTCGATCTGCTCCATCAACGCGGCGCGCAGGTCGTCCCACGCCGCGTCGCCGAGCGCGACCAGCAGCCCGTCGCGCAGGCCCTTGATCTGAATCAGCGAATTTGAATCATTCATGCGCGGCCGTTGCAATTGGTCGAATTATAGCATGTCCCATCAGCCGCCGCCCGCGGCGAGATCGGCCGCCTTGAGTTCAAAGTAGGCCTGCATGACGCGCGCCACAATGGGCGCGGCCACCGAGGCGCCTTCGCCGCCGTTGTAGCAGAACGCCAGGATGATGACTTCAGGGTCTTCGTAGGGGGCGTAGGCCAGCGTCCACGAATGAGTGGGCCACGCGCCAAAGCGGCATTTGTTGGCTTTGAGCGCCACGTCGTCGCAGTATTCGGCGGTGCCAGTCTTGCCCGCGATGGCGATCGGAAATTTAACGGGGTCGCCAAAGACCTTGTTGAGCGTGCCGCGGCGGATGCCGCCCTGGTGATCGATCACCGCGAGGCGCATCCCCTCTTGCACTTTCTGCACTACGTAAGGAGACACCGTTTTAAAGTTTTCCGTCTCTGTGCAGTAGGGGCCCTCGCAGAGGAAGTCGCGGATGATCGCGTCCTGGGTGATGTCCCATTTCACGTTGGCGGTGAAGGGGGAGATCTGGTAACTGGTCGGGCTGGCTTTTGAGTCGGTGATGGCGCCCGTGGCGGGGTCGTACCATTTCTCGATGACGTTGCCTTCGCTGTCCTGCACTTCGCGGACGATGGTCGGCTGCATCAGTTTGCCGTTGTTGGCGATGGTCGCGCCGGACATCAAGACCTGCAACGGCGTGGCGAGGACGTATCCCTGCCCCACGCTGGCGATATAGGTATCGCCGGTGGACCAGTTCTCGCCCTTGTTGATGCGCTTCCATTGCGGCGTGGGGATGAGTCCGCCCTGCTCGCCCGGCAGTTGGATGCCCGAGGGCTGGTCGTAGCCGATGGCGCGGGCGTATTCGCGCAGGCGCTCGATGCCCAGGCCCTGTTTGATCTCGTCTTTAAAACCGCCGCCCAATTTATAGAAACAGACGTTGCTCGAATAGGCGATGCAATGCAGGTAGTCAATTGTCCCAAATCCTTCGGGATTGAGGACGTTGTTTACATTGTAGTTCCAGTCCACAAACTCCTGCTCTGCGCTCGCCAGGTTGACGGCGTACGTATTGGGCAGAGTCAATTTGCCTGGCGACTGGATGACCTGGTCCACCGTCACGACGCCCTCGTTCAGCGCGCCGGTGGCCGTGGATATCTTGAACGTGGAGCCGGGCGGGAACTCGCTTGAGACGGCATTGTTCAAAAGCGGGTGACGCGGGTCCTGGCTGAGCTGGTCGTAATAATAACCGGGGATGAGGCGCGCCATGCGATTGTTCTCGTACGTCGGGTAAGAGACCATCGCCAGCACTTCGCCAGTGCTGGGGTTGAGGGCGATCACCACCCCGCTGGAGATGCGCTCCTCGCCAAAGTAGGCGTTCCATTCATTGATCTCATTGATGAGCGTGGCCTGCGCCGCGGACTGGAGCCGCGTATCAATCGTCAAAGTGACGTTGTTGCCCGGCGCGGCCGCCACAGGAGGTTCGAGATTCCGCAGCTCCTTGCCCGCCACGTCTTCCTGGATGAGACGCGTCCCGTTCTTTCCCAACAGGAGGGCGTCGAGCGAGAGTTCCACGCCGGCGTAGCCGACCTTGTCGCGGCGGGGGACGAAGCCCTGGGCGCGGTAGTCCGCCTCAAGCGAGGCGGGAATCGGGCCGAGGAAGCCGACCACGGCCGCGGTCAGCGAGCCGGTCGGGTAGTCGCGCATCGGCTCCACTTCCACCGCCACGCCGGGCCAGTCCACGGCGCGTTCGCTGACGATACGCGCGGCGTTGGCGTCCACATAACACTTCACCTTGACCGGGGTATAGGGGGAATTGGAGCGGCCCAACGCGACCAGTTGGGCGATGCCCGGGCCCTCGGTGCAGGCCGAGTACAGTTTGGCTTCCTCCACCGTCCCCTGATTGACCGGCACGCCGATGAGGGCGGAAAGTTCGCGATAGATATTCTGAATGTCGGCGTTGTCGTCCGGGAGACCTGCGGGGGTGATGACCACATTGTAGGAGGCGACGTTGCGCGCCAGGACATACCCGTTGCGGTCGTAGATGATGCCGCGCGGCGCGGGCGAATTGACCGTGGAGGTGTAGTTTTCCACCGCCTGCTCCAGCCAGCCTGGATGCTCCAACACCTGCAAGCGGACCAGCCGCGCCGCCAACAGGACGATCACGCCCGCGATCGTCGCGTAGACGATCCACATGCGCCACGGCGCGGCGGACGTTTGGGAAACGGAACCAGCGCTCATTCTTCCTCCTCCACCGGGTTCACCCAGCGGGACAGGTCTCGCGTCAACCAGAATACGGGGATGGAAAATAATAGATTTAGAAGGGCGCTTGGGAGAATGACGAGGGTGAAGGAATCGGTCAACGGCATGGAGGCGCCCATCAACGCCAGCGCCGCATAGGAAATGAAATAAGAGAACATGGAAGCAAAAAACGTCACCGCGAACATGGCAAGCAGCGGCGCCTGCCAGATTCTGCGCTGAACGAAGCGGGCGAGCAGCGTCGCCGCGAGAAAGCCCGACAGCGGCGCCCACCACGGCAGTCCGCTGATGGAGGCGGTCGCGATCCCCGCCAGGACGCTCCAATGCCAAGCGCTCGTCACGCCCTCCTGAAGCGCCCAGGCCACAACGACGACGAGGACCAGGTCGGCAAACCCGGAGAGAAGAGTGATTCGGCTGACGATGGCGGATTGCAGGATCACTGCCAATGCCAGCGCTGGAAAAGCAATCAGTTGGCGCATATTATGGGGTCTGGGTGGGGACCAGCGGCGCGATGTCCACAGGGCGGAAGTTGGTGATGATCAACACGATGGACAGGCGGGAAAAGTCCACCGCAGGCTGCACCGAGGCCTGCTGGAACAACTCGGCTTCGCGCTTGCGGACGTTGGTCACCTGCCCGATGATGAGGTCGGTCGGGTAGGCGCCGCCCAGCCCCGAAGTCAGGGCGAGGCTGCCCGCCTCCACGGTCACATCCTGGGGGATAAATCCAAGCGAGAGGTCGCCCGTCACCGAGCCGTTCAACGCGGCTTCCACATCTGTGTCTTTCAGGCGCACGTTGACGACCGAAAGCGGATCGGTGATTAACTGGACGCGGGCCGCGTCCGCGATGACCGCGTCCACGCGCCCGACCAGGCCCTGGTCCGTCACGACGGGCATGCCGCGCAGGACGCCGTCGTTGGAGCCGCGGTTGATGATGACGTAATGCAGGAACGGGCTGGGGTCGCGCCCGATCACGTCGGCGGCCACATAGTTCGACTCGGGGTTGGCGCGGGCGTAATCCAGCAGGGCAGAGAGGGTTTCCACCTGGCTGGCGCGCTCGGAAAGTTCGATGATCTGGGCGCGCAGGGTCGCGTTTTGCGATTCCAGTTCGGCCACGCGCTGGCGCAGGGCGGCCACATCGCGCGGCGCGGCGAAGAGGTCCTGGATGGCGGTGTAGCGCGAGGAGAACCAGGACTGCGCGTTCACCGCCAGTCCGGTGAGCCAATTGGAGACCGAGCCGAAATAGCCGCCAAGCGCGAGCGCCAAAATGCCCCCCACTATCAGAAAAATGATCGTCGTCTGTAACGAACGGGACAGCAAATCTTTCATTCTAAAGGTTCTATCAGAAAGCCTACAGAGAGTGGCGGGTGCTGCCGCGCTCCAGTCCAACCAGGTAACGGGACAAATTCTCGAAATCGTCGAAGATCAACCCCGCGCCGCGCGCCACGCATGTCAACGGGTCCTCCGCCACCCAAACGCGCAGGCGTAACTCGTCGGAAAGGCGTTCTGTGAGTCCCTGCAAGAGCGCGCCGCCGCCCGCGAGACAAATGCCCACGTCCATCAAGTCCGCCACGATCTCAGGCGGGATCTCGTCCAGCGCGTCGCGGACGGTGTCCACAATCACCTGCACCGAACCCGACAGCGCCTCGCGCATTTCCACGGAGGAGACTTGAATCGTTTCGGGCAGGCCCGTCACCAGGTTGCGGCCGCGCACGTCCATGGTCTTCTCGGTCGGAAGCGGATAGGCCGAACCGATCTGCCATTTGATCTGCTCGGCCACGCCTTCGCCGGTCAGCAGGTTGTATTTGTTGCGCAGATATTGGACAATGTCCTGGTCCATCTCGTCGCCCGCCACGCGCAGGGAACGCGAGACGACCACGCCGCTCATCGACATGACCGCCACTTCGGTCGTCCCGCCGCCGATGTCAACCACCATCGAGCCGCGGATTTCGCCGATGGGCAGTCCCGCGCCAAGCGCGGCCGCGATCGGCTCCTCGATGAGGAAGGCCTGGCGCGCGCCGGCGGCCATCACCGCGTCGTAGACAGCGCGCTTTTCGACCTCCGTCACGCCGGTGGGAATCCCGACGATCACGCGCGGACGCGGCAGCGGCACTACGCTCTGGTCGTGCACCTTGCCGATGAAATATTCGAGCATGATCTGTGTGACGTCAAATTCGGAGATCACGCCATCCCGCACCGGGCGTACAGCCATGACGTTCGTGGGCGTGCGTCCGGCCATCTCTTTGGCTTCCAGGCCAATGGCGAGAGGCTGGCGCAGCCGCTTGTCGATCGTCACCCACGAAGGTTCGTTGATGACGATCCCCTTGCCGCGCACGCTGACGAGAGTATTTGCAGTGCCCAGGTCAATGGCGATGTCGAGAGAAAAAAAACCTAAAAGCCGGTTGAGCGGATTGAAGGCCAAGTCGGGTTCCTCGGTGAAAGTCTATGCGAATTTGCGAACGGGCTTATTATACCATGAGGCTTTTAAGCCAAATTTACGTAACGTTTTGACGCAAGCGGGGGTTATAGTGGGTGAATTTCAGTTTCAGTAGATCGCGAAACCCCGCGCGGCGCTTTCGTGAACTACTGATTTTATACATTCATCGAGGAGGACCCATGTCCAAAACCGCACTTGTGACCGACAGCACCGCCTGGATTCCGAAAGACCTGCTCGCGCAATACAACATCACCGTCGCCCCGCAGGTCCTCATCTGGGGAGAGGAGACTTTGAACGACGGCATAGACATTCAGCCTACGGAATTCTATTCCCGCATCAAGACCGCCAAAGTCATGCCGACCACCTCGCAGGTATCCGTCGTCTCCATGCAAAAGATTTTCGCCGACCTGCTGGAAAAAGGCTTCGACGTCCTCGGCATCTTCATTTCTTCCAAACTTTCGGGGACGATCCAATCGGCTACACAGGCGCGCGAGGCGCTGAACTCGGGCAAGGACAAAATCCACATCGTGGACAGCTACTCGACCGCCATGGCGATGGGCTTCCACGTACTGGCCGCGGCCCGCGCCATCGAGAAGGGCGCCAGTCTCGCCGAGGCCATTTCGGTGGCGGAAAAAGCCCGCGACCACACCGGCGTCTACTTCGCGGTGGAAACGCTGGAATTCCTGCATCGCGGCGGACGCATCGGCGGCGCGCAGCGCTTCATCGGCGCCGCGCTGAACATGAAGCCCGTCCTCGCCCTCGTGGATGGACGCGTGGAGGCTATCGAGCGCATCCGTACCAAGAGCAAGGCGGTCGAGCGCGTCTTTGAACTGGTGGCGGAGAAGACGCGGGGCAAAACGCCCCTGCATCTCGCCTCGCTGCACGCCAACGCGCCCGAAGAAGCCCGCGCCCTTTTGGAGCGCGCCCGCAAGGAGCTCAACGCGGAGGAAGCCGTCTTCACCGAGGTCAGTCCCGTGGTGGGGAATCACGCCGGACCCGGCGTGGTGGGACTGGCCTACATGGCCGGGATGTGACCCCCGCCGGGGCAGACCCTGCCCAGATCAAATTGACGCGAACCTCCTGCCGAAGCGGGAGGTTCGCGTTTCAGGCGCTCATTTAGAGACTGTTTCTTAAGTACATGGATTCTCACGGATCGAACCCTAAAAAAATCCGTGTTTGTCCGTGCAATCCGTCAAATCCGCGTACAAAAAGAAATTAAGAAGCGCTCTCTTAAGCGAAAGAGACTATTTCAGCATATAATCGAGGCATGAAAAAATACTTTAACCGCATGATCGCGCTGCCGCAGGACCACGGCTCGTGGGTCTTCATTCTCAGTCCACTCCTTATCGGTATTTTCGCAAGCGGGACGTTCAACGCCGCCACCTTCAACCTGATCGTCGCCGCCATGGCCGCCTTCCTGATCCGCCAGCCAAGTACGGTCGCGGTCAAAGCCTACGCCGGGAGGCGCCCGCGCAAAGACCTGCCGGCGGCGCGCTTCTGGTTCGGGATCTACGGCATCCTCGCGCTGCTGGCGCTGGCGGAACTCTTCTACCTGAAACAGGGCTACATCGCCTTCCTCGCCGTCCCTGGGATTCCCGTCTTTGCCTGGCATCTGTGGCTGGTGAGCCGGCGCGCCGAACGCAGGCAGGCGGGCGTGGAGATCATCGCCACGGGAGTTCTCTCGCTCGTCGCGCCGGCCGCCCTCTGGGTGGGACTCGGTCGCTACGACCCCGCGGGCTGGCAGCTGTGGGCGTTGACGTGGGCACAAAGCGCGGCCAGCATCGTCTACGCGTATCTGCGCCTCGAACAGCGCGAACAGGCCGAAAGTCCCGCGCCCCGCGAACGTTGGAGGATGGGACGCCGCGCCATGCTCTACAACTCCTTCAACCTCGGCGCGGCGCTCCTGCTCGGCTGGACGGGATTCCTGCCGCGCTGGATCTTCGTCCCGTATCTGCTTCAGTGGCTGGAAACGGTCTGGGGAATCCAGAACCCGGCTACGGGTTGGAAGCCGACGCGCATCGGCATCCGCCAGCTGATCGTCAGCAGCGCGTGGACCATCCTCTTCATCATCACATGGAGGCTATGATGGACGAACTTATGTGGGCGAAACTCACCGAAGTCTACGGGCGCATGGAGGCCGAACTGATCGAGAGTTACCTCGAAGCGAACGGCATCGACGCGGAGTTGTTCCAGGAATCGGTGGGACACAACATCTATCCCGTCACCGTGGACGGGCTTGGCACGGTACAGATTTTTGTCGAGAAGGAAAACCTGACGGAAGCGGGCAGGCTGCTCGAGAATTTCAACCAGCCCGAAGAATAGACTCTGTAAAACCCGATAATTTGCGCGGAGAAAAATATGGATTTCGATTTGAATGAAGAACAACGCATGTGGAAGAAGACCGTCCACGATTTCGTGGCGGCGGAGGTGCAGCCGAAGGCGCGCGAGGTGGACGAGACCGGCAAGTTCAACTGGACCGCCGTCCGCAAGATGGGACCGATCGGGCTGCTCGGGCTCAGCGTCCCCGAAGAATACGGCGGCGCGGCAGTGGACAGCATCAGCGCCGCCATCGCCATCGAGGAACTCGGCTGGGCGTGCGGCTCCACCGCGCTGGCGCTGGCCGCGCACAACGGACTCGGCGTCGCCCCGCTCATCCGGTTCGGGAGCGAGGAACTTAAGCGAAAGTGGCTCCCGATGGTGACCAGCGGCAAAGGCAAACTCGCCGCGCTGGTGATGTCTGAACCTGGCGCGGGTTCCGACCTGCAAGGCGGGATCACCGCCCGCGCCCAAAAAGCGGGAGACGAGTGGCTGCTCAACGGCGCGAAGATGTGGTGCACCAACGCGTCCATCGCGGAATACATCGTCGTCATCGTCCGCACGGACCCCGCCGGCGGCTCGCGTTCCCTCAGCATGATCCTCGTCCCGACCGACGCGGAAGGACTGCATATCGCGCCGCCCGAAAAGAAGATGGGACTGCACGGCTCGCCCACCCACGCGGTGACGCTGGACAACGTCCGCCTGCCGCTGGGCAACCTCATCGGCGAGGAGGGACGCGGCCTGCAGCAGGTCCTCGCCACGCTGGACGGCGGGCGGATCGCCATCGGCTCGATCTCGGTCGGGCTGGCGCAGGCCGCTTTCGAGACCGCGGTCGCATACGCGAAGGAACGCAAAGCCTTCGGCAAGCGCATCGCGGACTTCCAGGCGCTGCAATGGAAACTGGCCGACGCCGCCACCGAGATCGAACTGGCGCGCACCCTGCTCCACAAGGCCGCCTGGTTAAAAGACCAGGGCCGTCCTTACGCCAAAGAAGCCTCCATGGCAAAGTTGTTCGCCAGCGAAATGGCCGAGCGCGTCTGCTATGACGCCATCCAAATCCTCGGCGGATACGGCTACAGCCGCGAATATCCCGTCGAGCGTATGTACCGCGACGCGCGCCTGATGACCATCGGCGAGGGGACGAGCGAGATCCAGCGGCTGGTGATTGCCCGCCACGCGCTGGAATGAAATATGGACGCTGCCGGGTTTGACGGAGAGGTGTAAAGCCACAAAGTATCCATGAACGGGGGTTCGCCCCGAATGATGAAAATTCGGAATCCCGAAGTTCTACTTCGGGAAAGCCGCAAGTAGAACTTGCGGAATCCTTTTTATTCATATCAGTAAGTTAAAATCAAAAGCCGCAGGTTCTGCCTGCGGCTTTTTTGCGGCTACTCATACCCCGTGACGATCAAGTCCTTGATATTGTCGAACGTGGCGGGACCGATCCCGCTGACGTCCATGATATCTTCGATATAGTAGAAATCCCCGTATTCTTCGCGATAGTCAATGATGCGTTGGGCGAGCGTGGGACCGATGCCCGGCAGGGCCGAAAGTTCTTCCAGGGAGGCGAGGTTGATATTGACCAGATTTTCGTCCGTCTGCCCGCTTCCCGTCCCGCCGGTATTTCCGCCTCCCGCGTCTATCGCGCGCGGGGCTCCCGCGACCGCCACACCCGGCATGAAGGGGATATCCAGTTTTTGACCGTCTATGAGCGGCGCGGCCAGATTGATGTTGGAACGATCCGCCTCGGCAAGGAACCCGCCCGCCGCGTCGACCGCGTCCTTCACGCGGCTTCCGCCCGGCAGGGCATACACGTCGGGACGCGGCACCGCGCCCGCCACGTCCACCACCATGGGCGCGGGCGTGGGCGGGGGAAGCAGTTGGATCGAGTTGCCGCTCGGCGAGCGCGCCACCAGCCACAACACCCCGCCCAGCGTCAAGCCGATCAAAACGCCGATGAAGGTGGGGTAAAAGGCCTTGAGAATATCCTGACGGCTGACTTCCATATTTTTATTGTAACCCAAATTTGACCGCGCGATACCCGTCTCATGTACTAATCATCCAGGCGCATCACCAGCAGGGATTGCCCGTCTCGAAACGCCCACCCGAATCCGTCCGCCAGTTTTTTCAGGCGGCGGTAATAGGGAGTCAATTCGTCCACGGCGAGGGCGCGGAAGCCGAATTTTCGATAGAAGGATTCCAACCCCGAACGGCAGGTGAGGTAGACGGGACGCGATGACTGCGCGAGCAGCCGCTCGACGAGACGCCGCGCCACCCCGCGTCCGCGCCACGCGGGACGGACGGCGAGGGAGGCCAATTCGAGCGTCCCGTCGGCGTGGGGTTTGACCTGGGCGCACGCGGCCAGCGTCCCGTCCGCGGCGGAAGCGACGAGGAAGCGTCGCCAGTCGAGTCCCGTCGGGTTGATCCGCACGAGACGGACGAGGGCGCGGATGTCCGCCGCGTCGTCGGCAGTGGCGGGACGGAGGATGAGGTCAGCCAAGCGTCCCCGAAGCGACAAGCACGATGAGCGTGAAGATGTACCAGTGAATGAGAAAGGGATAGAGGAAGGAGCGCGTGCGGTAGGCGATCCAGCCGAAGGCGAAACCGCCGAAGACGGTGGAGAGGGTTTCGATCTCGGGTTTGCCGATGTGCATCAGCGCGAACGGGACGGCTTGAATCCAAAGCGCGTTGGCGCCGAACTTGCGGGCGTAACCGAAGGTGATCCAGCCGCGGAAGAGGAATTCCCAGCCGAAGATCTGGAAGAAGGTGTTCCACGGCAGGCTGGCGGTCATGCCCTGATAATAGGATTGCGAAGTCGGGTCGAGTTTGGCGAGGCTCCAGATGACGGGCGTCATCAGCGCGATGCCGCCGAGGGTGATGACGAGGCCCGCGCGCCAGTCTCCGAGGGCGAGGCCATAGTCGCGCGGCGATTCGCGGAAGACGAGGACGATGAACAGCAAAGGGATGACGAAAAAGAGAACGGTCTGGTTGATCTCGGTGGAAGGCGTGATGTTGTGATATGAAAAGACCAGCAGCAGCAGCGTGCTGGCAATGGTGATGACCGCGACTTTGCGGTCTATGTTGAGGGGTTGGAAGATGGATTTGATTAGTTTCATAGTTTAGTAGTTACGCAGTTTGCTAGTCGAGTAGTTCGTATTACGTATCTGTATTTACTTGTGCACATGTCCACGTGTATATCTGTTTTTTCATCAATACGGATAATTCGAATGGTTGCCGTTGGGGCCGAGGAGTTGGATGATTTTATCCGCGTCGCGGTGGAGTTCCAAGCCCCAGTTGAGGAGGAGCAGGAGCGCGGCGAGGACGGCGAGGCTGACGGCGATCTTCCCCGCGCGGGATCCGTCCCAGCGCGCGGCGAGGGACTTCCAGCCGCCCGTCCAGAACAGCGCGGCGAGGATGGCGAGGAAGGGGACGAGGGCAAGATGGAATCGGTCTTCGGCGAGGATGAAGACGTGCGGCGTGACGTAGGCGAAGAAGAGAAGTCCCAGCAGGATCGTCGGCGGATTCCAGCGAAGCAGCGACGCGCCCAACGCGGCGGAGAGACTCACGACGACGAACGGCAGGAGCATGACGAGGAAAAGCGTCAACAGGAACGGGAAGGGGATGAAGCCGACGAGGTCGTTCCCGTAGAAGTACATCAGGACGCGTTTTTCGAGGCCGAAGAAGAAGCCGAGACGGTTAATCGCAAGCGGGATGAATCGCCCTGGCTCCGCGCGGATGAACTCGATGGCTTTCTCCGTCCCGACGCGGTCGCGCTGGGCGTCGTCGAGGATGGTCAGGAGGTCGAGCGAGGGACCGAAGACGAAGGAGCCGTTTCCCTGCGGGTGATAACCGAGGTAAAGGTTGTAGCCCATCGAAGTCTCGATGCCCGTCAGTTTGTGGTGCAGGAGCGAGTTGCGGACAATCCACGGGGCGATGGTCAGCATAAATGCGATGGCAAGTATCCAGGCGCGTTTGCGTAAAACGTAAAACGCGTACGCGATGGCGAGGATAGCAAAGGGCAGAATGACGGAACGCGTGAGGGCGGTGAGTCCGAGGAAGAGACCAGAGAGGAGGAGGTTGTAGTCAGAAGGCAGAAGGCGGGAGGCGGATGGCGGAAGGCGGGAGGCGGGAGGCAGAAGGCGAGAGTCAGAAGGCGGAAAGCGGGAGGCAGAAGGCAGAAGGCGGGAGGCGGAAGGCGGAAGGCGGGAGGCAGAAGGCGGAGGGACGGAAGCAGGTTCCAGGGCTTTGAGAAGAAAGAGGAAAGAGGCGAGCAGGAGGAGGAAGAATGGATTCTCCGTCCCGAGGCCGAGGGGATAGGCGAGGAGGATGGGATAGACGGCGACGATCCACGCAGCAAGTTTCGCCGCCCGCTCTTTTTCGGGAAGCGTTTTCCTGGCGACAAGGTAGGTCAACGGTGCGAGAGCCGCGCCGAGAACGGCCTGGGCGAGGCGCGCGGCGAAGAAGCGGTCCGCGCTGGAGCCGACGAGGAAATAGACGAGCGCGAGGAAGGCGGGATAGAGCGGCGCGCGGAAGGACGTCTCCACGCCGCGGACGGGGTCGTAGTCCACGCTGGAGAGGTCAAAGTCCACATAAGGCTTGAGCGCCTCCAGGTCGGGGGCGGCGTACCAGCGGAAACCGTTGCCCGAAGCGAGACTGCGCGCCAGCATGTCGTATTGGAACATGTCGTCGAGGCCAATGCCGAGGTCCCGCGCGAGGAGGACGGGGATCAACCGCAGGACGAGGGCGGCGCAGAAAACAGCCCAGGGGAAGGAAACGCGGATGCGGCGGAGGCCGGTCATGGTCAAAGATGAAGAAACGAAGCGGCAATGCGTCGTTGCAAGTACGGAGAGAAATATCCCGCGTAGCGTCGTTGCAGTTCGGGATTCTTCCAGTCCGCGCCTGAGATATGATGACGACAACAAGGCGCGCCGCAATTGCAGTCGAACTCGTCGTAATCGGAGCCGTCGCACATGGCGTAATCGAAGGCGATCTCTTCGCCCGCGAAAATATCGCGCATGGCGATGAGACTGGTCGGGCCGTTCATGCCCGCGTTGGGATCGCAGCTATGGTTGAAGCAATCGGCGGGATCGTTGAGGAGCGGGTTGAAGAGGAAGAGGTCTTCGTCTACTTGCAGGACGCGTTTGGAAAAATCGGGGACAGAGAAATCCAATTCGGAGGAGGGGATGACGCGTCCGCCCCACATGACGACGACCTCCCCCGCGGAGACGAGCTGGCGGGCGACGACGCCGCAACCGCCTTTGTGATGGAACGGGACAGATTCAACTTTTGGGGAAAGCCAGGAAAAGAATTTTTCAATCACTCTGCTCCTTGCGCTGTGAAGACCAACAGGGAAAATTTTCCGCGAAGGGCGCAAAGGATCGTCTCTTCGCGCACTCCGCGGGTTGAACGTTTCAAACGCTGAGGCTAGTTTAATCACCATGCTTTCAATCGTCAAGATTCCCTGCAAACCGATTTTTTACGCGGACATGGGTTGGGCGCGGATGCAATGGGCATTATCGGAAATAACGTCGGCGTCTCTTTTTCTGCCGCGAATGGCGCGAATTTCGCGAAAAAATCATGGAAAATTCGCGCGCATTCGTGAAATTCGCGGCCAGGAATTTTATTTCCGAAGGAGTCTAATTATCAGTAGATTACGAAAACCACGCGTACTTGCGCTCTCTAGCGCAAATCTGGCGGTACACCTGCTCTGGCGGGCGGCGCCAGGGGAGACCGCCTATGGCGCTTTCGTGAAGTACTGATTATCAGTAAGAGGAGGACTATTTAACGCGTCGGCTTTCTCTTTAAACACATGGGAAATTTTTATCTCGGTCATATTTCGATTATATCTCAACGATTTAGCCCATGCTATAATCCAAACAGAAAACCAAACCTGGAGGCCGTCCCATGTCCGACACCATCCTATTTCCCTTTTCAGACGAACACAAGATGATCCGCGACACTGCCCGCGATTTCGCGCAGAACGAGATCGCGCCCATCGCGGCGGAGTTCGACGAGAGCGGCGAATTTCCCCATGCCACCATCAAAAAGATGGGCGGAATGGGATTCATGGGCATCGAGGTCCCCGAACAGTACGGCGGCGCGGGCATGGACTGCCTGTCGTACGCGCTGGCGCTCGAGGAGATCTGCAAAGCGGACGCGGCGCACGGCGTGGTCATGTCGGTCAACAACTCGTTGTACTGTCACGGCATTTTGAAATTCGGGACCGAAGAACAAAAGAAGAAATTCATCACGCCCGTCGCATCGGGAAAGTCCATCGGCGCGTACTCGCTGACCGAGCCGATGTCGGGGTCGGACGCCTCCAACATGAAGAGCCGCGCCAAACGCGACGGCGATTTCTACGTGCTGAACGGGACCAAGTCCTGGGTCACGAGCGGACCTGTGGCGGACTACTTCGTCGTCTTTATGATGACCGACCCCGAAAAGAAAGCCAAAGGCATCACCGCCTTCCTGGTGGAAGGGAATACGCCCGGACTCAAACGCGGCAAGAAGGAGCCGAAACTCGGCATCCGCGCCTCCGCCACCAGCGAACTGATGTTTGAAGACTGCCGCGTCCCCGCCGCGAACCGGCTGGGCGAGGAAGGCGACGGCTTCAGGATCGCCATGACCGTCCTCGATGTGGGACGCATCGGCATCGCGGCGCAGGCGCTGGGGATCGCCGAGGCCGCCTACGAAGCGAGCGTGGCCTACGCCAAAGAGCGCGAGGCCTTCGGGCAGAAGATCGGCGAATTCCAGGGGACGGGCTTCAAGATCGCGGACATGAAAACGCGCATCGAGGCCGCGCGGCTGATGGTCTACAACGCCGCGCTGGCAAAGGAACGCGCCAAGTCCACGGGCGAGCGATTCACCCTCCAGGCCTCCACCGCCAAATTGTTCGCGTCCGAAACGGCCATGTTCTGCGCGCACGCCGCGGTCCAGATCCACGGCGGGATGGGCTACAGCCGCGAACTGCCCGTGGAGCGGTACTTCCGCGACGCCAAGATCACCGAAATCTACGAAGGCACGAGCGAGATCCAGCGTCTCGTCATCAGCCGCGCCGAACTGGGGCTGAGGTAACCGATCCCGCCTCGCCCATGACAGACGCCTCCCCCGAACTCTCCGTCATCCTGCCGGCGTTCAACGAAGGCCGGCACATCCACGCCAACATCCTGCGCGTGTGCGAGGCGCTTAAAGGAATGCGATACGAGATCATCGCGGTGGACGACGGCTCCAGCGACGACACCTTCGCCGAATCCCAGCGCGCCGCCGACGAGGGCTATCCCGTCTGTCCCGTGCGACAGGAGGCCAACCGCGGCAAGGGCGCGAGTCTCTTCCACGGCTTCGAGTTCACGCGAGGCGAACTCGTCGCCTTTCTCGACTCAGACCTGGAGATCGCTCCCGAAAATCTCCTCACCCTCGTCCGCGTCCTGCGCGAATCGGGCGCGGACGTTGCGGCGGGCGTCAAAGACCTGCAATCGAATCCCTTCCCGCCCCTGCGCCGCCTGATGAGCCGCGGCTACCGCGCCATGGTCGCGCTCCTCTTCGGCCTCTCCATCACCGACACGCAGACGGGCATCAAGCTCTTCCGCCGCGAGGTCCTCGCCGACGCCATCCCGCGCGTGTCCGCCCGCCGCTTCGCCTTCGACATCGAACTGCTCGTCGCCGCCTCGCGCTTCGGCTATCGCATCGTCGAACAGCCCGTCGAAATCTCCTACCATCGAAGCGGCGGTCTCGGACGCGTAAACCTCGCCCAGATCTTCAACATGACCGCCGACACGCTCGCCATTTTCTACCGCGCCTCGTTCTGGCGCTGGCTCAACCCCGGCCTGCGCGCCCAAACCTGGATGGTCATGTTCGTGGCCGGCATCTTCCTCGCGGGCGTCGGCTTCGCCAAACTCCTCACGCCCGCCATCCCGCAGGGCTTCGCCAAACAATTCTTTTACGTCGTCCTGTTGCAATTCATCCCCTCCCCGCTGCGCGACTGGCTGATCCTCCTCATCGGGATCGTCTTCGTCGCCGTCTCGCTCATCCAACTCAACAAGATCGTGATGACCGCCTTCGGCCGCCTCGACCGCGACGGACTTTCGGGCATCACGCGCAAAAAGGACAAATGACCAACCCGCCTCCCGCCTCCCGACTTGAATCCGTATCCTGCCCGATGTGCGGACTCTCCCCCGCGCCGACTCTCCGCTACGACTTCGACCCGTACCGCGTCGTCGCCTGCCCCAACTGCGGACTGGTCTTCCTCTCCCCGCGCCTGACCGAATCCGCCATCCTCGAACTCTACTCGGACGAGGACTACTACGTCTCCGAGGTGGCGGGACGGGGCTATGACGAATACCTCGAAGTCCGCCACAACTGGGTGAAGACGTTCACGCGCCGGCTCAACCAGATCCTCAAATACCAGAAACCCGGCAAAGTCCTCGACATCGGCTGCGGGCCCGGCTTCTTCCTCGAAGCGGCGCAGGCGAAAGGATACGACGCCTACGGCCTCGACCCGTCCGATTACATCGTCAAAGTGGCGCGCGAGAAATTCGGCGACCGCATCCGACAAGGCCTGATCGAAACGGCAAACTACCCCGCGGACGAGTTCGACCTCGTCGTCGCCTTCGACACCTTCGAGCATGTCTACCGTCCTCTCGAATGGCTGGAAGCGACTCGCCGCGTCCTCAAGCCGGGCGGACTGCTCGCCATCACCACGCCCGATCCCTCCAGCCTGCTGGCAAAAATCTCTGGCAAAGGCTGGGTCTCGTTCAAGTTGCCCGAACACGTCTTCTACTGGTCGCCGCCCGCCATCCGCCGCGCCCTCGCGGACGGCTGGGAGGTCCTCGAGATCAACCGCGCCGGTCAGTACGCCACGCTGGGATTCCTCTTCCGCCGCCTGCTGCGCCTCCCGTCCAACCCGCGCGGCATCCTCAAATGGAAACTCGACCTGCTCAACAAAATCAGCGTCTACAGCGACAACGGCTCGATGACAGTAATCGCCCGCAAACGGTAGGGGCGGAACTGTGTGTCCGCCCCTGGGCTGTGTGTCCGCCCCTGGGCTGTGTGTCCGCCCCTGGGCTGGGCAGACACACAGGTCTGCCTCTACTGTGTGTCTGTCCCAACCAATGAGGTTCAGATGAAAGCCACCCTCTTCCGTCAGCATGGCGGACCCGAAGTCCTCGAATATACCGACTTCCCCGCGCCGGAGCCAAAGCCCGGCGAAGCCCTCGTCCGCATCCGCGCCGCGGCCCTCAACCGCATGGACGTGATGGTCCGCAACGGCTGGCCCGGTCTCAAACTCGAACTCCCCCACATCAACGGCGCGGACGGCGCGGGCGAGATCGTCTCCATCTCCCCTCCCCAAATCGGTACATTGGGGGAGGGGCCGGGGGTGGGGTCCCGCGTCGTCGTCAACGCCAACCTCGGCTGCGGACAGTGCGACTACTGCCTCAGCGGTCGGGACAACATGTGCCGCAACTGGCATCTCCTCGGCGAGACCGTGCGCGGGACCTACGCGGAGTACGTCTGCCTGCCGACGCGTCAACTTTACAAACTGCCCGACGACTTCGACTTCCACAAAGCCGCGGCCGCCGCGCTGGTCTATCAGACCGCCTGGCATTCGCTCATCACGCGCGGACAGTTGAAGGCGGGCGAGACCGTCCTCATCGTCGGCGCGGGAGGCGGAGTCAACACCGCCAGCGTGCAGATCGCCAAATTCGCGGGCGCACGGATCGTCGTCGTCGGCTCGGACGCGAAGAAACTCGAGGCGGCGGCCTCCCTCGGCGCGGACGTCCTCATTGACCGCTCGAAAAACGAAGACTGGTCGAAAGCCGTCTTCCTCGCTACCGAAAAACGCGGCGTGGACGCGGTCGTGGACAACGTCGGCACGACCTTCATGCAATCGCTCCGCTGTCTCAAAAAAGGCGGACGCCTGCTCACCGTCGGCAATAGCGGCGGCCCGCGCTTCGAAATTGACAACCGCTTCATCTTCGCCAAGCATCTCTCTATCATCGGCTCGACGATGAGTCCGCTGAAAGATTTTTCCACCGTCATGGACCTGATCGTGGCGGGCAAACTTCAACCCGTCCTCGACAAAACCTTCCCGCTCAAAGACGCGGCAGCCGCGCAGGAACGGCTATGGAAGGGCGAAAACTTTGGAAAGATCACCCTGGCGTGTTGAGAGCGCGCAAGCACAACCTCGCGCCCTCGCAACCGCCATCTCACTACTCACCGCTCACCGCTCACTGCTCACCGCTCACTGATTACTGATCACTGATTACTGATTACTGCTCACCGCTCACTGAACACCAATGACCCGCTTCTCCCGCTGCTTTGAAATCTCCCTCGTCGTCATCGTCATGGCGATCCATCTCTACGCGGCGCTGTCCGAAGCGCACAACTTCGCCACATCCTGGTTCATCCGCGACGACGCGTATTACTATTTCAAGGTCGCGCAAAACATCAGCGAGGGACTCGGCTCGACCTTCGACGGCATCAATCCCACCAACGGCTACCATCCGCTGTGGATGCTGGTCTGCATCCCCATCTTCGCGCTCGCCCGCTTCGACCTCATCCTGCCTCTGCGCGTCCTCCTGCTCGTCTCCGCCGCCGTCAGCGCGTGGACGGGCGTCCTGCTCTTCCGCCTCGTCAAGCGGACTCTCGCCGCGTCCGCCGCCGTCCTCGCGGCCGCGTACTGGGTCTTCGACCGTTCCATCCATTACAACGTCACGCAGTTTGGACTGGAAACTGGCCTGACCGCGCTGACGCTTACCGCCTTCCTGCTGGCGATCTCGAACCTCAAACCCGACTCTCCTCTCTCGCCGCGTCAGTCCCTGACCCTCGGCCTGCTCGCGGTTGCGATGACCTTCTCCCGCCTCGACACGGTCTTCCTCGCCCTTCTGGCTGGCGCGTGGATCCTCCTGCGCGAGACTCCCCTCCGCGCGCGGCTGATGGGCGACGCCGCGGTCATCGTCTGCGCGGCGTTCGTCAGCGTGGCCGCGCGGACGGGGCTGCCCGCCTACTTCACCTACGCGCGTTCCGCCGTCGTCCTCGCCGCGCTGGGACTGGCGATTCAAATCCCCATCTTCTACTTCGCTGGACTCTACGCCTCCCTTCCTCCAACCTCCAATCTTCAGTTACCAGTTACCAATCTCCAACTACGCTTCGTCGCCGCCTCTCTCCTCGGCTCCGCCCTCGCCGCGTCCCTGATGATCGGCTTGTTGTCCAGCGACACGCTGTCGGGTCTGCCGCGAAGCGCATTGCCCGTCTATGGGGGAATCGTCCTCGTCGGCGCGGGACTCGTCCGAGCGCTGGCGCGGAGTCATCCAAGCAAAGTCGGGGTGGACTGGCGTCGGATTTTCCGCGAGGGACTGGTCTATTACGGAATCCTCGGCGGCGCGCTGGCGGCGTACATGCTCTTCAGCAAATGGATGTTCGGGACGTTCACGCCCGTGAGCGGACAGATCAAAGCCTGGTGGGGCTCGCTGCAAGGCTCGACGTACGGCAACCCGATCTCCACGTGGGCGGAGTTCCTCGGCCTCGGCCGCGAGGAGGGGACGAACGCCTGGGGGCCAGTGATGGTTTCCATCCACAACCTCAGCGACCGGCTGGAAGGGCGTCTTTGGCTCACGCTTGGCCTGCTGTCAATTGCGGTTTTGCTGATCTTCCTCCTGAACCGCAAACGCGCCGCCCGCGCCGCCGTCTCGCTGGGACTGCCGCTTCTGCTGACAGGCTCGCTGGCACAGATGTTTTACTACAACGGACAGGGCTACGCTGGCTCGAAGGATTGGTACTGGGTCAGCCAGATGCTGATGTTCGCGCTCCTCGGCGCGCTGCTGTTCGACCTGCTCACGCGTCCGCTGCGCGGATCGAAGAAGCAGGAAAATTTCAACGCGAATAACACGAATGAGCAAATAGCGCAAATAGAAAAAAGCAAATTCGCGCCATTCGCCCATTCGCGAAATTCGCGATTAAAAATCTCCATGTCAGGCAAATCGCTCGCCTGGGCGCTCGCGTCCATCCTCGTTCTCGCCTGCCTCGTCCCGTTCGCGACGACCGTCATCAAGCGGATGCCCTGGGGCGCCGCGCGCGCGGGACGACCCTACATGGACGTCCTCCCCTTCCTCGAATCCAACACCGAGGCGGGCGCGCTTATCGGCATGACCGGCGGCGGCAACACAGCCTACTTCATCGAAGGCCGCGCCATCGTCAACATGGACGGCCTCATCAACAGTTACGATTACCACCTCGCCCTGCGCGCGGGCCGCGGCGGAGACTACATGTCCGGCGTCGGCCTCGACTACATCTTCTCCAACCCCAACATCCTGCAAAACGCGCCTTATAATGGACAATTCGATAAGTGGTCGCTGAGAGTGTCCGAGTTTGGGAAGAAAGACCTATTAAAATACCAGCCATGAAACGTCCCGGCGCTGTAACCACTTTGCTGTTCATGGTGTTATGCCTTACAGCATGGAACGCCGTCCGCCTTTACGCCTCCATTGCGGATTGGGACACGCTGGCGGACTTCGCGCCGCGGCCCGGCCCGATATACATCGCCGTCACCGCCGCCATCTGGACCCTGGGCGGACTCGTCCTCTTCGACCTTTTCCGCCGCCGGAGCGTCCGCGCCCGTCTCTTCGCCCTGGCCTACTTCCTCGGCTACGCGGCGTGGTGGTGGCTCGACCGGCTCCTCCTGCAACAACCGCAGCCCAACGGACCGTTCGCCCTCGCCGCGACGCTGACGCTCCTGGCAATTCTCTGCATGGCATTGCTCAACAAGAAAGCGCGAAAGTGGTTCGGCAATCCGTAGAGTAATTCGTCCCACAGCCTCCATGCGTAAGAGAACGCCGACTATGCAGATGGATTTCCAAACGCTTACGATCAACCACTTAAAATCCGCGCTCCGAAAAAATCAAACTCAAAGAGAGACCCATGACCAGACAGACCCAGATACAAGATCTGCGTAAACGCAAGACCCAGTCTCACCTCGGCGGCGGGACGGAACGCATCGAAGCCCAGCACAAAAAGGGACGTCTCACCGCGCGCGAACGCATTGACCTGCTGCTCGACAAAGGCTCCTTCCGCGAAGTGGACGCCTTCATCGTCCACCGCACCGACGACTTCGGCCTCGACCAGCAGGTCTTCCCCGGCGATTCGGTCGTGACGGGCTGGGGCACCATCGAGGGCCGCCTCGTCTACGTCTTCTCGCAGGATTTCACCGTCCTCGGCGGCAGCCTGGGAGAGGTCCACGCGGAGAAGATTTGCAAGATCATGGACATGGCGATGAAGAACGGCGCGCCCGTGATCGGGTTGAACGACTCAGGCGGGGCGCGCATCCAGGAGGGCGTCGTCTCCCTCGCGGGCTACGCGGACATCTTCCTTAAGAACACGCTGGCTTCGGGCGTCATCCCGCAGATTTCCGCCATCATGGGACCCTGCGCGGGCGGCGCGGTCTACTCCCCCGCGCTGACCGACTTCATCTTCATGGTGCGCGGCTCCTCGTACATGTTCGTGACCGGGCCCGACGTGGTCAAATCCGTCACGCACGAGGAAGTCTCCTTCGAAGACCTGGGCGGCGCGAGCGTCCACTCGGAAAAATCGGGCGTGTGCCACGTCGCGGCGGATTCCGAAGCGGATACGCTCTATCTCATCCGCAAACTGCTGGGCTACCTTCCGCAAAACAACATGGAAGACCCGCCTTTCATGGACCTCGGCGACAATCCCCTGCGCATGGACGACGCGCTCGATAACCTCATCCCCGAAGACCCGGGCAAACCCTACGACATCAAGGAAGTGATCCGCGCGGTGGTGGATGGCGGACAGTTCTTCGAGATCCACGAAAACTTCGCGCAGAACATCGTCGTCGGGTTCGCGCGCCTGGGCGGGCACTCGGTCGGGATCGTGGCGAACCAGCCCGCCGTCCTCGCGGGCGTGCTGGACATCGACGCGTCGGAGAAGGGGGCGCGCTTCGTCCGCGTCTGCGATTCGTTCAACATCCCGATCGTCACGTTCGAGGACGTCCCGGGCTTCCTCCCCGGCACGGTGCAGGAGCACGGCGGCATCATCCGCTCGGGCGCGAAACTGCTCTACGCCTACTGCGAAGCGACCGTCCCAAAGTTGACCGTGGTGACGCGCAAGGCGTACGGCGGCGCGTACTGCGTCATGTCGAGCAAACACATCCGCGGCGACGTGAACCTGGCCTGGCCGACCGCCGAACTGGCGGTGATGGGACCCGACGGCGCGGTGAGCATCATCTTCCGCAAGGAACTGGACAAAGCCAAAGACCCCGTGAAGCGCAAAGCGGAACTGGTGGCGGAGTATCGCGAGAAATTCGCCAACCCATACATCGCGGCGGAGCGAGGCTATCTCGACGACGTGATCGAACCGAAGGAGACCCGTCCACGCCTCATCAACGCGCTGGAAATGCTGAGCAACAAGCGCGACGGCAACCCGGCCAAGAAGCATGGGAATATCCCCCTTTAGGCGTCACGTATTCCACGGCGTCTGATACCTGATACCCGACCCACACGGAGCAACATGGTCAACAAAGTTTTAGTCGCAAACCGAGGCGAGATCGCCGTCCGCATCATCCGCGCCTGCCGCGAGCTGGGCGTGGACACAGTGGCCGTCTACTCCGAAGCGGACCGCCAGGCGCTGCACGTCCGTTACGCGGACGAGGCCTACCTGCTCGGTCCCGCGCCTTCGCGCGAGTCCTATCTGCGCCTCGATAAAATCATGGACATCGTCCGCAAGTCGGGCGCGGACGCGGTGCATCCCGGCTACGGATTCCTCGCGGAGCGCGAAGATTTCGCCCAGGCCTGCG
The DNA here is from genome assembly GCA_017312345.1 of Candidatus Denitrolinea symbiosum. Taxonomy (NCBI): domain Bacteria; kingdom Bacillati; phylum Chloroflexota; class Anaerolineae; order Anaerolineales; family Anaerolineaceae; genus Candidatus Denitrolinea; species Candidatus Denitrolinea symbiosum. The sequence goes on along the minus strand of BLAA01000004.1, from coordinate 227,808 downwards.
CCGACGAGGGGATCGCCTTCATCGGCCCGAAACCGTCCGCGATCGCGGCCATGGGCGATAAGGGCGTGGCGCGCTCGACGGTCGTCAAAGCGGGGGTGCAGGTCGTCCCTGGGACGGAGGATGTCGGGAATCTCTCGAACGAAGACCTGCTGGCGCTCGCGCCGAAGATCGGCTTCCCGCTGCTGATCAAAGCCACGGCGGGCGGCGGCGGAAAAGGCATGCGGGAGGTACGCTCTCTCGAGGAGATGCCCGCCCTCCTGATGTCGGCGCGACGCGAGGCCGAGTCCGCGTTCGGGGACGGGAACGTCTACCTCGAGAAGCTGGTCAAGGGCGCGCGGCACATCGAATTCCAGATCCTGGCCGACGGGCAGGGGAACGTCATCCACCTCGGCGAGCGCGATTGCTCGCTGCAGCGGCGTCATCAAAAACTGGTGGAGGAAACGCCCTCCCCCGCGATGGACGACGAACTGCGGGCGCGCATGGGCGCGGTGGCCGTGAAGGCCGCGCAATCGGTGGACTATCTCAACGCCGGAACCATCGAATTTCTGCTCGACAAGGACGAGAATTTTTATTTCCTCGAAATGAACACGCGCCTGCAGGTGGAGCATCCCATCACTGAGATGGTGACGGGCATTGACATCGTGAAGGAGCAGATCCGCATCGCGCGCGGGCGCGCGCTGAGTTACAAGCAGGAAGACGTCAACATGTCGGGCGCATCCATCGAGTGCCGCATCAACGCCGAGGACCCGTACAACGGCTTCCTGCCATCCACAGGACGCGTCTCGCAGGTGATCCTGCCCACCGGCCCAGGCATCCGCGTGGACACGGGCGTCTTTCCCGGCTTCGAGATCACGCCCTATTACGACCCGATGATCGCGAAACTCGTCGTGTGGGGCGAGACGCGGGGACAGGCTATCCTGCGAATGCGCCGCGCGCTGGAGGAATATCGCATCGTCGGCGTGCGGACGAACATCCCCTTCCACCAGAGTTTGATGGACTCGACGCGCTTCCTGGCGGGGCAATACGACACCCGCTTTGTCGAGGAGCGTTTCTCGATGGACAGCCTGGCGGAGAACAAGGATTACTTCCCTGAGATCGCGGCCATTTTGGGGACGCTCGTGGCGCACCAGCAGGCGGAACGTTCCGCGCAGATCGTGCGCCGCGGGGCGCGCGACGCCAGCAACTGGAAATGGGTGGGACGCTGGGAAAGGATGAACCGATGAGGTCCCAGGCTTTAGGTGAACGATGAAATACATTACCACGCTGGACGGAAAAGAATACCTGATCGAGATCACGGACGAGCATCACGTCTCGGTGAACGGACGCCTGCTGGAAGTGGACTTCGTTTCCGTCAACGGGCAGCCGGTCTACTCGATGATCATTGACGGGAAGTCGTACGAATCCTACGTCTACGAGACGGAGGAAGGCTGGCAGGTGTTGACGCGCGGACGGCAGTACAATCTCACCGTCGAGGACGAACGCGAGAAGCGCCTGCGCGCCGCGGCGGGAGGCCGAGTCGCCGAATCAGGCGAATACCATCTCAAAGCGCCGATGCCCGGGCTGATCGTCGCGATCCCCGTCAACGAGGGCGACCCGGTAAAAAAGGGACAGACGCTGGTCATCCTCGAGTCCATGAAGATGCAGAACGAATTGAAATCGCCCAAAGACGGGACGGTGGGGAGAATCCGCGTGAAGCAGGGCGAGACGGTGGAACAGAGACAGGCTCTGCTCAGCGTTCAGTGAGGGATCACGAGACAAAAATTTTTAACGCGAATGCGCGAATAGGTTCTTCTTAAGTACACGGATTTTTCTTTGGGTTTTTCCGTGAAATCCGCGTCCAAAAAAGGATTTAACAATTCGCCTCATTCACGTTATTCGCGACATTCGCGCTGAAGATCGTTTCAACAAATGTAACGGCTTTCCAATCGAAAAGGCAAATTAAAAGTTCGGCCTTCGCAAAACGCCCGGCGACTCCCCCGTCCAAACCAACCGCTCGACCGTCCCCGACTCCCCCAACAACTTCGGCAACAGCGACTCGACCGCCGCCGCGTCGCCCGACGTGTAGAACTGGACGCGGCCGCGCCGCGCGGACGGGTTCCGCGTCCCGCCCGCCTCCAGCAGACGTTCGGCCTGCCGCGCTGCCGCCGGGGCCGGGTCGATCACCCGAACCGAATCTCCGCAAATCCGCTCGATGAGCGGGATCACGAACGGGTAGTGCGTACATCCCAGCACCACCGTGTCAATGTTCCTCTCCAGCATCGGCCCCAGCGCCGCATCCAAAATGCGGCGCGTTGCCTCGCCGTCCAAATTTCCCTTCTCGATCTCCTGCACCAAGCCGGGACAGGTATCCTGCAGCAGCGTGACGCCGTTCGCGAATCTCTCCACCACCGAGGCGTACAGCGCGCCCTGAAATGTCGCGGGCGTGGCGAGGACGCCCACCCTGCCCGTGCGCGTCGTCTCCGCCGCGGGTTTGACGGCTGGCTCCATCCCCACGAATTTCACGTCAGGAAAGGTCTCTCGCAGATACTTCAGCGCCGCCGCGGACGCGGTGTTGCACGCCACCACGATCAACTTCGCGCCCTCGTCCAACAACCAGCGCGTGATGGCGACCGAGAAGGCGCGCACCTCCTCCAGCGGACGCGGCCCGTACGGCACGTGTCCCTGGTCGCCGAAGAAGATCACGTCCTCGTTGGGCATCAACGCCCGCATCGCGCGCAGCACGGACAGTCCGCCCACGCCCGAGTCGAATACGCCGATGGGATTGGTGGATGACATGAAACCAATGATACTACGGTTGAAAATGAATCACTCCATTGGCATTCATTATCCTGGCTACGCGCAGAGCCGCAAGTTGGACTGTCAGCCCGAACTGCGTCTGATGCGTTTCATGGCGGCCATCCGCCCGTGTATAATTGTCCAAACAGGCTTCTTGCAAATGCGCGCTGAGGGACGCGTAATCCGCCTCGCGTAAGAGACGTTCTCCAACGTCGAAATAATTGCTGCAAGAGGTTAGATGAAAGACAGAAAGAAAATTTCGCGGAGGGATTTTCTCAGATTGCTCGAAGTCATATCGCTTCAAGTCGCCGCGCTTGAGGTACTGGGCTACACATACAGCACGGAAGTGGAAATGGATTGGATCGAAATCACGGACTTACCCGTAAAATTACCCCGTCTCGACCCCGCCTTCAAGGGATTCAGGCTGGCACAAGTCAGCGATTTCCATCTGGGACAGTGGATCAACAAAGAGCGGTTGGACCAGATCGTCGCATTGACGCTGGAACAGTCCCCAGACCTGATTGCCCTGACTGGCGATTATCTCGAATATCACCCATACGGACGCCCCAATGTATGGGAAACCTATGCGGAAAATCTGGACGTCATCCGTACTTCCTTCGCGTCCCTGCCGCGCGCCTGCCCGACTGTGGCGATCCTCGGTAACCACGATCACCGCGTCAACCCCGAATGGATAGAGCAAGCGCTGACCGACGCTGGCGTGACCGTCCTGCGGAACACGGTCTACACCGTCCAGCGCGGCGACGCCAAACTTCACATCGCGGCCGTGGACGACGTCCTCGAAAAAGCTGGCCGCTTCGACGAGGTTCTGAACGCCCTGCCGAGGGACGGCGCGCCCGCCATCCTCCTGGCGCACGAACCCGACTTCGCCGACGTCAGCGCGGCGACGGGACGTTTCGGCCTGCAAATTTCGGGTCACACGCACGGCGGGCAGGTTGACATCCCGCTCATCGGGCCGCCGATCCTCCCCGAAATGGGAAAGAAATATCCCAGCGGACTTTACAACGTCAACGGCATGTTACTCTACACCAACCGCGGCGTCGGCGTGACGACCGTCAACGCGCGCTTTAACTGTCGTCCCGAAATTACCATCTACATCCTCGAACCCGCATGAAAAAGAATTTCGCCTTCCTCTTCGACTTTGGCAACGTCCTCGTCAGGTGGGACATGCACAACATCTTCGACGCGCACTTCCCCTCCCCCGCGGCGGTGGACGCGTTTCTCAAGGAGATCCGTTTCTTCGAATGGAACGCGCTCATGGACGGCGGACTCCCGTTCTCCGAAGGCGTGGCGCGCGCCTCCGCGCAATACCCGCAGTACGCGCATCTCTTCCGTCTCTGGGACGAGCGCTGGCTGGAGACCGTCCGCGAACCCATCGAGGGAAGCGTTGCCATCGTCCGCAGGTTGAAGCGGGCGGGACATCCGCTTTACATCTTAAGCAACGTCTCGCACGAAAAATTCCCGCAGGCTCAACAGGCCCATCCCTTCCTCGCCCTGTTCGACGAAATCTTCATGTCCAGCCGACTCGGGGTCAACAAGCCAGACCCGCGAGCCTATCGGCTGGCGCTGCAAGGCATGGAACGTCCCGCCGACGAAGTCGTCTTCATAGACGACGCGCTGCCGAACGTCGAGGCCGCGCGCGGGCTGGGGATCGCGTCCGTCCACTTTCAGTCGCCGCGCCAACTGGAGGACGAACTGAAACAGATGGGCGTCCTCTAACAAACTTCCCCGCGCGGGCTTTTCATAATAAAATCACCCCAACCAATCCCATGCTCCCCAACCTCCTCTCCGCCATCGAGACCGAACTTCAAAAGCAGGTCGCCCGCCTCGACGAGCCGCGCACCCGTCCCTTCCACGAAATGCTCGCCTACCACATGGGCTGGACGGGCGAAGGCGCGGGCCCCGAAGCCACAGGCAAGCGCGTCCGCCCGCTGCTGGTCCTGCTCGCCGCCGCCTCCTGCGGCGCGGACTGGCGCCCGGCGCTTCCCGCCGCGGCCGCGGTGGAACTCGTCCATAACTTCTCCCTCCTCCACGACGACATCGAAGACAACAGCGACAAGCGCCGCGGGCGGACGACCGTCTGGAAGAAGTGGGGACTCGCCCAGGGGATCAACGCGGGCGACGGGATGTTCATCCTCGCGAACCTCGCTCTCGCCGACCTCGAAGCGGACTACCCCGCCCCGATCGTTATCCGCGCCGCGACCATTCTTCAACACGCCTGCCTCGACCTGACGCGCGGCCAGTTCCTCGACATCTCCTACGAAGACCGCGCCGATCTCGCCGTGGACGATTACTGGCCGATGGTCGGCGGGAAGACCGCCGCGCTGATCGCGGCCTGCTGTCAGCTCGGCGCGTTGCTCGGCGGCGCGGACGCGGCGCGCCAGGAAGCCTACCGCGCCTTCGGGCATTACCTCGGCCTCGCCTTTCAGGTCCAGGATGACATCCTCGGCATCTGGGGCGACGAGGCGCTGACGGGGAAATCCGCCGCGGGCGACCTGGTGGAAGGCAAGAAGTCCCTGCCCGTGCTGTTCGGGTTGGAGAAGAACGGCGAGTTCGCTCGGCACTGGCAGCGCGGGCCGATCCGGGCGGAGGAGGTGCGGGCGGCGGCAGCGCTCCTCGAAGCGGAGTCCGCTCGAAGGTCCGCGCAGGAGGCGGCGCGGCAGATGACCGATCTCGCGCTGGAGAGTCTGCGAGTCGCAAATCCGCAGGGCGAAGCGGGCGAGGCGTTAAAGTCGCTGGCAGATAAACTGCTCCAGCGCGGCGCTTAAAAAAAACTGCCAGAAACCCGGTTTCTCTGCTATAATTTTGCCCACAAGCGGGTGTAGTTCAGTGGTAGAACGCTTGCTTCCCAAGCAAGATATCGTGGGTTCGAGTCCCATCACCCGCTCAAACGCCGAGAGTTCTCGGCGTTTTTGTTTTGCAAGGGTGCTGTTATGAAAAAATTTTATCCGACAGTTACAATCGCATCGGAGTTGCCATGCCCAATCAACGCGTCATATTGTATGTGGAAGACAATCTCGAAAACCGCATCCTGATCCGCCGCGTGCTGGAGGCCGAAGGGTACGCCATGGCCGAAGCCAGCAACGCCGAGGATGCCATGAAGAAGATCCATTCGGTGAAACCCGACTTGATCCTGATGGACATCAACATGCCGGACGTGGACGGTTATTCGCTGACCAGTCAGATCAAATCCACGCCGGGTTTTGCTTCGGTGCCGATTGTGGCCGTCACCGCCAACGTGATGCGCGGCGACCGCGAGAGGTCGCTGGAGGCGGGCTGCGACGGCTACATCCAAAAGCCGATTGACATTGACGTTCTATCCCAGCAGATCGAACGATTCCTGGCGAGGCGTTCCCATGACTGATCCATCCGTTCTCGAATCTCATCCCCTCCGCAAGCCGAACCCATCCGGCGATACCACCGTGCTGGTGGTGGAGGACAACGTCTCCAACTTCGTGCTGATCGCGCGCATGTTGGGATACCTGGGCATCCATTGCGAATGGAAGACTTCGGGCTACGAGGTGGTGGAATATGCCGATACGCTTCCGCGTCTCGACCTGATCCTGATGGACATCCGCCTGCCGTACGAAGACGGTTACGGCGCGCTGAGAAAGATCCGGTCCGCCGAGCATTTGCGGGCCATCCCGATTGTGGCGGTCACCGCCGAGGCCAGCGAAGAACAGATGAAGAAGGCCCGCCAGGCCGGCTTTGACGGCTTCCTCGGCAAACCGCTCGACCCCGACCGATTTCCAGAGCAGATTCGCCGGATCTTGAACGGCGAACCGGTCTGGGAATATTCCTGATCCGCGATGAGCCTCCCCGTCCCTGCCGCCCAAGTCGCAACGAAGAGACCCGCCTGGTCTGGCCGCTTGGCGCGCAGATTCATCCTGACGCTGGTGATTTTCACATTCTTCCCGCTGGGATTAATGGCCGGGAGCGTCTATTATTGGACAAGACAGCTTCTGCAAGACCAGACGGTGCGGCAAACTCAAAACCTGCTCGATACCCAAATGAGCGCGGCGCGGAATACGATGAAGGTCAAGCAAGTCCGCCTGGACCGCCTGACCCGCCAGCCGGAGTTCGCCGCCGCCCTGCAAGGGTTGCTGGACCAGAAGCCGGGCAGCCCGTCCTTCCTCGAAGCGCGCGACAAGTTGATCGCCGCCTTCAACGCGATCAACCGCGAAGGAGACGCGCCCCTCTTCAACGCCATGTTCGCGGCAGATCAAAACGGGACGATCCTGGCCGCCAGCCAAAGCAAATGGGAGAGCCAGCGGCCGGCCAATTCCGCCATCTTCAAAGACCTGAGCAAAGCCGACCATCAATCCTTCGGCGTCTACGATTTCTCTCCATTCTATTCCGGGCAATTCAGCCTGGTCACGGTCATCCAGGTTAAAGACGCCGGCGGAAAAACAAGCGCCGTCCTCTTTGGCTTTTCGGACGAACAATACGCCCTGTCCATCCTGAAATCCATCGTAGACCTGACGCCGTTTTCGCGGGCCTATTTCGTCTCCAATTACGGCGGTTACGTGGGGCTGGATCCTTACACGGGCGGAATGCAAAAATTCAATTCCGCCGCAAAACAACGCGAAACGCTCACCCAGGCGTTCGCGCCGATGATGCAGCCGGGCCAACCGTCCGCGCCGGTCACGGTCGCATATACCAACGAAAGCGGCGTGCCGGCTCTGGCGCAAGCCGTCTGGCTGGAAGAATTGCACAGCGGGGTGGTCCTTGAAGTCCCCACCGAAGCCATCTTCGGCAACATCAACGTACTGATCCCCTTCACCGTCATCCTATTCCTGGCCGCGGTGATCGCCATGGCGCTGGTCATCGGCGCGGCAACGAACCGGGTGGTAAAACCCATCCGTTCTCTTGCGGAAATCACGGACCAGTTCGCGCAGGGCAACCTCGACGAACGGGCAGCCGTTCGCGGCGACGACGAACTGGGCCTGCTGGCATCCTCCTTCAACCGCATGGCAGACCAGTTGAACGCCATGTATCGCTCGCTACAGGAACAAGTGGAGGAACGCACGCGCCAGATCCGCACCGCGGCCGAAGTGGCGCAGGGACTCACCACCGCCTTCGACCTCGACGAACTCCTCAACACCACCGTCCGCCTGATCGTGGAACGCTTCGGCTTCTACCACGCGGGCATCTTCCTGATCGACTCGACCGGCAAGAACGCCTCCCTGCGCGCCGCGCATGGGCCTTCGGCCGCGGAAATGCTGCGACGCGGCCACCAGCTCGAAGTCGGCTCCGATTCGATCGTCGGGTGGGCCTCCGCCCATCTGAAGCCGCGCGTCGCCGCGGAAGTGGACAAGGACCCCGTCCACAAAGTCAACCCCCTGCTCCCGCGCACGCGCGCCGAGGCGGGCTTCCCCATCGCGCTGGGCGAAGCCGCGCTGGGCGTGCTGGACGTGCAGAGCGTCGAGCCGCACGTATTCGACGATGAAATGGTCATCGTGTTACAGACTCTCGCCAACCAGATCGCGTCCGCCATCCAAAATGCCACCCTGAGCGAAAGCGCGCGGCTGGACACCTCCGAAGCCGAGCGCCTGCAACAACTGAGTCATGAGGTGGCGCAGGCCGAGACCGAACGCCAGGCGCTGGCCGCGGCCGGGCGCATGTTAAAAGAGGCGCCGTATCCCTCCATCGTTCTTAAGATCGCCAAAGAGGGGACGGAAGTCGTCGCGGTCAACAACCCCCTGAGCGAGGCCCGCGCGGAAGCGGAAGTCGGGACGGAAGTTGATTACGAGGCTGCGGCGAGGGCCATCCGCACGCCCATCCTGGCGCACGACCTTAACCGGGCCGAGAACCTGCCCGCCGGGTTGGCGCGCTTCCTGCGCGACATCGGCTGCAAGAGCGGCGCGTTCCTGCCCGTCTTCGCGCAGGGGCAGCTCGCCGCCATCCTGATGCTCGGCGAACAGCCGGGACAGCCGATCGCCAGTCAGACGGCGCGGCCCTACGCCAGCGTCGCCAACCTGCTCGGCGCCGCGTTGGACAAGATCAGGGCGTTGCGCGAATCCGAATCGCGGCTGAACGAACTGGAAGCGCTGTCGTCGTTCAACCGGGCCGCCCTTTCCACCTCGGACGTAAACGTCTTCTACCCCATCCTGCAAGCGCAGGTGCAACGCGTCATCGGAAATTATAGTTTCGTGGTGGCGTTATACGACGACAAAACCAACTCCATCAGCATCCCCTACCTCTACGAGGACGGCAACGTCCAGTCCATCGAACCCTTCCCGCTGGGCGAGGGACTCACGTCCATCCTGATCCATACCCGCCGCCCGCTGCTGCTGGCGGAGGACACGGAAAAGAAAGCGCTGGCGCTCGGCGCCAAGATCCACGGCAGGCCGGCCAAATCGTGGATGGGCGTCCCGCTGCTGGTGAACGACCAGCCGATCGGCGCGCTCATCCTCCAGGACCTCGAACGGGAACGCTGCTTCGACGAACGCGACCTGCACTTCCTGAACGAACTGGGGAGGCAGATGGCCGGGGCGCTCCAGAACATCCGCCTGCTGGATGAAAGCCGCCGCGCGGCCCTCCAACTGCAAACCGCGGCCGAGATCGCGCGCGACATCAGCGGCTCGCTCAACCTGGACGAACTGCTCCTGCGCGGCGTCAACCTGATCCGCGACCGCTTCGAGTTCTACCATGCCAGCGTCTTCCTCGTCGACCCGCACGGCGGATTCGCCGTCATCCGCGAGGCCACGGGCGAGGCCGGCGCGCAGCTCAAACGCCAGGGACACAAACTGGGCGTCGGTTCGAAGTCCATCGTGGGATACGTCACCGGGCAGGGCGAACCGCTGATCGTGAACGACACCTTGAAAGACGCCACCTACTTCGCCAACCCGGTCCTGCCCGACACGCGCTCCGAGGCCGCCATCCCCATGAAGGTCGGCGAACGCATCCTCGGCGCGCTGGACGTGCAAAGCGTCCAGCCGTACGCCTTCAACGAGGAAAACCTGCGCACCCTTCAGATCCTGGCAGACCAGCTGGCGGTGGCGGTGGTGAACACGGAACTGTTCGCCGAAACGCAGGAACACCTGTCGCAGCACCGCCTGCTCCACCACATCACCACCTCCGCGGCTTCCGGCGCCACGCTGGAAGACGCGCTCGACGCCGCCGTCAAGGGGCTGCAAGTGACCCTGGGCGGCGACCGCGTCCTCATCCTGCTGCTGGACCAGGAACGCAAAAACCTGGAAGTGAGCGCGGCGGTGGGCTATTCGGAAGAGATCACGAACATGCGCGTATCGGTCGGGGACGGCGTCGTCGGATGGGCGGCCGCGCACCGCCGCCCCCTGCGCGTGGACGACGTGACCGCCGACCCGCGCTACATCCGCGTCAGCGCAAACACGCGTTCCGAGCTCGCCATCCCCCTGCTCTACCGTAACGAACTGCTGGGCGTGCTAAATGTCGAAAGCGAACGGACGGCGGCATATACCGAAAACGACGAGGAAATGCTCGGCACGCTGGCTGGAAGCCTGGCGGCCGTCATCGCCAACGCCCGCCTGCTGGCGCAGATCCGCCGCCAGGCCGAACGTGAACGGCTGCTCTACGAGGTGACCAGCAAGATTCGACGCTCCACCGACATGGAGACCATCCTCGCCACCACCGTCAGCGAGTTGACGAAAGCCGTCGGCGCGCGCCGCGCCCAGATCAAGATTGACCCGCTTCTGCACAAGCGTGAAAATCCAGACAGCGCGAATTAGGAGAGCGGCAAAATGGATTCCACGATATTGACATCCTGGTCCAAAGGCTTGTTGAAGCGGAGCGGCGGATATTTCATCCTGATTGCCGCCGCGCTGGCGCAAGCGGCCGCCTACCTCGTCACCATCCCCGTTTCCCTGTTCGTCTGGACGAACGCGGAATTCAACATGGGACAATTCCGTCAGCTATGGAGCGTGACGGCAGCCGGCATGGTCCTGTCCCTGCCCATTCTGTCGGCCTATCTATTCCTGACCAGCCGGCAGGCGTTTTCCCGGCTCCAGGATCACGCGAAAGACCGGGCCAACTCAGGCGGCGAGCAGGACGAGGCCGCGGCCTGGAAGCAAATCTCATCCCTGCCCTGGCGGTTTGCCAAAGCCGCCGCCCTCCTTGCCCTGCTGGTCGCCTTCCTGCCGACGCTGGCCTATGAGATCGCGGTTTTGAAATTGGACGCCGACCGCGTGATCTACACCGCCATCGGCGTCTGCATCTCCTCTCTCATCCTGGTTCCCTTTGGCGTGGCCGCGCTGGAAGGCATGCTCGCGCCCGCCCGGCAGGCGCTGCTCCCGGGGAATTTCCAAACCCAACTCACAAACGCCGCCAGCCTGAGACTGCTGCCCAAACTCAGCCTGCTCATCCTTACGCTGATCGCCATAGGCATCCTGCTGGTGGCGCCAATCGGATACCGCTTTACCTCCCTCGCCTTGCAGGAATCGTCCCGCCCCAACCTGCTGTTCAATTATCAAATCCAATCCGTCGGCTTCAGCCTGTTCGCCCTGCTGCTCGGAGCCGGGCTGGCCTGGATGCTCTCCCGTTCGGTAGCCGTCCCGCTCAACAACCTGGTGGAAATCTTCCTCAAAGTAGAACAGGGCGACCTCCATCAGCAGGCCCCCGTTATTTCCTCGGACGAGACCGGGGAACTGACCATCCTCTTCAACCGCATGATCCATCGCGTAGGGTCTTTGCAAAGCGGCCTCGAAGAACAAGTGGCAAACCGCACCGCGCAACTCGAGGCGGTGATCGAAGTGGGACGCGCCGCCAGCGCCATCCTGGACCCGGACAAACTGATCGAAAGAACGGTCAACCTGATCACCGACCGCTTCGGCCATTACTACGCCGCCATCTTCCTCCTCGACGCCAGCGGCCGCTGGGCGGAATTGAAAAACGCCACCGGCGAGGCCGGACGCGTCCTGCGCGAATCGCATCACCGCCTCGCGGCCGACGACCGAAGCATGGTGGGCGCCGCCGTCAGCCAGAAACAGGCCCGCATCGCCCTGGACGCGGGACTGGAACCGGTGCGCTTCAACAACCCCCTGCTCCCATACACCCGCTCCGAGATCGCCCTGCCCCTCATCGTCGGCGACCGCGTCCTCGGCGCGCTGGACATCCAATCCACGTACGAATCCGCCTTCGGCGACGAGGCCATCGAGACCTTCCAAAGCATGGCTAACCAGGTAGCGATCGCGCTGGAGAACGCGCGTCTCTTCCAGGAGACGCGCCAGCGGCTGCAAGAGTTGCAGATCGCCCAGCGCCAGTACATCCACGAAGCCTGGCAAGCCACGTCCAGCCGGGAACCGTTGGAATACGGCGTGGGAGACGAAGCGCCGCACGACGACGGTTCGTCCATCGAGGTCCCGTTAACGCTGCGCAGCGAAGTCATCGGGCAGATCAGCATGACGGGCGAGGGAGAATGGTCTGCGGAGGAACGCGCCTGGATCGAATCGGTCGCGACGCAGGCCTCCATCGCGCTCGAAAACGCCCGCCTGATGGATGAAAACCGCCGGCAGGCCGGCATGGAGCGCGCCGTCGCCGAAATCACCACACACATCTGGTCGGTCGGAGACATTGACGGCATCTTGCAGACCGCCGTCCGCGAGATCGGGCGCGCCTTCAACCTCGCGGAAGCGACCATCTCGCTCCAGATGGACGGGCAGGGAGCGAACGACCATGAATAGACCGCGACGCATTCTGCCGCTGCACGCAAAACTGGCGATGGGATTTTCCCTGCTGACCGTGGCGGCCATCGGCATCACAGCCCATCTATATTACCAAAGCACAAAGGCCATGCTGCGTCAGGACATCCGCAACCGCCTGCACGACGCCGTCGCCATCGGCGCGCTGCAAGTGGACGCGGCGGCCCACGCGAAACTGACCGCGCCCGACCAGGAAGGCTCGCCCGACTACCTGCGCCTGAAGAAAACCCTGCAGAGGATTCGCGACGCCGGGACCGATATCCGCTTCGTCTACACCATGCGGCAGGACGCGCAGGGGAACATCGTCTTTATCGTGGACGCCGAGGAAAGCGAACAGGACATCTCGCACCTGGGCGACATATACGACGACGCCGGCGATTTTCTCGAAGCGAACTTCGCCGCCTTCCAATCGGCTACAGCCGCGGAAAATTTTTACACCGACAAATGGGGGACCTGGCTGAGCGGCTACGCGCCCATCTACGCGCCGGACGGGCGGCGCGAGGCCGTCCTCGGCATGGACATTTCAGCGGACAACGTCCTGGCGCAGGAACGCGACGCGTTCCGGCGCGTTCTGGTCATCTTCTTCGGCTCCATCCCGGTGAGCGGCTTCATCGGCTGGTTATTCGGCCTGGCGCTGACCGCGCCCATTTCCAAATTGATCAAAGGCGCCGAACAACTCTCCAACGGCAATTTCAACTACCGCATCAAGATCCGCTCGAACGACGAAACCGCCATCCTGGCCGCCACCTTCAACCAGGCAGCCGAAAAACTCGGCGGGCTGGTCGCCCGGCTGGAAGAACGCGTAGAGGAACGCACCGCGCAACTCTCGCGGCGCACCTCCCAACTCCAGGCCGCCACCCGCGTGGCGCGCCAGGCCACCGCCATCCGTGAACTGCCCCAGCTGCTGGACGACACCGTCCGCACCATCTCAGACCAGTTCGGTTTCTACCACACAGGCATCTTCCTGACGGAAGCCGAGGGCGGATTCGTCAGCCTGCAAGCTGCCTCCTCTGAAGGCGGGCAAAAGATGCTGACGCGCGGTCACCGCCTGCAAATCGGCGAACAGGGCATCGTGGGCTACGCGGCCGCGCAAAAACGCCCCCGCGTCGCGCTGGACATCGGCGAGGACGCCTATTTCTTCAACAACCCAGACCTCCCCGAAACCCGCTCCGAAGCCGCCCTGCCCCTCGTCGTCCGCAACCGCGTGATCGGCGTGCTGGACATCCAGTCCAAACAGGCGCGCGCCTTCAGCCCCGAAGATATCGAAACCTTCCAGACCCTCGCCGACCAGATCGCCCTGATCATCGAAAACGCCCGCCTCTTCGAAGAGATGAACCTCGCCGTGAGCCAGCTGGAACGTCTCGCGACCGACCGCATCCAGCAGGCATGGATGGACGGCGGGCGCGCCGGCAGCCACGCCTATCAATACACGCCGGCCGGGATCCAGCCCGCCTTCCGCGCCGGGGATCGCGACGATCAACTGATCGTCCCCATCCTGCTCCACAATCAAAAAATCGGCGAGATCGCCGCCAAACGCAGCGAAGGAGACTGGGAGGCCCGCGAACAGGCCATGCTGGCCGAGATCGCCGCGCAAGTCGCCCTGGCGCTCGAAAACGCCCGCCTGCTCGACGAAGCCCGGCAGCGCGCCATCCACGAACGCACCGTCGGCGAAGTCGTGTCTCACATTGGCGCGGCGCACGACATGGACGCCGTCCTGCGCGTCGCCGCCCAGGAGATCGGAAAAGCCCTCGGCGATTCCGAGGTCGTCGTCCAGATCCGGGCCGAGGAGCTGGAGGCCAAATGAAACGGTCCTTCGAACAATTCTTCAATCCGCACAAGGAAGATCCCCGTTCCTTCGGCAGGTTAATCCTAACAGTCCAGATCATCGTGTTCTTTGCCGCGCTCGGCATCACCTTGTCCATTAAAGTAAACAAAGCGCCCTCGCTGGCATTGGCGGTCATTCTGGCCGGGACCATCATCCTCTCCCTGCGCCGAATTCACTGGCCGGCGCAGATCGTTACGCCTCTATCCATCATCCTGATCAGCGCCCTGTTCATGTACCGGGGATACGGATCGTATGATGTCGCCATAGTTGGGCTGGTTAGCGGGATTGTCATCGGGGGGCTCCTGCTTGGCAGGCAAGGCTTGCTATTAGCCGGCATCCCTGCGATCCTGGTTTATACAGGGTTCGCGATAGCCGAAAGATCAGGAACCATTCACCCCAAAGTTCCCGATTACGCAAACTTGATAGACCTGTTCGTCTTCATCTTCATAACGCTCGCCATCAGCCTGGGTTTGTGGACGTTAATCGGTCGCCTGGGCCAGATCGCCGACCAGGCGCGACAAAGCGAAAAAGCCCAGATCGAAACCAACCGCGAACTGAACGAACTCAAGAGCGTCCTCGAAACGCGCGTCGGCGAGCGCACCGCCGAACTGGAGCGGCGCGTCTCCCAACTGGAGGCCGTCTCCACCGTAGCGCGCGCCATCTCCACCGTCCAGGACCTGGAGCGCCTGCTCCCCACCGTGACGCGCGTCGTCAGCGAACATTTTGGCTACTATCACACCGGCATCTTCCTCATTGACGAGCGCGGCGAATACGCCATCCTGCAAGCCTCCAACAGCGCGGGCGGCCAACGCATGTTGGAACGCGGCCACCGCCTGCGGGTGGGACTGGCCGGCATCGTGGGCGCGGCGGCCGCGCACGGGCAGCCTCGCGTCGCCCTCGACGTAGGAGCGGACGCGGTCTACTTCAACAACCCAGACCTCCCCGACACCCGCTCCGAGATCGCCCTGCCCCTCAAAATCGGCGGACAGATCATCGGCGTCCTCGACGTGCAAAGCGTGGAGACCGACGCCTTCCAGCAGGAGGATATTGCCGCGCTGAGCGTCCTGGCCAGCCAGGTAGCCATCGCCATCGAAAACGCCCGTCTCTTCAGCCAGACCAGGCAGGCGCTGGCCGATTCGCAGGCCATCTACCAGCAATACGTCCGCCAGGACTGGGCGCGTTTTGCCCGCACGTTCAAAAACAAAGGCTATTCCTACAACGGCATCCGCGTCGCGCCCCTGGAAACCGCGGCTCCCCCGTCCTCCAGCCAGGCTTTGACGATCCCCATCCAAATGCGCGGAATCATCGTAGGAAATATCGTCATTCAACCGAACAATCCCCTGCGCGCCTGGTCCCAGGACGAGATCAGCCTGGCCAGGGCCGCGGCCGAACGGGCCGGGCTGGCGCTCGAAAACTTCCGCCTGCTCAACGAAGCCCAGCGACGCGCCGCCAAGGAACACGCCATCGGCGAGATCTCCGCGCGCATCGGCGCCTCGGCAAACATCCGGGAGATCATGCTGGCTGCGGTGGAGGGATTGGGGCAGACCCTGCCCGGCGCGGAAATTGTCCTCCAATTCGAGGAAAAGGATTAGCGCGCCATGTTCAACCGTATTCGCACCTTCCTCAGCCCGCCGTCCTTCGAGGACGAAGAAAAACAGCGCGTCGCGGGCGTCCTGCACCCGATCCTCCTGATCCTGATCGCGGGAATGACGCTGGGATTACCGGCGCTCCTCGTCTCCACCACTGCGGAAAACAACCTTCCGGTCATCCTTTTAATCGTCCCTCTGATAGCCGTGAACTTTGGGGCGTACATCCTGTTGAGAAAAGGCCGCGTCCGCCTGGCGGCCATCATAGCGGTTCTGGTCATCGGTCTCGCAATTTTTGGAGCCTACGCGGGCAGCAGTTTCGAAAGCGTGGGAGCGGGCATCAGTTTTATCCTCTTGATCGCCCTCGTCGTTCTACTGCTGGACGCCCGCGCGGTAGCCTGGCTGACCGGGGCCATCGTCCTCTTCACGCTCGTCATGGCGATCGCGCAAGCCAATAACTGGGTCCAACCGGTATTCACGACCTACACCGACCCGATCGGGCAATGGATCTCCACCGCGTTCGTATACCTGCTCAGCGGGGTGATGTTCGTCCTCGCGACCCGCAGCCTGCATCGGGCCGTGCAAAACGTCCGCACGTCCGAGCGGGAATTGAAGACCGTCAACCGGGACCTGGTGGAGTTGAGCGCCACGCTCGAAGAACGCGTCAACCTCCGCACCGCCGAATTGGAAAGCGCGAACGCCCTCAGCCAAAAACGCGCCAGCCAGTTCGAAACCATCGCCCGAATCTCCGCCGAGATCACGGCCACGCGCGACCTCCAGGAATTGCTCCCGCGCGTTGCCGAAGCGATCAGCCGGCAATTCGGCTTTTATCATGTGGGCATCTTCTTCAACGACGAGGCCGGTCAATTTACAATCCTACGCGCCGCCAACAGCGCGGGCGGACAAAAAATGCTCGCCCGCAATCACCAGCTCAGAATCGGCCAACAGGGCATCGTCGGTTACGTGACCGGAGCCGGCCTGCCGCGCGTTGTCCAAAATGTAGGCGAGGATTCGATCTACTTTAACAATCCCGACCTCCCCGAAACCCGTTCAGAGATAGCCCTGCCGCTGAAAATCGGCGGAAAGACCATCGGCGCGCTGGATGTGCAAAGCGTGGAAATTTCCGCCATTACGAACGAGGACATCGCCAGCCTGTCCATATTGGCAGACCAGGTCAGCATCGCCATCGAGAACGCGCGTCTGTACGAGTCCGTGCAGAAGTCGCTCGAACAAACAAGGGCCGCGTACAGTCAATACGTGCAGGCCGAGTGGACGCAGTTCGCGCGCGACGAAAAAATCACCGGCTACGAATTCAAAAGCGGAAGCAGCCGTCCCCTGACCGCGCCCGCGCAACTGGGAGATGAATTCCAGGAAGCGCGTGAAGGCAGGATCGCGCAGACAGGACCGGAAAAAAACGGCGTCCCGGCCCGGTTGGCCGCGCCGGTCAAATTGCGCGACAAGGTGATCGGCGTCCTCCATATCAGCCAGCCCGAACGCGCCCAGTGGACGGAAGACGACATCGATATCGCCGAAGCGGCCATGGAGCGCCTGGCGGTATCGCTCGAAAACGCGCGCCTCTTCGACATCGCCGCCAGCCGCGCGGCGCGCGAGCGCATCATCTCGGAAATCTCCTCGCGCATCAGCGGCAACATCCGCGTGGGAAATATTTTGCAAATGGCCGCGCAGGAACTCAGCCAGGCCTTCAACGGCTCCGAGGTCCTCATCCAATTGCAGACGCCCAAACGCTCCGCGGAGGACGAAGAATAATGCAAACCCCAGGTCAGGAGCAGATCCATGCGTAACGAATCCCCCAGCCCGAAACCGTCCCCGCGCGGCGGGATCGCCGGCCGGTCGTTCCGCTCGCGCCTGAGATGGAGCGCCGTGGCCCTCGTCGGATTCACAATGATCGCCACCGCCGCCTACACCGCCTACCGCGCCTTTCAAACCAACGCCTTCCTCACCGGCCAGATCGACGCGAGCGTGACTTCCCTGGCCGAGAAGGAAATCACTTCCATAGCGACCCGCCGCGCCCTCGAACTGGACGGCTACTTCGCCCCGGTGAACGACGGCATGAAGACGCTCGGAAAAAGCATTCAGAGGCTGCTCGACCAGCAGACTCCCGTCGTCACTTCGTGGAACGCCAAAGACCGGCTGACCCAACTTACGCAAGGCGTTTGGGACAATTCGAACGAAGACCCCGGCTCGATCTTTGTGCCGAAACAAGTCGCCCTCTCCGACGCGCTGATCGGGGAGATCAACGCCCTCAAACAGATAGACTTCCTCGCTCCCACGCTCCTCGAAAATCATCCCGACATGATCGCCCTCTATTTTGGAGGCGCGCAGGGCGAGACGCTCTACTACCCCAACATAGACCTGGCGAACATCCTGCCGCCAGACTTTGACATCACGCAACGGCCCTGGTACCTGGCCGCCGAACCGGGCGCGAACCCGGAACGCAGCGTGGTCTGGTCGGCCCCCTACGTGGACGCGGCGCTGAACGGACTCGTCGTCACCAACAGCATGCCCGTCTTCAACCGCACGGGACAATTCCGCGGCGTCGTGGCCTCGGACCTGCAACTGAAACGCATCACCCAGCTGGTATCGGCCATCCACGTCGGGCAAAGCGGCTACGCCTTCCTGATTGACGACAAAGGCAGAATCATCGCCATGCCCGAGGAGGGATACGCCGACCTGGGCCTCTCCGCTTCCGACTTCCAGGGCGACGCGGCGCTCGACTCCATCCTGCCGAAAGCGCCGCTCGACATCTTCCAGATCCTCGTCAAGATGGTCGCCCACCAGAGCGACATGAGAGTGATCGACGCCAACGGCGTGGAAAAATACCTGGCTTACCAGCCGATCCCCTCCGTCGGATACAGCCTGGGGATCGTCGTCCCGGTCAGCGAGACGCAATCCACCCTCACCTTCACCCGGCAGCGGCTGAAAAACGAAATTCGCAACACCACGCTCTACCTCGGCCTCGGACTGCTGATTCTGATGACCTTCGCGCTCCTGGCAGCGCGCTGGATGGGAAACACGCTCGCCCGCCCGTTGACGCAGCTGACCGACGCCGCCGCCCGGCTCGCCGACGGCGACCTGAGCGCGCAAATAGAAATGCGCTCACGCGACGAATTCAACCTGCTGGCCGACGCCTTCAACGCCATGACCGCCCGCCTGCGCGGGCTGGTCGGCTCGCTGGAAAGACGCGTGGAAGAGCGAACCGCCGACCTCGAAAAAGCCACCGTACAAAGCCAGAAACGCGCCGAACAGTTACAGGCCGTCAGCGAAGTGGCGCGGGCCGTATCCACCGAAACAGACCTCGAAAAACTCCTCACCCTCGTCACCCGCGTCGTCAGCGACCGCTTCGGCTTTTATCACGTCGGCATGTTCCTGCTGGAATACGCTTCACAAAACGCCGTCCTGCGCGCGGCCAACAGCCCCGGCGGAAAACGGATGCTGAAACGCGGACACAAACTCCCCATCGGACAGGTCGGCATCGTGGGCCATGTGGCTGCCAGCGGCGAACCCCGCATCGCCCTGGACGTGGGAGCGGACGCGGCCTACTTCAACAACCCAGACCTCCCAGCCACCCGCTCCGAGATGGCGCTGCCCCTGCGCGTGCGCGGACAGATCATCGGCGTGCTGGACGTACAAAGCATCCAGGCCGACGCCTTCGAACCCGCCGACGTGGAAACCCTGAGCGTCCTGGCCGACCAGGTGGCTATCGCCATTGAAAACGCCCGCCTGCTGGCAGAGTCGCGGCAGGCGCTGGCCGACTCGCAGGCCCTGTATGGCGAGTTCGTCGGGCGCGCCTGGGAACGCAAGACCGCCCAGGCCGTCGTTGGCTACCGGCACGCGGCGGGCGCCGGGGAAGCGGTCAAAGAGGCGGTGGAGCGGAAGGAGATCGAAGCCGCCCTCGAAACCGGCCAGCCCGCCTTCAGCGACGGGCGGGACGCGTTCCCGACCGTGGCCGTCCCGATCCGGTTGCAAAATCAAATCATCGGCGTGGTGAACGTCCGCGCATCCGAGACTGGAAAGACCTGGACCCGCGATGAGATCGCGGCCATCGAGGCCATCGCCGAACGTCTCGGCCTGGCGCTCGAAAACGCGCGCCTGTTCGAGGAAGCTTCGAGCCGCGCGGCCCGCGAACACGCCGTAGCCCAGATCTCGACCAAAATCCGCGAGACCAACGACCCGCAGGCCATGATCCGCACCGCCATCGAGGAACTGCAACGCGCGCTGAACGTCAGCCGTGTGGAGATCATCCCCCAGGTGGCGTCTGAACACCTGCCCGGCCGGGAAAACGAGTCGTCCGGTCAAATTAGTGGAGCAAGACCATGACATACACCATCGCCATTTCAAACGAAAAAGGCGGCGTCGCCAAAACGACCAGCACGCTTTCCCTCGGCGGCGCGCTGGCCGAACTGGGACATCGCATCTTATTGATCGACATGGACCCGCAGGCCAACCTCACGCTGGCCCTGGGCTTCGAGCCGGCCGAGGCTTCGCGAACGTCGGCCCACGTGCTGATCGAGTCCGCTCCGCTGCAGAGCGCCATCCACAAGACGGACGTCGAGCGGCTCCATCTCGTGCCGTGCAACGCGCGCATCGAAAGCGCCGAACAGTTCCTCCCGGTGCGGACGAACTATCTCACGACCCTGCGCGCGGCCCTCGAGACGCCGGTCCGCAGCCAGTACGATTACATCCTGCTGGACTGCCCGCCCGCGCTGGGCGCCATCACGCTCAATGCGCTGGCCGCCTCCGACCTGCTGGTCATCCCGACCCAGGCGGAGTATTTCTCTGCCTACGCCCTCCGAAACATGATGGGCGTCATCCGCCGCATCCGCAAAGAGGCCAACCCCAACCTGGCCTACCGCATCCTGGTCACCCTGCTGGACCGGCGCAACCGTACGCACCGCAACATCTACGAGCAACTGACCGCCACCTTCGGAGACGGCATGTTCGAGACCGTCATCGAGATGGACACCAAACTGCGCGAAAGTCCCATTGCGGGGCAGCCCATCACGCGCTACATGCCCGCCAGCCGCGGCTCGCTGCAATACCGCGTGCTGGCCGAGGAACTGATCGAATATGCCAAAGAAATCAACCAGCAAGCGGCTTGACCAACTCTTCGAGAACATCCAGGAGGAGGAGGCCAAACCCTCGGGTAAGGCCGGGAAACGCCCGCCTGGGTCCCCCGCGAAGAAGCCGGCCGCGCCTTCGGCCCGGCCGTCCGGCCGTCCCCTGGCCCAGACCGGCGCGCTCCCCCCAGCCGAGACCGTTTCCGTCGCCCGGCAGGGAGCGGGCGAGGGCGCGCCCTCCAGCATGTCGCTGGCCTTCCAGTTGGATAACCGCAACTGGGCCACGCTCCAGGTGGTGGACGAAACCGCCCCGCGCGAATGGGACCCGAACGAACAGCTCCTCGTCCGCCAGGTGACGGAACAACTCTCGCAGGCTCTCGAAAACGCCCGCCTCTTCCAGGAGACGCGCTCGCGCGCCGAGGAACTGACCGTCCTCAACGAAATGGGGCGCGAACTTACCTCCCTGTTCAGCCTGGAAGCCATCGCCTCCGCCGTTTATAAACACGCCAGCCGGCTGATGGACGCCTCCAACCTGTTCATTTCGCTATACGACGAAAAGAAACAGGAGATTGACGGGCTCTTCGTCATCGAAAACCACAAACGTATCCGGGTCCCGCCGCGTAAACTGGGACAGGGCCTGAGCGACTACATCCTGCGAACGCATCAACCGCTCTTCATCCCAGACGACGTGCCGGGCCACATGCAGGCGCTGGGAGCGGAATTCATTCCCCTCGGAAACAGCCGCCCGCCCAAATGCTGGATGGGAGCGCCGCTCATCGCGGGCGACGCCGTTATCGGCGTGATCGGGCTGCAAAGCACAGAAACCGCCAACCTCTTTACCGACCATCACCGCGACCTGTTGACGGCCGTCTCCGGGCAGGCCGCCATCGCCATCGAGAACGCCCGCCTGTTCGAGGAGACGCGCAAACACGCCGAGGAACTGAACGCCCTCAACGAACTCAACCAGCGCCTCTCCGCAAACCTGGATGTGGACCAGGCGCTGCATGAAACCTATCGCGGCGCGGCGCGGCTGGTTGACGTTAAAAATTTCTTCATCGGGTTGTATTCTCCCGAAAACGATACGATCACATTTCCTTTGAACGTCTCGGAATCGGTCGTGGACCGGGACATCCTCACCATCCCCGCCGATAAGGGGTTGAGCGGCTACCTTCTGCGCACCCGCAGGCCGCTCCTCATACCCAACAACGTAGCGGAGGTCATGCGTCAATTGGGCATCGAAGCGGTGGGGCAGCCGCCCGCCTGCTGGCTGGGCGTGCCGCTGCTCCTGGGCGAGCAGGCGATCGGCGTCATGGCGACGCAATCCTATGTCGAAGAGAACGCCTTCGACGAACACGACCGCGACCTGCTCATCGCCCTTTCGGCGCAGGCCGCCATCGCCATCCAAAACGCGCGCCTGTTCGAAGAAACGCGCCAGTCGCAGGAGGCCCTCGCCCGCTCGGAAGGCGAACTGCGCGCCCTCTTCTCTGCCATGACCGACGTGATCATCATCTATGACCGCGAGGGCCGCTACATCCGCATCGCGCCCACCAGTCCGTCGCGCCTGTTCCTTCCGCCAGAGGATATGCTCGGAAAGAAGATCAGCGAAGTGCTGCCCGAATCCATGCACCAGCCCTTCCTTCAAACCATCCAGCGCGCCCTGGAAAGCGGGCAGCTCGAACGGATAGAATATTCGCTCGATATCGAGGGGAAAGTGTACTGGTTCGAGGCCAACGTCTCCAAACTGACGGACGACCAGGTCTTCTGGGTGGCGCGCGACATCACCGCCCGCAAACAGGACGAGGAAGCCCTCCGCCGCCGCAACGAATACCTCTCCGCCACAGCCGAGATCTCCCAACTGGTGACCTCCACCCTCGACATGCCCACGCTCTTCTCACGGACCGTCAACCTGGTGCGCGAACGCTTCGGCTACTACCACGCCGGCATCTTTGTCGCCGAGGAGACGGGCTTCAACGCCGTCCTCCAGGCGGCCACCGGCGAGGCCGGGGCCGAAATGCTGCGCCAGAAACACAGCCTGCCGATCGGCTCGCGCTCCATCGTCGGCGAAGTGACCGAAAAAGGCCGCGCGGTGATCGTCAACGACACCGCGGCCAGCCAGGTTCACCGCCCGCACCCGCTCCTGCCGCGCACGCGCGCCGAAGCCGCGCTGCCCCTGCGCGTCGGCTCGCGCACCATCGGCGCGCTCGACATCCAATCAGAGCAGGCCGGCGCCTTCCGCGACGACGACATCGCCGTGCTGCAAACCCTCGCCGACCAGGTCGCCATCGCCATTGACAACGCCCGCTCCTACGAACTCTCCATGCAGGCCGTCAAGGAAATGCGCGAAGCCGACCGGCTCAAGAGCCAGTTCCTCGCCAACATGAGCCACGAACTGCGTACCCCGCTCAACTCCATCATTGGCTTCTCGCGCGTCATCCTGAAAGGCATAGACGGCCCCACCACCGACCTCCAGCAGCAGGACCTGCTCGCCATCCACAACTCGGGACAGCACCTGCTCGGCCTGATCAACGACATCCTCGACCTCTCCCGCATCGAAGCCGGGAAGATGGAACTGACCTTCGACGAAGTCAACCTCTCCGACCTCATCGTCAGCGTCATGTCCACCGCCAGCGGACTGGTCAAAGACAGGCCCATCACCCTGCGCCGCGACCTGCCCGCGGACCTGCCCACCGTTCGCGCCGACGCGATGCGCGTCCGCCAGGTATTGCTCAACCTGCTCTCCAACGCCTCCAAGTTCACCGACGAAGGCTCCATCCTCGTGAGCGCCAGCGTGAGCCAGGGATCCAACCGCCACCCGGAGATCACCGTCCGCGTGACGGACACCGGCCCCGGCATCTCTGCCGCGGACCAGAAAAAACTCTTCCAGCCCTTCTCGCAGGTGGACGCTTCCCCTACGCGCAAGAGCGGCGGCTCGGGACTCGGCCTCTCCATTTCCAACCACCTCATCCAGATGCACGGCGGACGCATGGGCGTGGACAGCGCCCCCGGCGAAGGCAGCGTCTTCTATTTCACCCTGCCCGCCTTCCGAGGTCCTGCCGAAACCGACGCGCCGACGAACAAGCGCGTCATCCTGGCGATTGACGACGATCCGCAGGTCATCAGCCTGTACGAGCGCTTCCTTCAGCCGCAGGGATACCAGGTCGTCCCGCTCAGCGACCCGTCGCGGGCGGTGGAACGCGTTAAACAGTTGAAACCCTTCGCCGTCACGCTCGACATCATGATGCCCGGCTACGACGGCTGGCGCGTGCTCAACGACCTTAAATCCAACGACGAGACCCGCGATTTCCCCGTGATCGTTTGCAGCATCGTCGAGGAGCGTGAAAAAGGATTCAGCCTCGGCGCGGCCGATTACATCGTCAAACCCATCATCGAAGACGACCTGCTCGACGCCCTCGACCGCCTGAACATGGACGGCAGCCTCCGCGAGATTCTCATCGTGGACGACAACCCCGACGACCTGCGCCTACTCGACCACATGCTTTCCCGTCACAGCCAATACCGCCCCACCCTGGCGCGCGGCGGCGAAGAGGGCTGGAAGGCCCTCCAGAACAACATCCCCAACGCGGTGATCGTTGACCTGTTCATGCCCGACCTGGACGGGTTCACCCTCATCGAAAAAATACGCGGCGACGAACGGCTTCGCGACATCCCCATCCTGGCGGTCAGCGGAGGCGACCTGACGCCCGAACAGGAAAAAGTCCTGCGCGAATTCGGCCAACGCCTGATCCAAAAAAGCGCCCTCACCGAACAGCAGCTCCTCGCCAGCCTCGAGCGCGCCCTCCAGCGCGTCCACACTTAAACCCCTCAGAGTCATTCCATGTCTTTTTCAGTCAAATGCATTGATTGCGGCCTTGCCGCGCCGTTTTCGCCCGCATCCGTCCATTGCCCGCGCTGTAACAGCCAGTGGACCGAGGCGGAATACGACTATGCTTCCGCCGCGGAAACCCTGCCCCGGCTCCTCGCCTCCCGCCCCTTCGACCTGTGGCGATACCGCGAACTCCTGCCGATTCGCAACCCCAATCCCTCCCTCAGCCTCGGCGAGGGAGGCGCTCCCCTGATCCAGGCCGTCAACCTCGGCATGATGCTGGGGACTCCCAACCTCTTCATCAAGGACGAGCGCCAGGGCCCGACGGGTTCCTTCAAGGACCGCCAGGCGGCCGTCACCATCGCGGCGCTCAAAGAGGCCGGCATCACCGAGATGGTGGCCGCCTCCACCGGGAACGTCGCCATCGCTTATTCGGCGTACGCGGCCCGCGCGGGAATCAAACTATGGGCGTTCGTCACCAGCCTCGTCCCGGCCGTCAAAATGCACGAGATCGCGCTCTACGGGAGCCAGGTCGTCAAAGTGACCGCCTCCTACGACCAGGCCAAACAACTGGCGGCCGAGTTCGCCCGTCAGCGCAACCTCCACCTCGACCGCGGGGCGCGCGCCGTCACGTCCATCGAAGCCATGAAGACCATCGCCTTTGAGATCAGCGAGCAACTCACCGCCCGCCTCGGCCCTCCCTCGAACGGAAACGGCCCGCGCTGGCGCGCGCCGGACTGGTACATCCAGGCCGTCAGCGGCGGGATGGGACCCATCGGCGTCTACAAAGGCTTCCGCGAATTGAAGCAGATGGGTTGGACCGACCGCATGCCCGCGCTCGCGCCCATCCAGGCTGACGGCTGCGCGCCGATGGTCCGATCCTGGAAAAAGGGATTGGAGGAGGCTGAACCGGTCGCCACGCCGCGCACGCACATCGAGACGCTCGCCACCGGCGACCCCGGCCGCGCCTACACCCTGCTGCGCCAGCGCGTGGACGAAACCGGGGGAGTCTTCGAAAGCGCCACCGACGAGGAAACCTACCGCGCCATGCACGTCCTGGCAAAGATGGAGGGCATCTCCGCCGAACCCGCCGCGGCCGTGGCCTTCGCGGGGTTGTTCAAACTCATCCGCGCCGGCATCGTCAAACCCACCGACGTGATTGTGGTCAACTGCACCGGTCATACCATGCCGGCCGAACCCTACATCCTGGGCGACAACTGGTCGCGCAACGTGGCGCTCCCTTCGCGGGCGGAGGGCAAACCGCAGGAAGGTTTGCTGGCCGCGCTGACGAACGTCGCGCCCGACCGCTTCAAGCGGATCGCCATCGTGGACGACAGTCCCGAGTCCCGGCGGTTGATCCGCCGCATCCTCCAGTCGCAGGGAGAGTTCGAGATTCTCGAAACCGCGGACGGCAGGTCGGGGCTGGAACTCATCCAAAAGGAATTGCCCGACCTCGTCATCCTCGACCTGATGATGCCCGAAATGGACGGGTTCGCGGTCCTCGACCGCCTGAAAGCCCAAACCGAAACCGCCGAAATTCCCGTCATCGTGGCCTCGGCCAAGGAATTGACCCCCGACGAAAAAAGCAAACTGGCGGGACAGATCCAGGCATTGATGCAAAAAGGAGATTTCCTCAACGACGAGTTCCTGGAAGAGGTGCGGTCTCTGTTACGCTGAAAGCAACGATGCGATGAAAACGGAGCGTTCCAAAGGGATTCAGGCCGCGCTTGCCTCGGCCTTTCTGCTCGGACTGGCTCCCGTGCTGGGCCGGCAGGCCATCCTGTTCGGATTCTCCCCACTGGCCGTTGTGGCCCTGCGGACGGCGTTCGCCGCCCTGTTGCTCTTCACCCTCGTCGCGCTCTTTAAACGCCAATACCTCTTCATTTATCCCGTCGGCTTGATGGGCTGTACGCTGGCCGGCTTCATCAACGGCGTCGGCTCGATCTTCTACTACATGTCGCTGGCGAGACTGCCCGCCTCCATCGGGCAGATGCTCTATTCCCTCTATCCCATCTTTCTGGCCTTTTCGATCATCCTGGACCGCGCGCCCCTCAGCCGGATGACCGTCTTCCGCACCCTGCTGGCCATGCTGGCGGTGATCCTGCTTACCGGGGGCTTTCGCGGCGACGTGGACCCGCTCGGCGTCGTAATGATGCTCGTCGGCTCCGCGCTTTACGCCTTTCACCTGCCGATCAACCAACGCGTGCTATACGACGTCCCCGCGCCGACGGTGACGCTCTACACGCTCCTCGCCATGAGCGCGGTAACGCTGCCCGCCTTCCTGATTCTCGACCCGCGCCTTCCTTCGGGAAACGTCTCCTGGTGGCCGGTCGTCGGTCTGACGCTGGTCACCTTCCTGGCGCGGCTGACGCTCTTCCTCGGCGTCAAACACCTCGGCGGGATGCAGACTGCCCTGCTCGGACTGAGCGAATTACTGGTGGCGATCGGATTCAGTCACTGGCTGCTGGGCGAAAACCTGACCCCCGTCCAATGGCTGGGCGCGGGCGGCCTTGTCGCCAGCTTGTTGTTGACCGGCAAAGACGCGCCGCCGCCGAGAAAAAACCCCAAAAGTGGCTGGTTGAACTGGATCCGCCCGCCCAATATCCCGCCCGATACCCCCTGGGGGCCGCACGATTAACTCCCGTTTTCCTCGTACACATAACCCGTGCCGCGCACGCTGGAGATGCGCTTCATCAGGTCGGGGAAATCTTCCAGTTTGTGGCGCAGGCGGCTGACCAGCGGACGAAGCACTTCCGGCGCCTCCTGCGGGGAAGTGTCGTAGCCCTGCACCAACAGCACCAGGTCGCGGTGAGAAAACACGCGGCCGGGGTTTTCCAGCAGGATGCGCAACAGGCGTCCCTCGGCGGGGGTGAGATGCGCCTCCTTCCTCCCCTTGCGGATCATCCGCCGCGAGAGATCGGCGACCGCGCCGTCCCTGAAGCGAAACTCGGAGACCGCCTCGTCCGCGGCCAGTCCGGGGAGGCCGCGTTCCTTCACGCGGGCCTCCCGCCGCGCCAGTCCCTTCTTCACGCTGGCGAGAATCTGATGCGGCGCCGCCGGCTTTGAAAGGTAGTCGTGAATCCGCAGCCGCAGCGCCTGGACCGCGGACTCCATCGAACCGTGCGCGGTCAGCAGGATCACCTCGGTATCCGGCGAGACCTGGTTGACCACCTGGATCACCTCCAGCCCGTCCATGCCGGGCATGCGCAGGTCCACCACCATCAAATCCACCGAATGAGTGCGGACGTATTCCACCGCCGCCTGTCCGTTGGGGACCGCGTTCACGCTGAAACCTTCCAGCCGCAAAATATCCGAAAGCGACTGGCGCGCCACCGGCTCGTCATCCACGACCAGGATCACAGATTTCATATCACCTCTCCATGGGAAGCGTCACGCGAAAACAAGCGCCGTTGCCGCGCCCCTGCGTCGCTTCCAGCCTGCCGCCGTGCGCGGTGACGATATTGTAACTTACCGTAAGACCCAGCCCCGTGCCGCCCACTTTGGAACTGACGAACGGCTCGAAGATGTTTCGGCTCTCGCTCAACGGGACGCCGGGCCCGCTGTCCTCGAACAGGATCTCCACTTCACCCTTCGCGGCGCGGGCGCGGACCTGCAGCTCGCCGCCGCCGGGCATGGCGTCGTACGCGTTCAGGATCAGGTTGATGAACACCTGCTGGATCTGGCTGCCGACCGCCTTCACGCGCGGAAGCCGCCCCGGCAATTCCATGTGGACGCGAATCCCCCGCTCGTCCAACTGCTTCCCCATCAAGACCAGCACATGCGAAAGCAGTTCGGCCAGGTCCACGTCCTCCGGCGAGACCGAGTTCGGACGGTAAAAGTCTAACATGCGTTTAACGGTGGTCTGCAGGCGGTCCAGTTCGGCGCGCGCCAGTTCAAAGTATTCGGCGCGTTTCTCCGCGGGCAGGTCTGCGCGCCCGGCCAGGTGGATGCAATTCTGGACGCCCTGCAAGGGGTTGTTGATCTCGTGCGCGATGGAGGCGGTGAGTCGCCCGGCGGCGGCCATCTTCTCGGCCTGCAACAGCGCCTGCTGCGATTCCTCCACGCGGCGCACATAGTCGCGCAGTTCGGCGTAGAGCCGCGCGTTCTCCATCGCGGCCACCGCCTGCCGCGCCAGGATCTGGAACATTTCCACGTCGGCCTCGCGAAAGGGAGACTGGCCCGACGCGCGTCCCGCGAAAAGCAGACTCCGCCCGCCCGGACGCGTCACCGGTACGAACAGGATGGAGGCCAGCCCGCCCCGCTTCATCTCGGACTGCGCGGCCGGGTCGCCGGGACCCTCGGCGTTGACCAGGGCCGGGGCCTCGAGCCGCGCGGCCTGCGCGCCCAGCACGGACGCGTCCGCGGCGCCGAAGGGAGGGTCGCCGCGCCCGGCCAGCAGGTTCAGCGTCTCGCCCGGGGCGTCGAGTTGGAAGTAGGCCGCGCGCGGGCAGTCCAAATGTCCGCAGACGGCGGTCAGGATAAGATCCAGGAGGCGGCGCGGCTCGGTCTCGCTGAACATCGCCTCGGTGATCGAGAAGAGCGGGCGCAGGGTTTGGATGCGGGCCGCGTCGCGTTTGTTTTGCTTGTCGGTCAGCGCCTGGCGGACGGCCTTCATCAATTCGGCGCCCTGCTGGAAGGGTTTGAGCAGCAGGCCGTCCACGCCCGAGCGGAGGGCGCGGATGGCGGTCTCGACGGTGCCGAAGCCGGTCATCACCAGCACGGCGAGGTCGGGTTGGACACGATGGGCGTGCGAGATGACGTCGAAGCCGTCCACTTCGGGCATGCGGATGTCCACCAGCAGGAGGTCGAAGCGGCGGCGCGTCAACTCATCCATGGCGTTGCGCGGCTCAGTGAAAGCCGTCACGTCGAAGCCGTCGCGCTCCAGGATGCGTTTGCAGAGAAGCGTGATGCCCGGTTCGTCGTCGAGTACGAGGATGGAAAGTCTGTCCATCAGATTGGCAGCCATACTGTGAATGTGGAGCCTTCGCCGGGCTGGCTCTCGACCTCGATGACGCCGCCGTGATCGGTGACGATGCCGTAGGTGACGGAGAGTCCCAGCCCGGTGCCGGCCTGGTTCGATTTGGTGGTGAAGAACGGCTCGAAGACGCGTTCGCGGTGTTCGGGCAAAATGCCCTGACCGGTATCGCGCACCGAGGCGACCACCCACTCGCGGCCGTCGCGGGAGGCGCGGCTGGTTTGCAATTTCAACTCGCCGCCGGTCGGCATGGCCTGCAAAGCGTTGTGGAAGAGATTGAGGAAGACCTGCTTCATCTGATTCCGATCCACGGAGACCCAGGGCAGGTTCGGCGCAAGGGATGACGTGAAAACGACGCCGCTGGTGTGCATGAGGTGACGCGTCAATTCGACAACATCTTGCAGCGTTTCGTTCAGGTCGGCGCTGACGCGCGTGGACTCGGTCTGGCGGGCGAAATCGAGCAGGCGGCGGACCACGTCGCGGGCGCGGCGCGCCTCGCGCAGCACCAGTTCGAGGTCGGGACGCGAGGCCGCGTCGGGCGGGAGTTCCTCGAGCGTCAACTCCGCGAAGCCTGTCACGGTGGTGAGGGGATTGTTCAGTTCGTGCGCCACGCCCGCGGCCATCTCGCCGACGGCGGCCAGTTTGGCGGCCTGGATGAGACGGCTCTCGGCGGAGCGCTGGGCTTCGATGCGGTTCTTCAACTCGTCCTGCGCGGCGCGCAACTGGCGGATGGATTCTTGCAGGCGCTGGTACTGGTCTGCGCTGGAGACCACGCTGGCGAGGATGCCGGCCAGGGACTCGAGGTCGAGCAGGTCGTTCTGGGTGAAGGCGTTGCGGTCGCGCCGCTCCACGTGGATGAGACCGAGCGTCTGGTCGCCGTCACGGAGGGCCACGCACATCAACGAGCCGGCCGCGCTGCCCGGCGCCGGGCGATAGTCGGGTTCCGCGGCGGCGTCGTTGACGAGGACGCTCCGGCCGGAGCGCAGGACGCGCCCGAAGATGCCGTCCGTCAACGCGGCGGGGTTTTTGGCAAAGGCGCGCTCGGCATGCGGCGCGCTCTTTCCGCCGAAGCCG
The DNA here is from genome assembly GCA_017312345.1 of Candidatus Denitrolinea symbiosum. Lineage (NCBI taxonomy): Bacteria > Bacillati > Chloroflexota > Anaerolineae > Anaerolineales > Anaerolineaceae > Candidatus Denitrolinea > Candidatus Denitrolinea symbiosum. The sequence continues at coordinate 196,977 of BLAA01000004.1, read as the reverse complement.
CGCACGGCGGGATTCTGTCCTGAGTCCAAAAGGAGGACGAGGGCGAGTTCGTAGGAGAAATATTGGGTGAGCAGGTCGGAGGTGATCTGGGCGATCTCGCGCAGGTCGGTGAGACCGACGACTTCCTGCACCACCTCGTGGATGAGACCGAGGTTGCGGGCGCGGCCCTCCGCTTCTTCGCGCAGACGGCTGTACTCCACCAGCCCCGCGAGGTGCGAGGCGATGACGACGAGCAGATGTTCGTCGTAGATGGTAAACGCGTCGGCGCGAGGACTTTCGAGGGTGAGCGCGCCGATCGTCCGCCCGCGGTGACGAAGCGGCATGAAGAGAAAGGAGGCCGAGTCGGGTTGGGCGGGGGCGAATCCCGCCGCGGACGCGTCCGCCTGGCGCAGCGTCTTCCCGCTTTTGATGAGCGGCGCGAGGCGGTGTTCCTTCGACTCGCTCCCCGCCTGGAGAATCTTCCCCTCGCGGTTGTGGTACTCGCGCACCATGCTCCCGTCCACCGAGAGGAGGTAGAGCGCCACGCGGTCGGTGCGGAAGACGCGCTCCAGCAGCCCGAAGACGCGGCGGGTGATCTGGTCGAGGTTTTGCGCCGAGGCCACGGTGAGCGTCACGTCGTTCAACACCGCCAGGCGGCGCAGATGATCGGCCATCGAAGCGAAGGTGATGACGATCTCGATGACGGGCGCGACCTGCGCGGAGAGATTGTCGAGCGCGAGCGATTGTTCCTCGGTGAAGGGTTTTTGCCGCCAGAGCGCGACCGCGCCGATCATACGTTGGCCGATGATGAGCGGGAAGCAGGCAAAGGCCTTCGAGCCGCGCGCCGCCTCGCGCGGGCCGTGTTCCCAATCGGCCTGGCCCGCGCTCGCGAACAGGGGTTTCAAAGTTTTGTTGACGCGCCGCCACAGGGGATTCTCGTCAATGGGCATGACCGCGTCCGCCGATTGCGGACTGTTCCACTGCGCCTGCACTTCGAGCGCCTCGGCGCGGCGGATGGCAAGCCAGCCTCCCTGCGCGCGGGCGCGCGTCACGAACATGCGCAGGACGCGCGCCAGCAGGCGCGTCACGTCGTAGGGCGCCTCGGATTGCAGGTTGGGCAGGAGCAATTCCGATTGCAGGAGCGAGACGCCCGCTTCGTCGTCCGAGGGGGCGCGCATCGCGGCGACCATCTTCCACACGTCCCGGAAGCGTTCGTCCGACTTCCGCGCCGCCACCATCAGGACGGAAAACGAATTCGCGATGGGATAGACATGGAGGTTCGAATCTTCGAGCGCGGGGACTTCCCCCGCCGCGCGCGTCCGCGGCCGGCCCGCGTTGACCGCGCCGCACAGCCACGCGTCCGCGACCGGTCGGGCGAGACGCTCTTGCAGCAGGTCGCGGGCCGGGCGGCTGAGTCCGTGCGCAGCGCGCAGCCGCCAGTCTCCGTCGTCGCGGTCGGCCAGCACAGCCCAGTCCGCGCCGGTGATCTGACAGGCGTCCTTAAGGAACGAAGTATCGGCGGGCATGGCGTTAATTATACGTTACAATCTTACCCATGACCGAACTCATCATCATCGGCGGCGGGCTGGCCGGGAGCGAAGCCGCGTGGCAGGCCGCCGAGCGCGGGTTGGACGTGAGGCTCTACGAGATGCGCCCGCGCGTCCCGACCGGCGCGCACGAGACGGGCGACCTGGCCGAACTGGTCTGCTCGAACTCGCTCGGCTCCAACCTGCCCGACCGCGCTTCGGGACTCCTCAAGGAGGAGTGCCGCCGCCTCGGTTCCATGCTGCTGGACTGCGCGGAAGAATCCGCGCTGCCGGCCGGCGCGGCGCTTGCGGTGGACCGCGGCCTGTTCGCGCGCCGCGTCACCGGGCGAATCGAAAATCACCCGCGCATCCGCCTCGTCCGCGAAGAGATGACCGGGATCCCGGCCGCGGCGGCTATCGTCGCCTCGGGACCGCTCACCTCGCCGCGTCTCTCCGAATCCCTGGCCGCGCTCAACGGCGCGGAACATCTCTACTTCTTCGACGCCATCGCGCCCATCGTCGCCGCCGACTCGATCAACATGGACGTCGCCTTCCGCGCCTCGCGCTACAGCACGGGCGAGCGCGACGAGGGCGACTACATCAACTGTCCCTTCACGAAAGCGGAATACGAGGCGTTCGTCTCCGCGCTCAAAACCGCGGAACGCATCGAACTGCGCGCCTTCGAAGACGCCATCCGCGGCGGCGTGAAAGCCGGGACGTTCTTCGAGGGCTGCCTGCCGGTCGAAGTCCTCGCGGAACGCGGCGCGGAATCGCTGGCCTTCGGTCCCATGCGCCCGACCGGGCTGACCGACCCGCGCACGGGCAGGCGTCCGCACGCCGCGCTGCAACTCCGTCAGGACAACCTCGCCGGAGACTTGTACAACCTGGTCGGCTTCCAGACCAACCTCAAGTTCCCGGAGCAGAAGCGGGTCTTCCGTCTCATCCCCGGGCTCGAGCGCGCGGAATTCGTCCGCTACGGGCAGATGCACCGCAACACCTTCATCGCCTCGCCCAAAGTCCTGCGCGCCACCCTGCAGCACAAGACCCGCGACGACCTGCTCTTCGCGGGACAGATCACCGGCGTGGAAGGCTACATGGGCAACATCGCCACCGGCCTGCTGGCGGGCTGGAACGCGGCGCGCGTCCTCGGCGGCGCGTCCGCGCTCGAACTTCCGCAGACGACCATGCTCGGCGCGCTCTGCCATTACATCACCCACGCCGACCTGCGCGACTTCCAGCCGATGAAAGCCAACTTCGGGATCCTGCCTCCGCTCGAATCGGACAAACGCTTAAAGGGACGCGACCGCGCCCGCGTCCACGCAGACCGCGCCCTGCGCGCCCTGGAGAATTTCCTTGACCATCCTTAAACGCCTCCTCATCCTGACCCTCGGCCTGCTCGCCCTGCTCGCGGGCGGATTCTACGCCTGGAGATATTACCGCGCCCATCGCGTGCGTCCCCAATCCTTCGACGCGGCGCGCGCCTACCAGGACGTGGTCTACCAGACCTCGCTCGGTCCGCGCACGCCCGGCAGCGAGGCCCACGAGTTGGTCATCGCCTACTTCCGCAGCGAGCTGCAAAAAGCCAACTGGCAGGTGGACGTCCAGATCGCCAAAGTGAACGGGAAGATCATCAAAAACGTCATCGCCCGCCGCTCCGACGTGCCGCCAAAGATCATCCTGGGCGCGCACTACGACAGCCGCCTGATGGCGGACAAGGACCCCGACCCGAAGAAAACGCGCGACCCCGTGCCGGGCGCGAACGACGGCGCGTCCGGCGCGGCCGTCCTGCTCGAACTGGGACGCGTCCTGCCGGTCAACTCGGTCCCCGTCTGGCTGGTCTTCTTCGACGCGGAGGACCAGGGCGGTATCCCCGGCTGGGACGAATGGTCGCTGGGCGCCAGCGCCTTCGTGAACGAATTCGCCCTCAAACCGCGCGCGGTGATAATCGTGGACATGGTCGGCGACCCCAACCTCAACATCCTGCAGGAAAAACAGTCCAGCCCGCGTCTCATTGCCGAGATCTGGGACGCCGCGAAAACGCTGGGCTTCGAAAATTATTTCCTGCCCATCCAGAAATACACCATCACCGACGATCACGTCCCCTTCCTCCGCGCCGGCATCCCCGCGGTGGACATCATTGATATAGACTACCACTACTGGCACACCTCTCACGATACAGCCGACAAGGTCTCCCCGGAAAGCCTCCGCATCGTGGGTTCCACCCTGTTGTACTGGATCGGTCAGCAGGGCCGGTGAGACAGCCCCGCTTTGCGATTCCGTAATCCTTCTGAAAGCCTGAAAACCGTCCAACCGGGATAAACTATAGCCATGAGCCCCGCCAACCTTCAGGCCAACTTCGCAAAGATCCGCAAGAAAATCCTCCGCCGCGCTTTGCAGGAACTGGCGCGCGGCGCAGACCTGCGCGCGGATTTCGAAGGGCAGGTGGAACGCTTCAACGACCTGTTCGAGCAGGTCTTGTCCACCGGCGATACGGGCTGGCTGGACGCCGTCATCCACGACTGGGTCAACGCCTACACCCAAACGGACATCGCCGAGGGACAGAAAAACGCCTCGGCCCTCATCGCCTTCCTCTTCCAACTCGCCAGCGAGACGGCGCGCGACGCGCTCGGCAAGGGCGAAGCGCTCGAGCTCATCGCCAGCATCCAGCCCGCCTTCATCTACGCGCTGGACAAGGCCGCCCGTCTCGAAATGGAGAGCCGCGTCTCCTATTTCACCAATGAAATCGCCAGCGTCCAGCAAAAACTGGAACGGCTGGACCGCAGCAAGTCCAACTTCATCTCGGTGGCCGCGCACGAACTTAAAACGCCCCTGACCCTGATCGAAGGCTACACGTCCATGATGAGCGACGCCAGCGCCAGCCCGGGCCAGCAAGGCAGCATGGACCTCTTCCTCCAGGGCGTTCGGACCGGCGTGCAGCGTCTGCGCCAGATCGTGGACGACATGATCGACGTGTCGCTCATAGACAACAACATGCTCTCGCTCAACTCTCAGCCGCTGTGGCTCAGCCACATCCTGGACCTGCTCCACAAGAATCTTGAAGAGACGCTGAAAGAACGAAACATCGAACTGGAAATACGCAGGTTTCCCGGCAGCCAGGCATGGTTATACGTGGACCCCGAACGCCTCTACCAGGCCTTTCTCAACCTGCTGACCAACGCCATCAAGTACACCCCCGACGGAGGCTCAGTCGTCGTAAACGGGCGCACCCTGCCCGGCTTCGTGGAAGTGACCGTCGCCGATACCGGCATCGGCATATCCCCGGAAGACCAGGCACTCATCTTCGAAAAATTCGGCAAACTGGGCCGCGCCGAGCTGCATTCGAGCAGCAAGATCAAGTTCAAAGGCGGCGGTCCCGGCCTGGGACTGTCCATCACGCGCGGCATCGTCGAAGCGCATGGCGGGACGATCTGGGTCGAGTCCGAGGGATACGACGAAAGCAAATGTCCCGGCTCCACCTTCCATGTGCTTCTGCCCATGCGCGCCAAACCCACCGACCCGCGTCTGGAGAAATTATTCGGAGACCTGACCGCGTTCAAAGAAGAAAACCATGTCGAAAAAGAAACCAGAACCGACCCTGCCGCCGCGTGAACGCGCCTTTCTCGTCGGCGTGGAACTCAAAGGCCAGAAGACCATCCTGGCCCTGAACGATTCCCTCGCCGAACTCGCCCTGCTGGCCGACACCGCCGGGCTGGACGTGACGGGCGAACTCACCCAGAAAATGGACCGCCCCAACGTAGAGACTTACATCGGCGCGGGCAAAGTGGACGAACTCAAAGCCCTCGTGGAGGAGACGCTGGCGCAGGTCGTCGTCTTCGACGAGGAACTCAACCCGCGTCACCAGCGCGAACTCGAAAAAGTCCTCGGCGAAAAAGTCCGCGTGATGGACCGCACCGGACTCATCCTCGACATCTTCGCCCAGCACGCGCGCACCAAAGAGGGCATGTTGCAAGTGGAACTGGCGCAGTACGAATACTATCTGCCGCGCCTGACTCGTCAGTGGACGCACCTGGCGCGGCAGGCGGGCGGCGGAGGCGGCCGGACGGGCTCTTCCGGCGGCGTCGGCTTGCGCGGCCCGGGCGAGACCCAGCTCGAAGTGGACCGCCGCGCCATCCGCAAGCGCATCGCGCGTTTAAAAGAAGAACTCGACAAAGTGGAGGCGCACCGCTCACGTTACCGCGCCCAGCGCAAACGCTCGCGCATCCCGACCGTGGCGCTGGTCGGATACACCAACGCGGGCAAATCCACGCTGCTGAATCGACTCTCCCGCTCCGACGTCTACGTGGCCGACCAGTTGTTCGCCACCCTCGACCCGACGACGCGCCGCGTGGAACTCCCTGGCGGGACCAACGCCCTCTTCACCGACACCGTCGGCTTCATCCAAAAACTCCCGACGACTCTCGTGGCCGCCTTCCACGCCACGCTCGAGGAGATCGCCGAAGCAGACCTGCTCCTGCACGTGGTGGACATCTCGCATCCCAACGCGCTGAACCAGTACGAGTCGGTGCAGATGACGCTGGACGAGATCGGCGCGGGACACATCCCCGCCGTCAGCGTGTTGAACAAAATAGACCGCCTCCACCGCCCCCAGTCCGCGCAAGAGACGATGAGACAGGTCCCCAAGTCGGCGGCGGTTTCGGCGCTGAAAGGGACCGGCATCCAGGAGATGCTGGCGCTCGTCCACGAGGAGTTGTACGAGTCTTTCGTCCCCGTCGAAGTGAAGCTGCCGTACCAACAGGGCGCGTTGATCTCGCTCTTCCACGAGATGGGACAGGTGGAGCGCGTCGAACACGAGCGCGGCGGCGTGTTGATGCAGGGACGGATCCCCGGGCGGCTGGCGGCGCAATTCAAATTGTGGACGACGAAAAAGGCCCCGGCACAGGCGGGGCCTGAGGAGGCAGAATGAGCGGCTGGCTATCCAAAGCGATTGACAGGCTTTCCGATTACTTCGCCCATCGCAAGGGACTTCTGCCCCTGATCGGCCTGTCTCTCATCATCGTGAACCTGATCCTGCAATTCGTCCTTTTCCCGAACTGGCTGACGCAAAGCAATCTCCTCCTGCACGTCGGGCTGGTCATCGCGATTCTGGGATTGATGCTGGCCTGGGCGTTGTGACGTTCACGGCCCCAGGAGCAGCGTCGCCGCGCCCCTCACGAACAGGGCGGCAAACAGCGCCACGACGACCGTCAACGCGGAGATGACCAGCATGGCGCGTGTCCCAAGTTCGCGCTTCAGCACGGACAGCGTGGCGAGGCAGGGCAGATAGAACATGACGAACGAGGCGAAGACCGTCATCTGCGTGGGGGTCAGCACGGAGGAAAAGTCGGTGGCGCCGAGCGCCTGTCCCAGCATGATGAGGGAGAGTTCCTTGCGCAGGATGCCGAAGATGAGCGGCACGCCCGTCGCAGACGGCAGTCCCAGCGCCCAGGTGAACGGGCGGACGATCCAGTTGAACACGTAGGCAAAATCGAAATAATTCAATATCGCCAGCGCCGCGCTCCCCGCGATCAGGATCGGCCAGGCCTCGACCACAAATTCGCGCACGCGGAACCAGGCTTTGTTGACGACGTTCCGCAGGGTGGGGACGCGATACGGCGGCATTTCGAGGATCAGCCCGGGCGTATCCTCGGGCATGAGATTCGACAGGACGCGCCCGGTCAGGGCGATGACGAGCAGATTGAAAAAGTAGAGCAGGAACGCGGCGATGGGCCCGAGATAAAAGGCGACGAGTCCGAACACCACCGCCAGCCGCGCCGCGCACGGGACGAGGGTCGCGAGAGCCGCGGCCAGGTAGCGGTCGCGCGGCTCCTCCAGCGAGCGCGTGGACATGACCGCCGGGACGTTGCATCCGTATCCAAGAATGAAAGGCACGATGGCTTTTCCGTGCAGCCCGATGCGGTGCATGAAAGCGTCCATCAAGAACGCGACGCGCGGCAGGTAGCCGATATCTTCCAGCACGCCAAGCCCGAACAGAAACGGCAGCAAATAAGGCAGGACGATGGCGACGCCCGCGGCGATTCCCTGCATCACCCCCAGCACGATCTCGGACAGGAGAGTCTCCGCGCCGAACGGGCGCAGGACGAACTGCGTCGCCAGGTCGAACAACGCCAGCACGGGCGGCTCGATCAGCTTCCCCAACCCGTAAACGACTTCAAAAAAACCGAGCAGCGTCAGAATCAGGATCGCGTATCCCCACACGGGATGGAGCAGGACATCGTCCAGACGGTCGCGCCAGGTGACGCGTTTCTCGCCGCGCGTCACGAAGCGCGCCGACAGTTCCAGCGCTCGCGCGTGACGTTCAGCCGGGTCGCTCTTCCCGACCCTGGGACGCGCGGCGAGGTTCCCGTTCCTCCCCGCCTCGACCGCCTTGACGAACACCTCCTTGACGCCGCGCCCCTTGCTGGCTACCAGCGGCAGGACGGGAATCCCAAGTTCCTGGGCCAGTCCCGCCCCGTCAATCCGCAGGCCAAGCCGCATGGCTTCGTCAATCATGTTGAGGGCCAGCACCACGGGATGACCCAGGGCCAGCAGTTCGAGGGTCAGTTCCAGCGACTGGGCCAGGTGAGAGGCGTCCGCCACGTTGACGATGGCGTCCACCTCCCGCGAGGAGAGGTAGCGCAGCGCCTCGCGTTCGGCGGGATTCAGCCCGTCCAGCGCGTAGGAGCCGGGCAGGTCCACCAGGTCCACCACCCGTCCCAGCACACGGACGCGGCTCTCGGTGAACGTCACCGTGGTGCCGCTGAAGTTGCCCGTCTCGGCTTTGTAACCTGCAACCGAATTGAATAACGTGCTTTTCCCGCTATTGGGTTGGCCGATCAGCGCCAGTCGCATCCTTCGCCTCCACGACGATTTTATCCGCGACGCGGCGTCCCAGGGCGATCTCGCGGCCGTTCACTTCGATCATCAACGGTCCGCGCAAGGGAGCCGCGCGCACGACGCGCACGCTGTCGCCTTCGAACAAGCCATACTGGGTCAGGCGGGCGCGCAGATTGCGGCCGCCTTCCAGGGCGATCACTTTCAACCAGGTATCCTGCGGAGCATTGAGTAGAGTCATGCGCTTCTTATATCCTGAAATTCCTCCGCCGCCAAGTGAAAAAACAATACAGTTGAATATCAATCCCGCGTCGGTCAAGGTACAATAGGGATATGAGAAATAAGATCGCGCTCACGCTATTGATCGTCCTGGTCCTGGCGGGAGCGGGCATGTTTATCCGGGCGCGCGGGACCCCCGTCCCGGCGCCGGAGCCGACCGTCGAAGACCCGTATCTGTCCCAGCCCAGTTCCGAGAATCAATGCGCTTATGTCTGGGCGTACAAGGACCTCCCGGACGTCAACGCGGATTTCCAGAAAGCCGTGCGGACCATCCTGCCCGAAGCCGAAACGCACGCCACCGCCTTCGGCGAAGATTGCGCGTCCGCCGACGGGAGCGCCGTCTTCACCGCGATGGAGACGGATTTCTACGTGCTCAGCGCGGCAGCCGACCTGTACGACAACGAGACGCTGGGGAGCATCGTCGAGCGGATCCTGGCGGAGACGGACAACTTCGCGCCGCCGCGCGTCCCCGGCGGGCAATTGGGATTCGTGGAATTCACCTTCTGGAACGGGACCGAGCAGCGCATCCTGCGCGTCTCCATCGCGGAGGGGAAAGAACTCCGCGAGCGCGGACTCCGCGGCGCGGACCTGCTGGCGGCCATCGAGACGCCCTGACGCGCTCCGTTTCTGCGGACGTTTGCCGAGAACCAGCGGCGGTCATTTCGTGAATGGCCGCCGCTTTTTATGACTTGACAGCGCGGGGCAATTAACATATACTACGTTTAGTAATTACTAAACGTAGTATATGGAGAAGCCATGACTGCCTCCCTACCCCAAATCAAACAGGAATTCATCGAGGGACTCAGCCACATCAGCCGCTTCTGGGGTTTCCCCAAAGGCATGGGCGCCATCTTCGCCGTGCTGTATCTCTCGCCCAATCCGCTCTCCCTCAGCGAGATCGTCGAGCAGACGGGACTCACCAAGGGCGCGGTCAGCACGGAAGTGCGCGCGCTGGCGCGGCTGGGACTCGTCCACCGCTCGTCCAAACTGGCGGATAGAAAAGACTACTACGAAGCCGAGACGGATTTCTACAAGTCCATCCGTTCCATTCTCAAGGAGCGCCAGAACAACGAGTTCGACCGCGCCATCTCATCCGTCCGCGAGACGCTGGCAAAGCTGGAGGCGGGGACCAGCCAGCCCGAAGAGCGCGCCTTCCTCGTCGAACGCGTGCGCGCCTTGCAGGGATTCTTCGACGCGATTGACAGCCTCGCCCGCGCGGTCGTCAAATTGGAAAGCCTGGGAATCGGCAACGTTACAAAAATTCTTGGCGTGTTGAAATAAGCGCGAAGGAAATCAGGTCCCCCCAAAAAAACAAACCGCAAAGCCCGCGAAGAAAAAACCGTTTTGCTCTTCGCGTGCCTGGCGGTAAAAGCCCAAGGACAATGGTAGAAAAAAGGAGCAAAATGAAAATCGCAATTACTGGCGCGTTCAGTTACACGGGCAAGTTCGTTGCAATGAAATTGCTCGCGCGCGGCGAGGAAGTCGTCACGCTGACCAACCATCCAAACCGCCCCGATCCATTTAACGGACAGGTGAAAGCCTTCCCGTTGGATTTCGACGAAGCGGGCATGACCCAATCACTGCAAGGCGCGGACGTCCTGGTCAACACGTATTGGGTGCGCTTCGACAAAGGCTCCAACACGCAGCCGCGCGCGGTGGAGAACACGCGGAAACTGGTCCACGCGGCGAAAGCGGCGGGCGTGAAGCGCATCGTCCACGTCAGCATTGCGAATCCGTCCGCCGACTCGCATTTGCCGTATTATTGGGGCAAGGCGGCGAACGAGAAAGCGGTGACCGATTCGGGATTGGCGTACGCGATCGTCCGTCCCACCGTGCTGGTTGGCGGCGGAGAGGACGTACTCGTCAACAACATCGCCTACCTGTTGCGGCGGATGCCGTTCTTCCTCATCCCCGGCGACGGCTCGTATGGGATTCAGCCGGTGCATGTCGAAGATGTGGCCGACCTGCTCGTGGAGGGCGTGTACAGCGGGGAAAATTACATCGTCGACGCGGTCGGACCAGAGACGTACACGTTCAAGGAGTTGGTGAAGCGGGTCGGCGAAACCGTCGGCGCGCGGCGTCCGCTGATCTCCGTCCCGCCGCGGCTGGCGTTGCTCGCCGCGCAGTTTTTAAGTCTGTTCGTAAGCGACGTGATCCTCACCCCCGAAGAAGTGGACGGCTTGATGGCAAACCTGCTCGTCTCGAAAGAACCCGCGCGGGGCAAAATAAAGTTTTCGGTCTGGCTGGAGGAGAACAGGAAGGCGGTCGGCGCGAAGTACGCGTCAGAGTTGAAGAGACATTTTTAGTTCGAAATCAATCCACCGCTGCCACGCCCGCGCAGCGCGGCGAGTCCATGCAGCCGTAATATCTCTTCCCCGCCTGCGGCCCGCCGCGATGGATCCGCAGCGCCATCATCTTCCCGCAGACGGGACACATCGGGACGGAATCGCCCGCGGAATCGTTTCTGCGAGGCTCGGCGCTTTTGGCCTTCGTGACCGCCAGCGTGAACAGGTTGACCAGGTCGGCGACCTCATAACTCTCCCCCAGCGGGACATGCACCAGCGGGACGCCCTCGCTTAAAAACAAATCTGCCATGAATTGATCGTTGGCGCGCGTCTCAGTCTTCGCGATCGGCTTCACCAGTTCCACCGCGAAGGCGGGCTGGAACGTCTTCGGGTCGCACAGCAAAAAGTCCACGTGCTTGCGGAAGATCTTGTTATAGAAATGGACGTTCTCGTTCGGGCGGATGATCGTGAAAATATCGGTCAGCGCGACTTTGGGACACACCACATAGCGATCCCCCGCCATTTTCTGGAGCAGACGAAACAGGGCCGCCTCCGGCGCAGACAAGAGACGCTCGCGCAGGCGATACGGAGAGTCGGCTTTGGCGTTGGGCGGCTTGCTGTCTGGCATGGCGCAAATCCCTCGGTGAAATTTTAACGCAATTGTAGCGCAAATCTACAAACTTGCGCCGCGCAACATCCTGCTCAACGCCGCGATGTGCGCGGGCGTCGTCCCGCAGCAGCCGCCGACGATGCGCGCAGGCCACTTCGAGGCGTGACGGCAATACGCTTCGGGATTCTCCGCGTCGGTGTTGACCCAGCCGACCGCCTCGTCCGCGTAGCCGATGTTGCCATACGCGATCAGCGGAAAATCGGGCGGGCAGGCGGACTTCAACTCGTCGAGCGGACGCGCCAGGTCGGGCGTCGGCGCGCAATTGACGCCGAGGGCCGCGACGCCCAACGGGAGCATCTCCCGCGCCGCGTCCGCGAGACTCTCGCCCGAAAGGATGCGTCCATCCCGTCCGCACACAAAACTGACGATGACGGGAATCCCCGTCGCGGCCGCGAGTTCGGCGATGACGCGCGCTTCGCTAATCGAGTTGATGGTCTCGACGAGGAGCGCGTCCACGCCACACTCGAGCAAATGACGGACGCGTTCGCCGTGTTCGGCGCGGAGTTCGTCCTCGGGCGGGACGAGGTCGGGACGGTAGCAATCCTCCAGCGTGGAGATCGAACCCGCCGCGAAGCGCGGACGATCTGAGGGCGTTTTGGCGATGGCCGCGCGGGCGATTGACACGGCGCGGCGCGTCAACTCGAGGGCGCGGTCTGCGTTGGCGCTGGGCGCGAGGGCGCGGCGGTGCGTGCGGAAGGTGTTCGTGGTGAGGATGTCCGCGCCGGCGCGCAGGTAATCCTCGTGGATGTCTTGCAGGACGCGCGAGCCTTCGTCCGTGAGAAGCGCGTTGGCGGACCAGAGCGGGAGTCCCGTGTCCACGCCGCGGCGGTTGAGTTCGGTGCCGGTCGCGCCGTCGAGGAGGAGGGTGTCTGTGTTCAGTAACCAGTGAGCAGTCATCAGTATTCAGTGTCCAGTTTTCAGTGATCAGTGATCAGTGATCAGTGAGAATTATAGTCCCCTCTTGCCTTTGCGCGCCTTACGCCAGGCAAGGTAGATGTTTTCAAAATCACAAATCTTTTCGTACAAATGTTTGTAGGTTTTCATGGGTTCTCCTTTTACTTTTAGACCCTAAAGGTGTTGAAAGCCTTTAGGGTCTGTTTTTCAAAAAAAATCGACTCGCCTTCGGCGAGAGGGCCAAGAGCAACAGAACGCAGAAAACAGGAAACAGAAAACAAGATCACCCGCTGGGGAGAAGCGCCACACGAAAACCGACGTTGAGGTCCCAGCCGTACGGGGGGAGGTAGAGGCTACGGATCGGGACACGGGCGTCGACTTCATTGTGGTTCCACGAGCCGCCGCGCAGACCCATGCTTGTTTTACTGCTGCCATAATAATTCGCCTGCCACTCCCAAACATTGCCGCTCAAATCCACCACACCCTGGGGGCTTTTGCCCTGCGGGTACATCCATACCGGCGTGGTGCGGTTGATCTGGCTTTCGCTTGTGTTGGCAAAATTTACAATTTCTTTGCGCGCATCCTTCAACCTGCCAAAGGCAAAACGGTCACCTTCTTCGCCGCCGGCGGCTTCGCTCCATTCGCTTTCGCGCGGCAGGCGGATCAGCGTTGGCTTGGGCAAGCCCTGCCGACCCTCTTCGAGCGCGTCCCAATTTTTCAAAAGCCATCTGCAATAGGCGTTGGCTTCATACCACGAAACGCCCACCACCGGCGCATATGCACGGTTTGCGCCGAAGCGCGCATCCCGCCAAACACGCGGCAATAACACGCCGTCCTGTGATTCGTAATTTTCATTCTGCAATGCTTGCTGCAACCATTTCCACGCTTCATCGCCCCAATCCCGGTTTTCCATTTCCGCGCTGTTTTCATCGTACATGGGGAAGTTGATCCACAAGTCTTTGTTCTGGAAGTTTTCCGCTATGAGGAAGCGCTCGTATTGCGCGTTGGTGACGGGGTATTTGGAGATGAAGAAGGGCGGCTGGTATTCGGGAAATGAGACGAAGGCGTGCAGGTCTTCAGGCTGCGTCAACTGGTCGAGAATATCGGCGGCGTCGGCGCGCTCACGCGGCGTCAACGGCGATTCAAATACCAGCCGGCGCAGGTTGGCGACGATGTGGTCTTCGGAAGCCGCCTTGCGTCTGTCCTTCCACACGCGCTTGTAGTAGGTCAACAATTCTCCCGCCAGCCACAGGGCGCGCCAATCTTGTTCCTTTGGCTGATCGGGGAACGGCGAGGAAAGCGATTCGAGCAAACCGTTCATGGCGGCGCGGTTCGGCTCCTTGCTAAAGCAATATAACTCTGCCATGAATTTCACCGCTTCGCGCCAGCGGTCGTGCGAATCGTCGAGGTACCTGCGGACTTCGTCGGGATCGAGGTTCTTCAAATGGCGGCTTGCCAGAAACTCCTCGAAGGTCAGGTGCGGAAAAGTGTAATCGTTGCGCCGGACGTTCGAGCCCGCTTCGGTGATCGTGCCGCGCAGCATCAACAAGCCGTTCGCCTTCTGGCAATACTCCAAAAAGATTCTCTCTTTTTCGTCGTTCTGCAAATGGTCGTGCAGCACGCCGAGAATTAATCCCTCGGTGATGAGGCTGCCCGAATCGTCCGCGCGGTTTTTTCCCGCCTGATGACCGACGTGAGCCTTGAACGCAATTTCGTACAACGGTTCGTAGATCGCGCTGGCGGGAATCTTCAACTCCTCCGCCAGGCTGCGTATCTCCTGCCTGCCCGGCGCGATGGCGCGGCGGAACTGCCATTTATCCAGAAGCAGTTCCACGCATTGTTCGTACACGCGGGCGCGGCTGTCGGGCAGTTCGTGACTGGCGTGAACGATCGCCATCATCGTCAGGATGATGGGATAACGCGCCACTTCATACAAACGGCGCGGGTCGTCCGCTTGCACGGCGGCAAGCAATTTTATTTTCTTGGACGCAAATTCGGCGGCGCGTCCCGACTCCAACGCGGTATGCAGGTCGTACCAAATTCGGATAAAGCGTTCGATCTGTTCGGGCGAGAATAACGCCAGTTCGAACACGGGCCAGCCCGTCAACTTCCAGCGCGCGTCCTGATAGGAATAAATGCGGCAGGTGACGAGGAATTTACTGTGCGGGTTGCGCGCGTATTTCTCGGTAAACGATTCGATGGACTTGACGATGACGGGGCGCAGGTCGAGATTCGCCACTTCGTCCAATCCGTCGAAGAGGATCAGCCCGCCTTCGTCGAGCAAGCGCTCCAAAATATGCGGCGCGAAATCCTTCGTGCGCTGATCCGCCTCCAGCGTGGAACGAATGAACTGCTCCACCATTTCGGCGGAACCCGTCTTTGAATCCGCCGGCAGATATTCCGCGAACCTTCCCAGCGAAACGGCGACGGGCAGCAGCGGCTTTCCCTTCCAGCCTTCCAGCGGCTTTGCAGACGGGTCGGTCAATTGTTTCGCCATCTGCAGCGAGAGATAACGCACGAACGTGGATTTGCCCGTGCCGGGCGCGCCCAATAAGACGATATGCCGTTCTTTGGATCGAAGCAGCGCGTCGAGCGCGGTCAGCGGCTCGGTTTCGCCGCGTCCCATTTGTTCCAATAATTCCTCCCGCTCGTTTTTCTTTCCCTTTTTGCCCTTTTCTTTTTCAACCTGCGCGGTTGTGTTGAGCGAAATGTAAATATCTTCCAACGGCAGGCGCGCTTTGGTGTCGCCCGCGTGCATATCCATGCCCGCCAAACTTAGCGGGCGGAAATCGTCCATCAACGCGGTGAGATACGAAGTCCGCGCGTCTTTTTCTGAAAGCGGCGCCTCCCGTTCCCCCGATGGCTCATCCTCGTCCGCCTCCGGCTGTTCACCCTTCGGCGGGGTCTGCGCCGATGATCGCGCCCGGCTTCCGGCGAATATCTGATAGACAAAAATAACCATTGCGCCGATGGCGACCACATACACAAGCGTTTGATATTCCATCGGGATCCAGCTGCCAATCAATGCAAGCACAATAATGATCAACGCCGCGAACGCAAGGATGGCGGTCAACTTTCCCGCCAGCGTTTCGAGCGATTTCATCCAATTTTTCATAGCCCTTCTCCTGCAAAGATTTTCAGATCGAGTGTAGCGCAAAACCAAACGGTCACATCAACCTCACCTCCACCATCTCCCCCGCGCTCAGCCCCGTCGCGTCGGGCGGGACGCGGACGAGTCCGTCGGCGCGGGCGAGGGTGAAGATCAAGTTGCTCTTTCCAAAGATCGGCTCGGCGTCGAAACCCACGCTCGCGGATGGCGGGTTCACGACCAGTTTCACCGGCTGCCAGTCTTCCCTGCCCGCCAGCGAGGGGAGGTTGATGGTCAGGCGCGCCATCACAGTGGAGCGCGGACGCGGCAGGGCGCCCAGCAATTTTTCGATGACCGGCGCGACGAACAGCCAGCCGTTCACCAGCGCGCTGACGGGGTTGCCCGGCAATCCGATCACGGCCTTGCCGTCCGCCACGCCCAAAATCGTCGGCTTGCCGGGGCGGATGGCGACGCCATGCACCAGCACGCCCGGCTCCCCCAGTTTGCGGATCACATCGGCGGTGATATCGCGCGTCGAAGCGGACGAACCCGCCGTGATCAACACCGCGTCGCACTCGGCGAGCGCGGTTCGAGACGCGGAGAGCAGCGCCTCGAAATCATCGCGGACGATCCCGTACGGGACCGCCTCCCCGCCCGCGCGCGCTGCCACCGCCGAGAGCGTGTACGTGTTGACGTCTCGCACCTGTCCCGGACCTGCGGCCTGATTCGGCTCGACGACCTCGTCCCCGCTCGAGATCAACCCGACGCGCGGCTTCCTGGCTACGCGCACGGACGTCCGACCGAGCGCCATCAGCCCGCCGATCTCCGCCTCGCGCAGGGACGCGCCGCGCGGGATGACCGTCTCGCCCGCGCGCACGTCCTCGCCGATCTGGATGACGTTCTCCCCTGCCGCGACGGCGCGGGAAATCTCAATTTCGGACGCGCCCGCGCTTTCGGGGTTTGCGGAGGCCGCGGAGGTCCGCGCGGTCTGCGTGTACTCCAGCATCACCACCGCGTCGGCGCTGGAGGGCAACATCCCGCCGGTGTGGATCAACGCGCATTGACCGGGCGCGAGGACGAGGTCCGCGGGCGCGCCCATGGGGATTTCGCCGATCAGGGTCAGGTACGCGGGCAGGGATTCGCTCGCGCCGAAGGTGTCGCTGGCGCGGACGGCGTAACCATCCACGGTGGAGCGCGGGAACTCGGGGAGCGGATGCGGGGCGAGAATGTCTTCGGCGAGGACGCGGCCCAAAGCGAGGGACGAGTCCATCGAAACAGAATCAGGCAGAGGTCCCGCGAGATGCGAGAGGAGGATGGCGCGGGCTTCGTCGGGCGGGAGGAGGGTCAGGAATTGAGGCATGGGCGGTCTCGTAGTTGGGTAGTCGGGTAGTCGAGTGGTCGGTCAGCGGAGGTAGAGAGAGAAGGCGAGGAGGTAGATGGTCAGGGCGAGGAGGGCGGCGGCTGCGACGGCGAGCGGCTTCCAAAGCGGACGCGCGCCCAGCGCGAGGCTGCGGAGGAGGTAGATTTGAAAGATAGCAAAAGGCAGGGTGAGAAAAGCAGGCCAGATAAGGCGAAGGGAAATCCCGAAGAGCGGCGCGGCGGCGAGGAGGAGGAAGGCGGCGAGGACGAGTCCGTGATGAAGCGGGATGGCGCGCTGCCAGCCGAGACGGGTGAGGAGCGTGAGACGTTCGTACTTGAGATCCTCGGCGAAGGAGGGGAAGTCCAGCACGAGGAAGTAGGCCAGGGCGAGCGCGGTGACGGGGAGCGCGAGGATGGGGACGAGGCGATGGAAGTCCCCGGCCTGGAGGACGAATCCGAGCAGCGGAGCCACGTAGCCGATGTGCGCGGCGAGGAGCAGTTCGCCGAAGCCGCGGCGGGCGAGACCGAGCGGCGGGACGGAATACGCGAAAAGGATGAGAAGCGAAAGCGCGAGGGCCGCGAATGCGGGGAGCGGAAGACGCTGGATGTGGTAGAGCCGATAGGCCAGCGCCGCGGCCGCGGCAAGCAGGCCGATGGAGACGACGAGGAGTCGGTCGCGCAGGTAGACGCGCTCGGCGTGAGGCTGTCCGGGGACGAGCGGTTCGTTGGCGGGACGAAAGACCTCGGCAAGCAGGTTCATGCTGGCGTGCGCGAGACAAATCCCTGCCAGGCCGAGAGCGAAGGCCGAAAGCGAGAAGGCCAGCCCGAGGTAGTCGGCAATGGCCGCGCCGAGGGAATAGGCGAGAGCGAGGAAGAAGAGGTGGAGAGGGCGGAGGAGGGTCATTGGTGGCAGTAAGCAGTGAGCAGTTAGCAGTGATCAGTGATCAGTAAGCAGTGGGCAGTGGGCGCGCGTTGGTTATTTTTTCAACGCTTTCTTGATATCGCGGTAGTGGATCTGGTTGTGCAGGTACAGCATCTTCACCATCTCGCGGAGGGTGGTCTGTCCCAGAAACGGATGGCGGCCGGTCTTTTCGAGGTCAGATTCCTGCAACCCCGAAACCCACGTCACCGTGTCCGCGCGCACGGATTTGTATTGCTCCAGCAATTCGGACGGGGACGCGTCTTTGGTCTTCTCCTGCTGGGAGGCGTTGTAGCGGTCAATCGAAAAATCGTCCGCCGCGCCCGCGCTGCCCAGCCGGATCTGCTCGAAGAGTTGAACCAGTCCGCGCTCGGATGTGACGAAGTGCGAAAGCACATTGCGGACGGTCCAGACCGTCCCCTCGGTGTAAACGTCCGTCCGCCAGTCGGCGTCCGTCAGCGCGGAGAAAATCTCGACAAAGCGTTCGCCCTCGGATTGAAGTTTATCGGCAAGTTCGGTCGGCTCGGACATGGTTTCTCCTGATAACTGGTAAATGGTAATTGGCGATTTCAAACAAGGGAGTAACCCCCATCCACAACGATCGTCTGTCCAGTGACGTACTCGTTCCTGATGAGGAATTCGAGAGCGGACGCGAGCTCCTCGCCGCGCGCGGGACGTTGGAGCGGCAGCCGCGCCGTCAGCCGCTCCCACACCTCGGGCGTAACCGCGTCCGACGGGTAGACGAGTCCCGGCGCGATGGCGTTGACGCGGATGGACGGCGCGAACGCCCGCGCCAACACTTTGGTCAACGACTCGAGCGCGGACTTGCTGACCGTGTACGCCGGGTAGCGGCTCCACGCCTTCTGCGCGCCGATGTCGCTCACGTTGACGATCAGTCCGCCGGAGGTCATCAGCCGCGCGGCCGCTTGCGCCATCAGGAACGGCGCGCGCAGGTTCAGGTTCAGGGCGGAATCCCAGTCTTCGAGGGTCAGGTCGCGCGGATGTCCCGCCGACATGACGGCGGCAGAGTTCACCAGAACTCGAAGGATGAAGGCTGAAGGCCGAAGGATGAATGTTATTTGCTCGAAGATGGAGTGAACTTCTTCGGGGTTGGAAAGATCGGCTTTCAAAAGATGCGCCTGCCTGCCCAACGCTTCGATCTCGGCTTTCACGCGTCGGGCGTCGTCTTCGGCGGAGTGAAAATGCAGGAGGATGTCATAGTCCATGCGCGCGAGCAACAGGGCAAAGTCCCTGCCGAGCCGATGCGCGCCGCCGGTGACGAGGGCGAAGGAACGGGTCATGGGGTAATTAAACCACAGAAACGCCGAAACCCGTTTCCCGACGGGAGAACGGGTTGCAGAGATTGTCCGTCCGCGGGACGGACGCGCTTATCCTTTGAAGAAATTCGAGATGAAGAACCAGATGTTCGCCGGTCGCTCCGCCAGCCGCCGCATGAAGTACGGATACCAATGCGTGCCAAAGGGGACGTACACGCGCACGGGATATCCGTCCTTTGCCAGTTTCTCCTGCAAATCGCGGCGGATGCCGTAGAGCATTTGGAATTCCAGCCCGTCTTTGGGGAGGCCGACTTTGTTCGCGTACGAGACGGTAAACTCGATGCGCTTTTCGTCGTGCGTGGCGATCACGGGGATGGGCGGGACGCGTCCGTCTTCGCTCAACTTCGAACGGTCCGCGAGGGAGGCGTCAATCAGCAGCCGCGTCAACAGGTCGTAGTTGGCGTCCACGTCCGCCTTCTTCGGGAAGGCTTTTTCGGGCGGTTCCTTGTACGCGCCCTTGACCAGCCGGATGGTGGTCTTGTTCGCGAGCAGGGCTTTCGTATCCGCTTCGGCGCGGAAGAGATAGGACTGCACCGCCATACCGAAGTGACGGTTCGTGAAGCCGCGCTCCAGCATGGACTGGTAGATGGCGAGCGTCGTGTCGGTGTAGGGCGTGTCTTCAATATCAATGCGGATGAAGTTGCCGTGTTCCCTGGCGCGCTGGAGGATGCGCTGAAGGTTCTCGCGGCAGACCGATTCGTCCAGCCCCATGCCGATCTGCGTCAGTTTGATGGAGACGTTGGCGCGCACGCCCGCCGTTTCGATTTCGTCCAGGATCGCCAGGATATCCTGCGTAGCCTGGGCAGCCTCGTCGGCCGTGGATGTATGCTCTCCGAGATGGTCGAGCGTGGCGTTGACTCCTTTGGCGTTCAGGTCGCGGACGACGCGGACGGCATCCGCCGTCTTTTCCCCCGCAACAAAGCGGGAGGCCGCCTTCCACGCGAACGACCAGCCCGTCACAATGTTCTGCGCCCACTGCGCCTTGGAAAGATAGATCAGAAAGGAGCGAAGCATGTCTCATTCCTTATCGTTGGATTTTCCTGCCGCCTGCCGCCTTCCATTCTAGCACAACTCCCCCCAGTGAATATGTTATACTTTTTCGTGACATTCGTCATGCTTTGGTGAGAATGAAAAGCCGAAATTTCCCCCTGATTTTGCGCGGTATTTCCGCCCTGTTCCTCAGCGCCGCCGTCATCCTGACCATTGTTGCCCTCGTCGGCTACAGCCGCCAGCGGAACAGTTACCCCGCCGGGATGACCATCGCCGGCGTCCCGGTCGGCGGCGTGGACCCGGCCACGGCCTCCCAGCGCGTCCTGCAAGTCTATACCTCGCCGGTCATGGTGGAGTACCTGGGATCGAACATCCTCATCACGCCCAGCCAGGTCGGATTCCAGGTGAACATGGACGCCATGCTCGCCGCCGCAGACCTGACCCGCACCGGCGCTTCCTTCTGGGGCGGATTCTGGGACTACCTCTGGAACCGTCCGCCCGCCGCGGCCGACGTCCCGCTCGTCTCCGAACTCTCGGAAGCGCGCCTGCGCGACTACCTCCAGAACGAGATCGCCCTTCGCTACGACACGCCTCCCGCCCCGGCCCAGCCGATTCCCGGCACCACCAACTTCCTGCCCGGCGCGCCCGGCCAGACCCTCGACGTGGAGCGCGCCGTCACCCTCATCGAAGACGCCCTGCGCTCCCCCTCCAGCCGCGCCGTCGCGCTGACCTCCATCCGCACGGCCGCGGCGCATCCCACCCTCGACAATCTCGAAATCCTGCTCAAACAGATCATCCAGCTTAACGACTTCGACGGCCTCGTCGGTCTGTACATGCTCGACCTGCAAACGGGACAGGAGATCCACTTCGCCGAGAACGCCGGCCAGCCGATCTCCGTCCAACCCGACGTGGCCTTCACCGCCTCCTCCACCGCCAAGATTCCCATCATGATCTCGTACTACAGCCAGTTCGGCGCGGCCGCCCTCGACCAAAAGACTCTCGACGCGATGGTAGACATGATCCGCCGCTCCGAAAACCCGCCCGCCGACAAGTTCATGGCCGCGCTGGACGAGAACCGCGGTCCGCTCCTCGTCACCGAAAAGATGAAAGCCCTCGGCCTTGAAAACACCTTCATGGCGGGCTATTTCTATCAGGGCGCGCCCCTGCTCCAGAGAATGACCACGCCCTCCAACTCGCGCGTCGACGTGAGCGCCAACCCCGACGACTACAACCAGACCACGCCCTCGGACATGGGCATATTACTCGAAGACCTCTACCAATGCGCGGACAAGAACGGCGGCGCGCTGGTGGCCGTCTTCCCCGGCAAGATCAGCCAGCAGGTCTGCCAGCAGATGATCGAGATCCTCGTGCAGGACAAACTCGGCGCGCTCCTGCAGGCGGGCGTCCCCGAAGGGACGCGCATCGCCCACAAGCACGGCTGGATCACCAACAACGCGGGCGTCATCAACAACGTCAGCGACGCGGCCATCGTCTACTCGCCGGGCGGCAACTACGTCATCGCGGTCTACACCTATCACCCCGTCCAGATCGTCTTCGACAACGCCAACAAACTCTTCGGCCAGATCTCGCAAGCCGTCTACAATTATTTCAACGTATCGACACAGTAACGCGCAGAAACCAGGTTTCTTCGAGAAACCTGGTTTCTGTTTTATAATCACCCCATGAGCGCCGCCCTCGGACTATACCGCCTCCAGCAGATAGACACGCAAATGGACCGGGCGCGCGCCCGCCTCGAAGCCATCCGCGCCGCGCTCGACAACGACGCGGAACTGCGCGCCGCCTCCGAACGCCTCGCCGCGGCGGAGGAAACGCGTCGGGAAACCGAACGCGCCCAACGTCAGGCCGAAGCGGAAGCCCAGTCCCAGCGCATCAAGATCGAGCAGACCGAATCCAGTCTATACAGCGGCGCGGTCCGCAATCCAAAGGAACTTCAGGATTTGCAGCACGAAGCAGCCTCGCTGAAAAAATATCTCGCCACGCTGGAAGACCGCCTGCTCGAAGCGATGCTGGCGAACGACGACGCCGGCGCATCCCTGACCGAGGCGCGGGCCGCGCTGGGCGGAGTCGAATCCCGCCTCGGCGCCCAGGCCCGCGACCTGACGCGCGAACGCGAGACCCTGGCGCGCAGCCTCGAGCGTCTGGAGGCCGAACGCAAAGCCGCAGGCGCGCCGCTCGAAGCCTCCATCCTCGACCAATACGACGCCCTGCGCCGCGACAAGCGCGGGGTGGCCGTCGCCGTCATCAGCGACGGGGCTTGCGCGGCCTGCGGGACCACGCTCACGCCCGCGCAACAGCAGACCGTGCGCGTCAGCCGCGAGATCGCGCGCTGTCCCACCTGCGCGCGCATCCTTTTCACGGATTGATCCAAACTGGGACATGCCGTTCTACATTGACCCTCTCTCCTTCGGCATCGGCGCCGTCTTCGGCATCCTCGCTTCGTTCCTGGCGGCGCGGATGCGTCCCGCGTTCCGCGAGTGGCGCGCGGGGATGGCCGTCCGCCGCGAGGAGGCCCGCGCGCGCCGCTCCACCGGCATAGAGGACAACCTGCGGCGGGTCACGCTGCGCCGCGCCCAGGGGATGCACCTGGCCGCGCCCCTCTTCGCGCTGGACGAAATCATCCTGACGCCGAAGTTCATCGCCCCGCCGCCGCGCGTCGAGCCGGGCGCGAGTCTGCCTCCCGAAGACATCGTCTCCCAAACTCTGCCCTACCTCCCCTCCTGGCCCGAACTGGCGAGTCTCTACCGCGCCCCGTCCCTGACTTTGCCGCAGGCGCTTTCGGGCGGGAGCAACATCGCCGTTGTCGGCGCGTACGGCCTCGGCAAGACGGTCGCGCTGGCGCATCTCGCCACGCTGTCGGCCAACCGCGACCCGCAGTTGGGCGCGCTCGCCGACCGCGTCCCCTTCCTCGTCCACGTCGCGGACCTGTCCCTGCCGGTGGACAATCCGCAGAACATCCTCAACCCAATCATTGACGCCGAAGCGGAGCGGACCTCCTTCCTGGAGGTCGGACGCATGGCGTCTTTCGCGCAGTACATCTTCAAAAGCGGACGGGCGCTTCTGTTGCTGGACGGCTTCGACGAACTCCCGGCCGACGGACAAAAGACCGTCTGCGATTTTCTGAAGACGCTGCTCCAGGCTCATCCCGATACGCGCGTCGTCGCAACCGCGCTGCCCGAACGGATGGACGGCCTGCTGGAACTCGGGTTTGCGCCGCTCGCCCTGATGGGCTGGGACGCGCATCGCCAGACCGAGTTCATCCGCAAGTGGGGCGGACTATGGAAGCGCTTCCTCGAAAGCGAGGCCTGGGCGCAGATGACGCAGGAGGCCATTGACCCGATCCTGCTCGAAGCCTGGCTCGGATACGGAAACCAATACCTGACGCCTTTCGAATTGACGTTGAAGATCTGGGGCGGATTCGCCGGGGACAGCCTCGGTCCGCACGTCCAGGACGCCATCGCCGCGCACATCCGCCGCGTCGCGCCGCCCGACACGCCCGCCGCCGCGCTGGAGACGCTCGCCATGCAGGCGACGTTGAACGCGCAGCCGATCTTCGACCCGCGCAAAGCGCGCGAGTGGGTGCGTTCGTTCGAACCGGCGGAGGAAAAACCCGTCGAAGGGACGCCCCCCGCCGAGGGCGAGGCGCCGAACGCTGGTACCGGTCCGCTCAGCCAGAAAAAAGAAGCGGGCGCGGTCCAGGCTCCGTCCAGCGGCCTGCTCGGAAAAATGTCCGAAAGCGGACTGCTGCTCACACATCCGAACCGCCTCATGCGCTTCCTGCATCCGATCTTCGGCGGATACCTCGCCGGGCGCGCCCTGAGCGCTTACAAGACCGACGACGCCTTGATCCGGCAGCCCGACTGGGGCGGCAAGACGCTGGCGGCGCGCTACCTCGCCTCGCAGGGCGACGCGACCCGCGTGGCAGAGGCCATGCTCGATTCCGACGACCCGCTGCTGCAACGCCCGCTGTTGACCGCGGCCCGCTGGCTGCGCGAGGCGCCGCGCGAAGCCGCCTGGCGCGGACGCGTGATGGCCGGGCTGGCGCGCCTGCTGCAAGACGAGACCCAGCCGCGCGGCCTGCGCGGACAGGCCATGGCCGCCCTGGCTCTCTGCGGCGACCCTGGCGCGGCGGCCTTCTTCCGCCAGTCGCTGCAATCGCTCTCGTTCGAACTCATCGCGCTGGCCGCGCTGGGGAGCGGCGTGATCCGCGACTCGAAGGCGCTGGAACTGCTTTCGTCCACCACTACGGCGCCCAGTCTCGCGGCGCGGCGCGCCGCCTGTCTCGCGCTGGTCGCTCTGGGATCCACAAACGCGCTCGAAGCGGTGGCGCACGCCCTGCTGGAAGGCGACGAGGAACTGCGCCGCGCCGCGGCCGAAGCGCTCGCCAACGACCCGCAGGAAGGTCACGCCATGCTCAGGGACGGCGCGACCATGCAGGACATCCTCGTCCGCCGCTCAGCGGTCTACGGGCTGGCACGCGTGGACGAACCCTGGGCGCTCGAACTCCTGCAAGACCGGCAGGTGAACGACGACCAGTGGATCGTCAAGAACTCGGCCGCGGAAGCCATCGAAAGCCGGTCGCTCGCGCGCGACCCGCGCGTCCCGCGCCCGCTCACGCCGCCGTCCGAAACCCAGTGGCTGATCGAATACGCGGGCAAGCAGGGAATGGGCATCTCGCCCGGCGTCCCCGCCACCGATATTCTGTTGGACGCGTTCTCGGACGGGACCGTCGAGGAACGTCTCGCCGCGCTGGAGCGCCTGCGCCGCGCGCCCGGCGAAAACGTCGTGAAACGGATCGTCGAGGCCGTCCACAGCCGAGACTCGGACCTGCGCGAGGCCGCCTATCAAACCCTGTGGGAACTGGCATCCGACGGCGCCGCGCTGCCCAGCCATTTTTGATCTGAGTTTCTCCGGGATCGCATCCCGCGTACGTCAACACCACCACATTGGAGCGCACTATGACAAATTCCCCCATTCTGTTAACTGTCGCCGTCCTCGGCGGAACCGGCAAGGAAGGTAAAGGACTCGCCTATCGCTGGGCGAAGGCGGGCTACCACGTCCACATCGGGTCGCGGGAGGCGGCAAAGGCAGAGGCCGCCGCCTCGGAATTAATGGACCGGCTTCAGGGCGAAGCCTTCATCCAGGGAATGAGCAACTTCGACGCCGCGCGCCAGGCTGACATCGTCGTCCTGACCGTCCCGTACGCCGCGCACCGGTCCACGCTCGAGGCGGTGAAAGACGCGGTCAAAGGGAAAATCCTGATTGACGTAACCGTCCCGCTCGTCCCGCCGAAAGTGGCGACGGTGCAAATGCCGAAGGCGGGCTCCGCCGCGCAGGAAGCGCGCGAGATCCTCGGCGCGGACGCGCAAGTCTGCGCCGCGTTCCAGAACGTCTCCCACGAACATCTGCTCACCGACGCGGACGTGGAGTGCGACGTGCTGGTGACTGGCACATCCAAAGAGGCGCGCGCCGAGACGCTCAAACTCGTGGAGGCCGCGGGGCTGACAGGCTGGGACGCCGGTCCGCTCGAAAACTCCGTCGTGGTCGAAGGTCTCACCAGCGTGCTGATCGGCATCAACAAAAAATATGGAAGCGCGCACGCGGGGATCAAGATTACGGGGGCGGAGAGAAAGTGATCAGTGAACAGTGATCAGTAATCAGTGATCAGTGATCAGTCACTGGCAACCGACCAAGATGCTCACCCTCACCCCTCTCCAGCACATTCCCCTTATCCGCCACGGCGACGACCTGGCGGATATTCTTGTCTCGGCGCTCGCCGCGAACGGCATCGAACTCGCGGACGGCGACATCCTCGTCGTCACGTCGAAGATCGTCAGCAAAGCCGAGGGGCGGATGGTGGACCTGGCCTCCGTCCAGCCGAGCGAAGACGCGCTCGAGTTGGCGCGTCGCTCGGAAAAAGACCCGCGCCTGGCGGAACTAATTTTGCAGGAAAGCGCCGAGGTCCTGCGCGTGCGCGCCGGGACGGTCATCGTCGAACACCGACTCGGCTTCGTCTGCGCCAACGCGGGGATTGACCACTCGAATGTTACCCCCCTCCATCTCCCCCCAAATTCTCCGAATTTGGGGGGAGAGACAGAGGGGGGCGGGGAGGGGGTACTCCTCCTCCCCCGCGACCCCGACGCCTCGTCACGCGCGATCCGTGAAAAGGTCGAGTCCAAAACGGGAAAGAAAATCGGCGTCATGCTCGTCGACTCACATGGACGCGCCTGGCGCATCGGGACGGTCGGCATGTGCATCGGGCTGAGCGGAATCCCCGCGGTGATGGACGAGCGCGGCTGGAAAGACCTGTTCGGGCGCGAACTGCAAATCACCGTCGTCGGCGTTGCGGACGAACTGGCCGCGGCCGCCTCGCTTATGATGGGACAGGCCGCCGAAGGCACGCCCGTCGTCCACGCGCGCGGCTTCCCGTATCCGCTGCGCGAAGGCTCCATGAAAGAACTGCTGCGCCCAAAAACCCAGGACATGTTTAGATAGGAGGTTTCCATGTCCGACTATCTCGCCATCCCAAAGTCCGCGCTGCGCGGCGGGATTCTCGTCCTGCACGCCTGGTGGGGATTGAACGATTTCGCCAAACAGTTTTGCAACCGACTTGCAAACGAGGGCTACCTTGTCCTCGCGCCCGACTTGTACGGCGGCGAGACCGCCGAGACGCCCGCCAACGCAAAAAGACTCCGCCAGGCAAAGATCAAGAGCGACCCAACCCTGTATCAAATTCTCGACGCGTTCGAGCGGTTGAAAAACGATTCAGGCGGCGCGCCGCTCGGCCTGGTCGGATTCTCGCTCGGCGCGTGGCTGGGCCTGTGGCTCGTGGAGGAAAAACCGAAGGAAATCGCCGCGACGGTTTTGTTCTACGGCGCGCGCGGCGGCGACTTCGCGCAAACAAAGTCGGCCTTCCTCGGCCATTACGCGGAGACGGATGAATTTGTATCCGATTCTGGCCGTAAAAAACTGGCGAGGACGCTCAAAGCCGCGGGCAGACAGGTCGAATTTCACGTCTACCCCGACACGCGCCATTGGTTCTTCGAGAGCGACCGTCCCGAATACAACGAAGAAGCCGCGCGTCTCGCCTGGGAACGCACCCTCGCCTTCCTCCGCGACCGCCTCGCCTGACACTTGAAACCCGATTTGGAGATTCAACCATGAAACTTTTTCCCCCCGAATATCAAGACCTGCTCAAAGACGAGACCAAAGCCTTCGTCTACGTCGCCACCGTCATGCCCGACGGCTCGCCGCAAGTCACGCCCGTCTGGTTCAACACCGACGGAACGCACATCCTCATCAACACCGCCAAGGGACGCGTCAAAGACCGCAACATGCGCGCCCGTCCGCAGGTGGCGCTGCTCATCCAGGACCCGAAAACGCCATATCGCTATCTGCAAATCCGCGGGCGCGTGGCCGAGATCACCGAAAGCGGCGGCGACGAACACATCAACGCCCTCTCGATGAAATACAGCAACCAGCCGTGGAAAAAAGCGGAGGGCCAAACGCGCGTCATCTACAAAATCCTGCCCGAGCGCTTCGACGCTCATGCCTAGCGCGGACGAACTCCTCGACTTCCTGCGGGCGCGTCGCTCCGTCCGCCGCTTCAAACCCGACCCCGTAGCGGACGAGGCCGTCTCGCGCGTGATCGCCGCCGCGACTCACGCCCCGTCCGCGCACAACCTCCAGCCCTGGAGATTTGTTGTCATTAACAAAACTCTATCTGCGAGATCAGCGCAATCTGCGGATAAAAGAACCAAACTTGCCCAGGCCCTCGCCGCCGCCCTGCGCGCGGACATGGCCGCCGAGGGCGCGCCCGCGTCCGAGATCGAGACGCGCGCCGCGCGGTCCGCCCGTCGGATTGACGAGGCCCCCGTCCTCATCCTGCTCTGCCGCGACGTGACCGCCGTCCGCGCGGATACGCCCGAGGAGCGCGTCATGTCCATCCAATCCGTGGCGAACGCGGCGACGTACCTCCTGCTCGCCGCGCACGCCGAGGGGCTGGGCGGAAACTGGGTCTGCTGGCCGCTCTACGCGCAAGAGGAGACGCGCTCCGCGCTGGAATTGCCCGAAACGTGGGAGCCGCAGGCGATGATTTTTGTAGGATGGGCGGAGGAAGAGCCAAAAGAAAAGATATTGAGGCTGGCTAACGAAATCGTAATAGAAAAATAGGAGATCTTATGTGGAAAAAAGAAAATGATTGGTTCTGGGAAGGAAATGTTCAAGAAAAAATTGCATCATACTTTAGGAATATCGGTTACCAAGTCATTACAACAGATACATTAGCAAAACAACGAGGCGTCGACATTATCGCCAAACGAGATAATCAAGAAGTTTTAATCGAAGTAAAAGGATATCCGTCTGATAAATATGCAGACGGAGAAAAGCAGGGTCAAGCCAAAAAGACCCAACCAACACTTCAAGCAAAGCATTGGTTTTCTGAAGTGTTAGTTTCCGCAATACGAAGAAAAAGCAAAGCGCCAAGTAGTATCGTTGCCATTGGACTTCCAGACTTTAAACGATATCTAAGCCTGATTGAAGAAACAAAGTGGGCATTTGAAAAGCTGGAGATCCATATTCTTATTGTAAAAGAGGGAGGAGAAGTATACAAAAAATGAACATCCTCGCCCTCGCGGGCGGAGTCGGCGGCGCGAAGCTAGCGCACGGACTCGCCCAGATCCTGCCTCCCGAAGATTTGACCGTCATCGTCAACACTGGCGACGACTTCGAACATTTGGGGCTGTCCATCTCTCCCGACCTCGACACGGTCTGCTACACGCTGGCGGGACTGGCAAATCCCGACACGGGCTGGGGACGCGCGGGCGAGACGTGGAACGCGATGGCGAATCTCAAACGCCTCGGCGCGGCGGACTGGTTCAACCTCGGCGACAGCGACCTCGCCACGCACGTCGAGCGGACGCGGCGGCTGAAAGAGGGACAGTCCCTCTCGCAGGTCACGCGCGATTTCTGCAAGGCGTGGGGCGTGAAGCATACCGTCCTGCCGATGAGCGACCAACCCGTCCGCACCATCGTCGAGACGGACGAGGGCGATCTGCCGTTCCAGGAATACTTCGTCCGCCGACGCTGCCGTCCGCGCGTGAAAGGCTTTCGGTTTGAGGGGCTCGGGGCGGCCTCGCCCGCTGCGGGGACGCGCGAAGCGTTCGAGTCGGCGGACGCGATCGTCGTCTGCCCGTCGAATCCGTGGGTCAGCGTTGATCCGATCCTGGCCGTCCTCCGCCTCCCACCGTCCGCCGTCCCGCGCGTGGCGGTCTCTCCGATCATCGCGGGGCAGACGGTGAAAGGTCCCGCCGCGAAAATGTACGCGGAACTCGGCATCGAACCGTCGGCGCTGGCGGTGGCGGGACATTATGAGAATTTTCTCACGGGAATCGTAGTGGATTCGGCGGACTCAGAACTCGCAAAACAGATTAAAATTCAAACGCTGGTCACAAATACATATATGAAAACGGTTGCGGACCGCGCCCGGCTGGCGCGGGAAGTCCTGCAATTCATTGGAAATGCGACATGACACTTTGGGCCATCGTTCCCGTAAAACCGCTGCGGCGTGGGAAATCCCGCCTGTCTACTACGCTCTCGGAGGACGAGCGCGCGCAACTAAACGAAAAACTTCTCAAACATACGCTGGAGACGCTGACCAGCCTGAAGGAACTGGAACAGGTACTGGTAGTGAGCCGCGACCCGCACGCGTTGACGGTCGCGCGCAGGCACGGCGCCCGCACCGTCCGCGAGGACGGCCAGCCGCACCTGAACACCGCGCTGGCGCGCGCGACCGTGGTGGCGAAAGTCCACGCGACGCGCGGGGTGTTGATCCTGCCGGCCGACCTGCCGCTCCTCGAACCCGCCGACATCCGGGCGTTGATCGAACGGGCGAAAGACCCGCCTGTGGTAGTCATCGCCCCCGACCGCCGCGAAGAGGGGACCAACGCCCTGCTGATGTCTCCCGCGGGGCTGATCGAGTACGACTTCGGCGTCGGCTCGTATCGCCGGCATTGTGAACACGCCAGGAAAGCGGGAGCGCGGCTGGAGGTCGTCAAACTCCCCTCGCTCGAACTGGACCTGGACCTGCCCGAAGACCTGGCTCTGTTGGACGGATTCAAAGCGCCGGCGGATCAGGAATAACCGCGCCCTTCGGGAAGAGACTCCTTCAGAAATAAGATTCTCGGCCGCGAATTTCACGAATGCGCGCGAATTTTCAAGATTTTTCGTGACTTCACTGAAAAAACCATTTCTTACCGCTAAGACCGCAAAGAACGCGAAGAAATTTAAAAACGATTTAAGAATTTTGAAGATTCACTTAGCTTTCATTAAAAATGAATCCGAAATTTGGTTTTTCTTAGCGACCTTCGCGCGCTTGGCGGTGAGATTGCCTTGTTTCAGTGGACTCTTTCGTGAAATTCGCGCCATTCGCGGCAGAAAAAGAACGCCGATATGATTTCTAATAAATATCGCAAAACGCGCCGCGTCGCTCATCACACTCAAAAAGGAAGGACACATGACCACTCGATTTGAAAACGGGATCGTAGTCACCCTCGGCAAAAATAACCGCGTGCTCTGGAACGGCTCGGTCGTGACGGATGGCGAGAATATCATCGCCGTCGGCGCGGCCGCGGAGATGAAGCAAAAATATCCCGACGCCGATTCGGTGGACTGCTCGAACAAAGTCGTCCTGCCAGGCTTCATCTGCGCGCACCATCATTTTTATTCCACACTGGCGCGCGGCATGGCGATCCCTGGCGAGCCCGCCTCCAACTTCGTGGAAGTCCTCGAACGCCTGTGGTGGAAAGTGGACCGCGCCATCGTCGGCGACGACATCCTGCTCTCGGCGCAGATCCCGCTGATCGAGAGCATCCGCAACGGGACGACGACCATCATTGACCATCACGCCTCCCCCTCCGCCAGCGACGGCTCGCTCGACATCATCGAGTCCGCGGTGCGGCAGGCGGGAGTCCGCGCCTCGCTGTGCTACGAGGTCTCGGACCGCAACGTCCACGGGGAGGGCATTCGAGAGAACGAACGCTTCATCAAAAAGGTCGGCAAAGGCGACGGCCAGATCGCGGCCATGATGGGACTGCACGCCTCGTTCACCGTCGCGGACGACACGGTTGAGAAGTGCGTCGGCATCGCGCGAGACGCGGGCGTCGGCTGCCACATCCACGTCGCGGAGGACGCGGCCGACCGCCAGGATTCCCTCGAAAAGTACGGCGTCCCGACCGTGAAGCGGCTGGATCGGTTGAACGTCACGGGCGAGAAATCCATCTTCGTGCATTGCGTCCACATTGACGAGGAGGAGATGGACATTGTCGCCGACACACGGACCAGCATCGTCCACAACCCCGAATCGAACATGAACAACGCGGTCGGCGTGACGCAAATCCTGAAGATGCTCGGCAAGGGCATCCTGGTGGGACTCGGCACGGACGGCATGAACTCGGACATGCTCACCCAGATGCGCGCCGCCTACCTGCTCCATCGTCTCGACAACCGCGACCCGCGCGTCGCATTCACGGAGGCGCCGCAACTGCTCCTGCAAAACAACGCCGACCTCGCGGAGCGTCAGTTCGGGATCCGACTTGGCGAACTGGCCGAGGGACGTCCCGCCGACATGGCGATCCTCGACTACATCCCGCCCACGCCGATGGACGAGAGCAACTTCCTCGGTCATCTCATCTTCGGCATGACCGATTCCGTCGTGGACACCACCGTCTGCCGCGGCAAAATCCTGATGAGGAACAAGCAGATTCTGACGATGGACGAGGAACGTCTCGCCGCGCGGGCGCGCGAACTCGCGCCGCAGGTGTGGAAACGGTTGCAGGCGTTGTAGCGTTGACGCGTCCGTTGTGCGTTTGTCTTACGCTATAATAGGTCTCACATCATCTGACGACTAAAAGGAAAATTAACATGGAACGTGTCGCTCTATATCTGCAAGATTCGCACGACCTGCGCGATGGACTGGACTACGCGCGCTACGCCGAAGAAAAGGGATTCGAAGCCGTCTGGCAGGCGGAGTCGCGCCTCGTGCGCGACGCCATCGTCCCGATGGCGGCCTACGCCGCCGTGACAAATCGCATCAAAGTCGGTTCGGGCGTGATCAACAACTGGACGCGCAACATCGGCCTGCTCGCCGCCACCTTCCTGACGCTGGACGACCTCGCCCCGAACCGCGTCATCTGCGGGATCGGCGCGTGGTGGGACCCGCTGGCGAAGAACGTCGGCATCGAACGCAAAAAGCCGCTGACCGCCATGCGCGAGACCGTCACCGTGCTGAAGAAACTGCTGAACATGGAGCGCGTCACCTTCCACGGCGAATTCCATCACGTGGACGGAATCGAGCTGGACGTAGTGTACGGACGCCGCGAGCCGCGCAACATCCCGATCATGATCGGCGCGACGGGCGACAAGATGATGGAGATGACGGGCGAGATCGCCGACGGCGTGGTGCTGAATTACTGCGTCGCGCCTGAATACAACGACAACGCCATGGAACTGCTCGCAAACGGCCTGAAAAAATCGGGACGTAAAATGGAGGACTTCGACCGCCCGCAGTTGATCGTCTGCTCGGTGGACGAGGACCACGAGAAAGCCGTGGACTACACCAAGATGCTGCTCTGCCAGTACATCGCGCAGCAGCCGCACATCGCCAAGGCCTCCAACGTCTCAGACGAGGTCATCCACGAGATCCAGTCCATCCTCGGCTGGCCCGCGACCAAAGAACAGATCATGAAAGCCAAAGACCTCGTGCCGCACAGCCTCGTCCACAAGATCACGGCCTCGGGGACTCCCGCCGAAGCCAAAGCGAAAGTGGAAGAGTATCGCAAGCGCGGCTGCACCTGCCCGATCCTATATCCCGTGGGCGGGAATTTCAAACTGCTGATTGACACGTTCGCGCAAAAATAAGCGGACTTCGCCCGACGACAAAGCGACAGTCACCGCTGAAGGGACTGTCGCTTTGCGTACTCGATAAGCGCATGAGAAATTCCCTCGATCCGTTTTCGAAATTCCTCACCACCGTCTGCGCGGCGCTGTTCGCGCTGACCGCGGGACTCGCGCTGCTGCTCGTCAACGCGGAGCGGCGGCTCTTCGACGCGGACTTCTATCTTGCCGCGCTGGACCGCCAAAACTTCTACGACCGACTCCCCGCGCTCGCGGCCGAGACCGTGATGGGCGCGCCCGCCTCCGACGATCCAAACAGCGCGCGCAACTACCTGAACCTGGTCCCCGCCCAAAACTGGGAGGCGCTCTTCCGCGCCCTCCTGCCTCCCGAAGTCAGCCGCCCGATGACCGAGCAGGCCGTCGCCTCGGTCTTCGACTACCTGAACGGCAAAAGCGAGGCGGTCGTCGTTTCATTGACGGCGTTCAAAAACCACCTCGCTGGGCCCGCGGGGACGGAGGCCCTGTTCGGGATCGTCCGCGCCCAGCCCGCCTGTTCGTTCGAGCAGATCGCCCAACTCACCGTCGGCAGTCTCTTCGGGCAGGCGCCCTCGTTCATGCTGTGCAACCCGTCCGACAGCCTGCTCGACCTGTTCCAGCCGCTCATCCAAAGCCAGGTTCAAGCCATCGCCGCCTCCATCCCCGACAGCGTGGACCTGACTCCCAGCAAGGTCGGCGCTGAAAGCCCGCTGAAATCGCTCCGCAGCCTGCGGACGCTCATGCGCCTCAGCTTCCTGCTCCCGCTCGGACTTCTGCTCCTCGTCGGGATTCTCGCCGTCCGCCGCTGGCGGGACATTCTGACCTGGTGGGGGATTCCGCTCTTTGCGGCGGGACTCTTCGGGACCTTCGTCTCGGTCGCCGCTTCCGCCCTCCTTGGGCTGGGATTCGCCGCCTACGTCGCGCCGCGCCTGCCCGCCTCCCTGCCCGCGTCCATCCTGAACTTGATCCGCAGCCTGGTCAGCGACGCGGTTTCAGGCGTGACTCAGCCGATCCTCGTTCAGTCGGTTATCCTGATACTCATCGGCGGCATCATGCTGATCGCGGCTTATCAGCAAAAGAACTCTGTTCGCAGAACCTGAAAAGGGGAAAACAAATCATGCTTTCCTTCCGCCCCGTCTCATTACGCCCGCTTGGGAAGTGACTTTTCTCATCGCGACTCTGAGCGCGCCAGCCATGTAATACTTTGTGATCTCGCTGCCTTTGCGCTCGTAGTAGCCGCCCACGAAGCGGACGGTCTCGCCGTCAATCACGAACATGACACGCTTCCCGTCGCCGTCATACGTAAATTGCGAGATGGCGACGTTGTTCTTCTTCACTTCCACGAGGCGATTCTCTACGTCGTAAATCAAATAGAAGATGTCGCTCCCGATGTGACGCGTGGTTTGGTTGCCGTTGGAATCGTAGGAGTAGGTGTTGCCATTGGCATTCGGCACAGCATGGACATGGTTCGAATCGAGATAATCCAGCGTCATATCGCCTTTGGCTTTGAGATTTCCAGTAGCGGGGTCGTATTGATACGTCTCATCGTACGCGCCCTGCCCAGGCTCGCCATCGCACAACGTCTGCGCGAACTGTTCGGCGCAGAACAGGCGCTTTCACCGCCGAAGGAGGAGAGTATGGAATTGGTAAGGCGCGAGAGGAGAGATTAATCGTTTGGGCTGCCAGCGCGAATACTAAAAAGTGTTTCGCTAGGATAATAGAAATAGAAAGCGTATCTCCAATATCCGTCGCCGTTCAAATCGTAGAAACACCTAAAGTAACTGTAGCCCGATGCTGGCAAATGCACAACTGGTTGGCATTCAACTTTGTAATCTCCAATTTTATTTTCCACATCCTGATACGTTGCAGGGTTTCCAGTCGCTGGAAGGAAAGTGTCTTCAAACACATCAGCAAAATCGATAGCGTAGACATCTTTGAAACCGTTGCACAAGGGATCTTGATTGTTTAGCAACAAGTTCTTGCACAAAGTTGTGACAGTTTCTTTTGACAATGGAGTTGTCTCTTTCTTCCAGTCGTCTCTTCGCAGAAATTCAGACAGGAATAGGGAAAGACAGAGCACAATTCCCAAGATACAGAAAAAAACTAGAAACCCTTTTGGGATTTTCATGTTCGACGTGCTCCCTCAACACTTTTACCAATCAGGCGTTGTAAATAACCATTCCAAGTCCGAACCAGTCCATCCCGGCGAATTTACGCCCAAGAAAGCTTCGAATGCGGATGGCAAAATGGAATCAGACTGGGTAAAGCGGTTAAGATAAGGGTCATACCAGCGAGCATTGTAGAACATCAACCCCAACCCCGCGTTGCCCAAGTCCGTGGCGCCATCGCTGACGTAACTGCATTGTCCCGTGAACGTGTAGCGCGTAGGGAGGGTCTTGTTCCCGGTGGTGAATCTCACTTCGCCCGACGGCTTTCCCGCGTCTCTACTGCTCTTGCCGCGTATGTCCCGCCTCGGCATTTCCATCCTCCCTCAACAACTGAACCGCGTGCTCCAGCGCCTCCGCCACCGCCAGTAGACTCTCCACCGCGCCTTTGGGACTGCCGGGCAGATTGATGATGAGCGTCCGGCCGCGGATGCCCGCCCGCCCGCGCGAGAGCATGGCGTGGGGAGTGATCTTCAGCGATTCGGCGCGGATGGCCTCGGCGAGGCCCGGGGCTTCGCGCTCGATCACGTCGCCGGTGGCTTCGGGGGTGACGTCGCGCGGGGCGAAGCCCGTCCCGCCGGCGGTGAGGAGGATGTCGAGGTCGCCGCGGGCGCACCAGTCCGTCAGCGTGGAAGCGATGAGGGCGCGGTCGTCCGGCACAACGTCCGCGCGAGAGACGTTCCAGCCGCGGGCGCGGATGAAATCCGCGAGGGCGGGTCCGCTCAGGTCGGCGCGTTCGCCGCGCGCGGCGCGGTCAGAGACAGTGAGAATTCCAAAACGGAGCGTCATCCGATTCTCATGGCGCGCTAGCTCATCCCCCGCAAAGCGGACAGCAGGTCGTCGGGCATGAACGGTTTTTGGAGGAAGCCGTCTGCGCCGTTCGCGAGGCACTCGTCTTTAAAGTCCAGCCCCGAAACCATCAGCACGCGCACGTCTCCCCCGCCGGGCGCGGCGCGTAATTTTTTCAGCTCCTCGATGCCGTTGTTATTGGACAGGTGGACGTCCATCAACAGGATGTCGGGAGGGTCGGCGAGAACCGCCTCGGCAACGCTGGCGTCGGCGTCCAGCGCGGAGACTTGATACCCTTCCATTTTCAGAAGGGTTTCGAGCAGTTTCACCATTGTGGCGTCGTCTTCAGCCAGCAGAACGTTTGACATGGGTCTTCGATTTTGATTTCGCTTTCGTGGATTTTTTCGTGGCGGGCTTTTTCGCCGCGGCTTTCGCGGGCGCCTTCGCCTTTTCGAGCGAGGCGTTCAACACGTCGTCCACCGTCTCGGCGAAGATGAACTTCATCTCCTTTTTGACCTCGTCGGGGACGTCGTCCAAATCCTGCTTGTTGCGCTTCGGCAGGATGACCGTCCGCAGGCCGTTGCGGTGCGCGGCCAGGACCTTTTCCTTGATCCCGCCAACGGGCAGCACCTGGCCCCGGAGCGTGATCTCGCCCGTCATCCCCACGTGCGGAAGCGCCTTCCGCCCGGAGATGAGCGAGACGAGCGAGGTCGCCATCGTCACGCCCGCGGAGGGACCGTCTTTGGGCGTGGCGCCCGCGGGGACGTGCATGTGGATATCGTTCTTGTCGAAGAAGTCGCCGGGCAGTTTGAGGGCCGCAGCCCGCGAGCGGACGTAGGAGAAGGCCGCCCGCGCCGATTCCTGCATCACATTGCCGAGCGAGCCGGTCACCTGGAAGCCCTTGCCGCCGGGCATGTGCGTGGCTTCCACGTAGAGGATATCGCCGCCGAAGGAGGTCCATGCCAGGCCGGGGACGACGCCCGGCGCGGAGGTGCGGCGACTGATCTCCTCCTGCCCGAGGAAGATCGGATGTTCGAGCAGTTCCTCCACCACTTTCGGCGTCACTTTGACGGCGGCGCGTTTGCCCTCGGCGATACGCGTCCCCACTTTGCGGCAGACCGCGCCGATCTTGCGCTCCAGGTTGCGGACGCCCGACTCGCGCGTGTACTGACGGATGATCTTCTGCAGGGCTTCGTCGGTGAAGGCCGCTTCTTTCGGACGGAGTCCGTTCTCGCGCAACTGCCGCGGGATGAGGTAGCCGCGCGCGATGGCGATCTTCTCGCGGTCGGTGTAACCCGAAAGCCCGATAATCTCCATGCGGTCGAGCAGCGGCCCCGGGACGGTCTCCAGCGTGTTGGCGGTGGTGATGAACATGACCTGCGACAGGTCAATCGGCGCTTCGAGATAATTATCGCGGAATTCCACGTTCTGTTCGGGGTCCAGAACTTCGAGCAGGGCCGAGGCGGGATCGCCGTGGAAGTCGAAGACCAGTTTATCGATCTCGTCGAGCATAAAGACCGGGTTGCGGCTTTCGACGCGGCGCAGGGCCTGGATGATCCGTCCGGGCATCGCGCCGATGTAGGTGCGGCGGTGGCCGCGGATCTCGGCCTCGTCGCGCATCCCGCCCAGCGACATGCGCGTGAACCTGCGTCCCAGCGCCCGCGCGATGGACTGTCCCAGCGAGGTCTTGCCCACGCCGGGCGGCCCGACGAAGCACAGGATCACGCCCTCGCGTTCGCGGCGGATCCGGTCCTCCGATTCTTCCGAAAATTCGTCCTTCCGTTCGAGGCGCAATTTGCGGATCGCCAGGAACTCCAGGATGCGGTCTTTCACGTCCTCCAGCCCGTAGTGGTCCGCGTTGAGGACCTTGCGGGCGTGTTCGATGTCGAGGTTGTCCTCCGTCTGCACGCTCCACGGCAGCGAGACCAGCCAGTCGAGATACGTGCGGATGACGCCGTATTCGGCCGCGGCGGTGGGCAGGCGTTCCAGCCGTTCCAGTTCGCGGCGCGCCAGTTTGTCGGCCTCCTCGGGCATTTTGGCGGCTTCGATCTTCTTGCGGAATTCCTCGGCCTCCACCGTCTGCTCGTCGCGTTCGCCCAGTTCCTTTTGGATGGCCTTCATCTGCTCGCGCAGGAAGTAGTCGCGCTGCACCTTCTCGATCTCGCCGCGCGCTTCGTTCTGGATTTTCTGTCCGATGCTCAAGACCTCGCCCTCGCGCACCAGCAGGCCGATGAGTTTCTTCAGTTTCTCGGTGACGGAATCGATCTCCAGCAGTTGCTGCGCGTCGGTCAAATCAATGCGCTGGAAGTTGGCGATGGTATAGACGGTCTGCAGCGGCTCTTCGATGGAGAGAATGGACTGCGCCAGTTCCTCGGGGAAGGACGGGATCAGTCCCACGATCTGCTGGAACTGGTCGCGGGCGTTGCGCGCCAGCGCGTCGATCTCCAGCCCGCTCTCCACAGTTTCGGGAGCGAGGAGGACGCGCGCTTTGAGATACGGTTCCTCCTGCACGAACTCGCCGAGGCGGAAGCGCTCCAGTCCCTGCACGAGCAGGCGGACGGTTCCGTCGGGGGCGCGCAAAAGGCGGTGGACGGTGGCGATGGTCCCTATCGGGTAGAGGTCGCCCGGGGCGGGCTGCTCCAGCTCGGGGTCGCGCGCCGCGACGAGTCCCACCAGTTTCGACTCGCTGGCGGTCACCTCGTCCACCAAACGGACGGAGCGCGGCTGTCCAACCGTCAACGGGACGGCGGTGGTCGGGTAGACGACGACGCCGCGCAGGGGCAGAATGGGCAGGATGTCGGGATACCTGGGTTTCTCCTCCGTCGGTTCGGGTTTGGCCGCGTCCGTCTCGTCTTTTTTCTTCGGACGCGAAAAAAGCGAGGACAGAAATGAATCGGCGGGGAATTCGTTTTCCCACATCCAGTTTATAAATTCGTTGGCGGCGCTGTTCCAGCGGTCGGCGCACATTCTATTTTTCTATCTCCACCCTGACGGGTTTGTTCTTCGGCAAAGTGATCGTGAGGAATCCGTCGGCGTATTCCGCGCGGGAGGAGTCCGCGTCCACCGGTTCGGGCAGGCCGACGGCCGCGCTGAAATGGCCGAAGCGGATCTCCATCTGCTGGTAGGCGCGCCGCCCCGAAACATCGGGACGGACGCCGCTGACCTGGAGGAATTCGCCCTCGAGCGTGATCTCGAACGCGGATTCGCGCATCCCGGCCACCTCCACACGGACGACGTAGGCTTCGTCCGTTTCGTAGACGTCGGTCGGCGGACTCCACACGCTGGAACGCGTCGTCCAACTGACCGCGTGGACCAGGTCGCGCCGCCTCTCGGTCAGCAAAGATTCGGATTTACGGATAATGGTGGTCATTTCACGCTCTCCCGTAAGGCGGGATGCCATCCCGCCTTACAATCTCGCTGCCAGGCGGACGACATCCGCCCGGCGATCACGCTTACGCCTGCAAAGCCTTCTTTGCCGCCTCGATCACTTCTTCGTAATTCGGTTCGTCGCCGAGCGCGGGCATGTAGGCGGCGTAGACGATCTTGTCGTCGCGGCCCACCACGAAGACGGCGCGGCGCAGGATGCGGCGCTCTTTGATCAACACGCCGTATTTTTCCCCGAACTCCGCGTTCTGATGGTCGGAGAGGACCATCACCTGGTCCACGCCGGCGGCGCCGCACCAGCGCTTCTGCGCGTAGGGCAGGTCGGTACTGACGGTCTGGATGACGATGTCCTTGTCGAGCGCGGCGGATTCCTGGTTGAAGCGCCGCGTCTCGCGGTCGCAGACGTCGGTGTCGAGCGAGGGGACGGCGGCGATGATCCGCACTTTGCCTTTGGTGTCGGCCAGCCCGCGCGTCAGGGACCAGTCCAACGCGTGGACGGTGAACTCGGGCGCGGCGTCTCCCACTTTCACATCGTCGCCGATAACGGTGGCGTCGCGCCCGCCAACTTTGATGATTCCAAATCTTTCGGTTGTCATTTTTCTCCTTGATTACCTCATCTACCTTTATATTTGTGTGCTCGTCAACCCAGCGCCCCCGGAAGGAATCGAACCTTCAACCTTTTGCTTAGAAGGCAACTGCTCTGTCCGTTGAGCTACGGGGGCATGGTCGGTTGTAACGCAAACTGACGATCCAGGTTACGCCGGTCTCAGGCCCTTGTACACGCGCGGGCCCGCCAGCGTGCTTAAAATCGTGTTAGCCGGGCGTCCTAGTCTGACCGCCAGGTCTTCCGCGCTCATCGGCTGGTTGCCGTTGACGAGGAACAGGCGGAATACCGCCTCCACCAGCGCGGTCTGCGGGGTGACGAATTCGGGCTGGCGCGCGCAGTGACTCATCAACGCGTGCTGGATGCCGTCCACTTCGCGCACCTCGGCGGTGTTTTCGTCCACCCAGTCGATCATCTGGCCTTCCTCCAACGACGCCAGCGCTTCCTGGTGGGCGGGACACAACAACGAGCGCAGGTATACCTGCCAATCGCGCTCGTTCTCCTTCCACCACTGAAAGTCGATCTGGAAGGGGGTCTTGGCCGTCGGTTTCAAAACGGGGCGCCGCGCAACGC
Source organism: Candidatus Denitrolinea symbiosum (assembly GCA_017312345.1). Taxonomy (NCBI): domain Bacteria; kingdom Bacillati; phylum Chloroflexota; class Anaerolineae; order Anaerolineales; family Anaerolineaceae; genus Candidatus Denitrolinea; species Candidatus Denitrolinea symbiosum. The sequence continues at coordinate 156,360 of BLAA01000004.1, read as the reverse complement.
GGGGTTCGGGATTGGTTTCAGTCATGGTCATTCATCCAGGCGGTAATGCAGATCGCCAACGTGCGCAAATTCAGGATGCGACGCCAGCAGGGCCATCAACGGGGCCGGCGGCACGCGGCGCAGGATGTTGATGCCCGCGTACAGTTCCTGCACGTGGACATGTCCCTGCGGGCTGAGTTTGGTCAGTTCGCGCATCACGTTTTTCGTCAACGCCTCGAACGGCAGGCGGACTTTGGCGGCCTGCTCGCGGGCGGCGTCCACCCCGTCCGGGTCGGGGACGGCGATCGCCATCCGGTCGTTCAATTCGGCGGCGATCTGCTGCTTCAACAACGCGAAGACGAGGCCGCCGTCCGTGCCGACGATGACCGTCCGCACCCAATCGCGCACCGAGCGGCGCGTCAACGCCTCGATGCGGACCTCCCCGGGCTGGTTACTCTTGCGGACGCGGATCAGCGCCCCGGGCATTAACTCATAAGATTTGTACCAGTCGGCCAATCCGTATACATACCCAGATTTTCGGACAACCCAGGCCGGGATTTTCTTTCCCGTTTTCTCGTCCAGCAGCGTAAAGCGGATTCGGGCCGATTCGTACGCGCTGGGAAACAGCCGCCGGGCGCGCGCCGAAACGGGAAGCGTGCCGGCCCGCCAGTGCGGATAGAGCAGGCTGATGGTCGCCTCGTCGGACGGCGGGGCGGAGGCTTCGCTCAACTCATCGTCCACTTGCGTTTCGAGCGCCAGCATCTGCGGAGAAAGGAGGGCGCGGTCGTGAGGAATCTCCGCATACTGCAACGGCGCGGGAACGGTCCGCACGCCTTCGGGTTCGAGGCGCTCCAGACACCACAACACCGTCCCCACCGGCCCGACCTCGTCGAAACGTTTATCCTCCTGCAGGGCATAATTGAGGGAAAATTCCGCCAGCCTGGGGTTTACGCCGGCGGGCAATTCGAGGTCCTTCATCAAAGCGGAGGTGGGAAGCGGCTCGCCGCCGGCCATATCCAGCACGGCCTCGGCAAGGTTGAGATGACCGGCGTTGATGTCGAGCAGCAGGGCGCGCGGGAACCAGCGTCCCGCGATCTGCACCAGCGATTCGTCCGCGGCGAAAGCGGAGTCGACCTTCGCTTCGAGTTCCGCGCTGAAGTCCAGCGCGACCGCTTCGGGGTCCAGGGCGGAGGCGGATTCCTCCGCGGCCGAAGGACGGTTCAGTTTGTGATTTTCCAGCGCGGCGGCGAACTGTTTTTGCGTCCCGTTCTCCATTTCGACGGTCAACACGTCGAACGCGCCGAGTTCGGGGTTGACTCCTGCGCGCACGGCCACGACGCGTCCGCCGCTTTTCAAGGCGGGGAAGTCCAACCGCTCCCCAACTTCATATTTTTCCCTGGGGAGATAGGGCTTTAAAGTATCCCGCTGGCGTGCCGCGGTTTCGGTCTCGATGCGAATCCGTTCCGCGACCAACACAGAGACAAGTTCGCGAGGCGTGAGAGGCGTCTCGCGCTCGAACAGGTGTGTTTGCAGAAATTCGATATCGCTGGATGTGACTTGAAGGGTTCGCCAGTAATCGGCGGAAATATTGGGAGTTGCGCCTGCCATACAATGCCTTAGTGTGGAATGGGAATATAGCGTATGTATTATACACTAGCAATTTGTGTTTTTACCCTCGACGGGAAAAAACGCAGAACGGCCTCGCGCGCCGGGGGAGCCGTCTCGCGAGGGCGGCGCGGGGCCGCCTAAAAAACGGATTGGCAGGATCGCGGTTCGCAGGTATGATGCGGCTGGAGTTTGACAATGGACAAAGTGATCATCCAGGATTTGAAAGCGCGCGGTATCCTCGGCATCCACAGTTGGGAGCGGACGACGCCGCGTGAGATCGTCGTCAACGTCGCGGCATACGCCGACACGCGCCGCGCGGCGCGCACAGACGACATCGCCGACTGCGTGGATTACAGCGCGCTTGCCAAAAAAATCCGCGCCTGCGTGGAAAACGCGGCGCGGGAAACGGTCGAGGCGCTGGCGAACGACCTGGCGGAATTATGTCTCGAAGAGCCGAAGGTGACGAGGGTCGTCGTCCGCGTGGATAAGCCCGGGGCGGTGGCGGAGGCGGCTTCGGTGGCGGTGGAGGTCGAACGGCGGCGGCGTTAGAGGCGCAGCGGCCCCGAACCGCGCGAGATGTTCGCCAAAAATTCTTCGCGGGTGGCCAGGTTGGCGCGGAAGGCGCCGTGCATGGCCGAAGTGGTCATGCGGGCGGTGTGCGTTTTGACGCCGCGCATCATCATGCACATGTGCATCGCCTCGATGACGACCGCCACGCCCTGCGGCTTGAGGAGATCGCGCAGAAAATCCGCGATCTGGCGGGTCATGCGCTCCTGCACCTGGAGCCGGCGGGCGTACATCTCCACCACGCGCGGGATCTTCGAGATACCCAGCACTTTGCCGTTGGGGATGTAGGCCACGTGGGCGCGCCCGGTGAAGGGGAGGAGATGGTGTTCGCACAAACTATAAAACTCGATATCGCGCACCAGCACCATTTCGTCGTATTGGACATCGAAGAGCGCGCCATTGATCATGGCGGCAGGGTCCGCCGAGTAGCCCGCCAGCAGTTCAACGTACATGCGCGCCACGCGGCGCGGCGTGTTTTTCAAGCCGTCGCGCCCGGGATCTTCGCCGAGCGCGCGGAGCAGTTCGGTCATTGACTTTTCGATTTTTAATGCGTCGACGCGGCCGGGGGCGGTCTGTTCCGCGCTCAACTCATCGTCGAAATCAAACGGTTCCATTTCCATTTCCTAAAAGACCCCGAAAGCCGCGCAGACCTTCAGGGTCTTGAATTCATCCGGCCTTCGGTTCAGCCGATCTCCGGCTCGATCAGGCCGTAACTGCCGTTGCGACGCCGATACAACACGTTGATCTTGCTGGACTCGACGTTGTAGAAGATAAAGAAGTTTTCGTGACCGAGTTCGCGCATCTGGATGATGGCCTCCTCCTCGCTCATCGGATACAAGGTGAACTTTTTGCGTTTGGCAAGCAGGGGGGTCAGTTCGCCGGTCTCGTCGTCCACGATCTGTTCGGCGACTTCGGCGGCGGAACGCCCGTCGCCGCGGGCGCGGTTGCGTTTGCCCTTGAAGCGCTCGATCTGGCGGTCCAGTTTATCGAGGGCGGTGTCGAAGGCGGCATGCAAGTCGTCGGCGCGTTCCTCGGCGCGCAAGAGCAGGTTCTTGCCGCGCGTGGTGATCTCGGCGGTGAAGCGGTCTGAAGCGTTGCGAGCCGATTTAAGATAAGTCAATTCCACGCGCACGTCTTCGATCTGCGGCAGGTGACGCGTCAGGCGTTCCGCCCGGCCGGTCACGTAGTCATGGATGGCGTCGGTCATTGCCATATTGCGGGTTTGAACGTCCACTTGATGGTCAGTCATGGGGACCTCCTGGGGATTGGGTGATTAGACTTGATTCAGACCGTGCTGGGACAACGCCCGCGCTACGGTCAACGCGTAGACTTCGGCAGCGCCCGCTTGAAGGAGGGCGTTACTGCAAGACGAGAGGGTGGATCCGGTAGTGGATACGTCGTCCACCACGAGGATGATCTTTCCCCGCACGACAGAGGCGTTTGCGATAAAGGCATTCTGCATGTTTTCGCGGCGTTCGGACGCGGAGAGTCCAACTTGCGAGACGGTTTCGCGCTGCCTTTTGAGCGCGCCCGGCCGATAGTTCAGGCCGAGCGCGAGCGCCAGGGGACGAGCGATCAAGTCAACCTGATTATACCCGCGTTCCTGCCGCCGTTTTTGTCCGAGCGGAACAGGCGCGATCATGTCCAGCGGCCAGGAGAGGGAGCGCGTAAATTCGGCCAGAGGGACGGCTAGCGCGTCGCCCAACCCCATGTCGCGGCGGTATTTCAATCGATGCAGGGCCTGGCGGACAGGGAAATCAAACGCCGCCCAGGCGCGCAGGGCGCGAAAGGGCGGCGGAACGGAACGGCAGCTCCGGCACAAGCCCGCCTGCGGAAGCGACTGTCCGCATTTTTCGCACAAGGCCCCGGCCAGCAACGGGACTTTTCCCTGGCACTCTTCGCACCAGCGGGAACCCGCCTTTCCGCACCCGCCGCAACGGGGCGGAAACAACCAGTCGAGCCCGCTCCATGCCAGACGGTACAGCGGATACGACCAGTGGGGCTGGGTCACGATTTACGGTCCTCCCAGGGCGGCTCCAAACACGTCGGTAATTTGAATGAGAGCAGGCGTGAGCAGGATGATCAGGATGGACGGAAAGATCAGGAGGCCCATGGGGAAGATCATCTTGACCGGCGCTTTGTGGGCTTCCTCCTCCGCTCGCTGGCGGCGCTTCATGCGCATCTGCTCAGACTGGATGCGGAGCACCTTGGCCATGCTGACGCCCAGTTGCTGGCTCTGGATGACCGCAGCCACGAAGCTGGTCATCTCAGGGATATCGAGCCGGTCCGACATATCGCGCAGGGCTTCGCGCTGGAGTTTGCCGAGTTGGATCTCGCGGATCACGCGGGCAAAGGCCAGCGACAACTGGTTTTCCCATTTTTCGCTTACTTTCGATATGGCCGAGTCGAAACTCAAGCCGGCCTCCACGCAGATGGTCAACAGGTCCAACGCGTCGGGCATGGCCTTGCGGATTTCCTTCTGGCGGGCGTTGATGCGGCTGGTCAGCCATAGTTGAGGGAAGAAGAATCCCAGCAGGCCAAAGACCAGCAGGACCATAAGCAGCCTGGAGACCGGCCACGGCGAGGGCGAAATGCGGGCGATCAGGAATAACAGGCCGTCGAACACCACCGGAACGATAAAACGGGTGGTAAGAAAAGTGGCCGCGTCGATCCGCCCCGGGTTCCCGGCCAGTTCCAGTTTACGGGTCGTGTCGAGTAGGACTTTTTGCGGCGTGAAGCGCGCCGAGAATTCCCCCAGGCGGCGCACGATCGGGACGATGACGCGCTGGCTGAACGGTTGAGAGAGTTCGATCTGCTCGAGGGAGGCCACTTCGCCGCGCTCGCTAAACTCGGCGAGGCGCGTCATCAGCGGGTCTATATTTTCATCCTGTTCGGCGATGGTCCGATTGCCGACTATCACCATGTAGATGACGCCGCCGAGTAGAGCCAGGCCCAGGAGAATTCCAATCGCCCATTGCATATTACACCTCGATATCCGCGATCTTCATCATAATGGCGTAACCGGTGACGATCAGGACGGCCGCCAGGCCCAGCGCGCCAAACCCGCATAATGGTCCTTTGTCGAAGAAAGAGCCCATGTATTCGGGGTTGAGGAACCACAAAAAGACGACCAGGAATATGGGGATCAGCGCCATCGCCGTGCCGGACGTGCGCACCTGCGAAGTCAGCACGCGGATCTCGCCTTTGATGCGCACGCGCTCGCGAATGGTGAACGAAATGGTATCCAAAATTTCCGACAGGTTGCCGCCCACTTCGCGCTGGACGTTGACGGCGGTGATGACAAAGTCCAGGTCGTCGCTGGGGATGCGGCGATAAAGGTTTTCGAGGGCGGTTTCCATCGGGATGCCGATCTGCATCTCCTGCACCACGCGGCGGAACTCGTCTGAAATGGGCGGGGGCAGTTCCTTGCTGACGGCCTCCATCGCCTGCATGACGGAATAGCCCGCGCGCAGGCCGTTCACCATCAGGTTGAGCATGTCGGATAATTGATCGTTGAAACGCCTCAGCCGCTTTCCCTGTTGGGAGCGAACGTATAAGGAGGGGATAAAGGAGCCCACCAATCCGCCAGCCAGCGCCGTGCCAATGCCGCGCGCCTGGAAGCCTCCGCCCGCGAGCAGCCAGAAAATGGCCGCTGTCCCCACGGTCGAGATGACGATGAGCGCGAAGTATTCGCCCACCTGGAATTTCAGGTCTGCCCGCGCAAGTTGACGCGCGATCCGCTCGCCCGTGGAGGATTTCTTCGCCTGGCGGTTAACCCACTCGGTCAGGGCGGAACGTTCCGCTTTGGCCGTCTCGGCCGAGCCCGCCTCTTCGAGGAACTGTCCGAGGCGCTCGTCCACCAACGAACGTTCGCTGCGTATGGATACGAAGAGTCCTACGGCCAGCAAGCCGACCGCGATGATTCCGCCAACGACGAGGAAGATGGTCAGTCCGCTCATGGTTTAGTAGCGACGCCGCTCTCCAATTCCGAAGATGGACGGCGGCAGGTGAATGCCGGAGGCTTCGATCTTATCCATGAATTTCGGCCGCAGTCCCGTAGGGCGGAGGCGGCCGACGATCTTTCCGTTTTCGAGACCGGATTGTTCGAAGACGAAAATATCGGTCATGGTGATCACGTCGCCTTCCATGCCGCTGACTTCGGTGACGTTTACGATCTTACGCGTGCCGTCGCGCATACGCTCCTGATGCACGACCACGTCAATGGCCGAGGAGACCTGCTCGCGGATGGCGCGCGAGGGCAGGTCCATGCCCGCCATCAGGGTCATCGTCTCGAGACGAGACAGGGTGTCGCGCGGCCCGTTCGAGTGAAGCGTGGTCATCGAGCCGTCGTGGCCGGTGTTCATGGCCTGGAGCATATCCAGCGCGGCCTCGTCGCGAATCTCGCCGACGATGATCCGGTCCGGGCGCATACGCAGGGCGTTGATGACCAGGTGGCGGATAGTAATCTCGCCGCGGCCTTCGATGTTGGGCGGGCGCGATTCCAACGTCACCACGTGTTCCTGCCGCAATTGCAATTCGGCCGCGTTCTCGATGGTGACGATGCGCTCGTCGTCCGGAATGTAGCCGGAGAGAATATTCAGCAAAGTCGTCTTGCCCGACCCGGTGCCGCCGGAGATGACGACGTTCAGGCGGGATTCGACGCAGGCCTTGAGGAATTGCAGCGCCTCCGGGCTGATGGAGCCAAACTGGACCAGTTGGTCCACCGTGATGGGGTTCTTGGCAAATTTACGGATGGTCAGCACCGGCCCGACCAGCGAAATGGGCGGGATGACCGCGTTGACGCGGGAGCCGTCCTGCAAGCGCGCGTCCACGTACGGGCTGGCCTCGTCAATGCGGCGGCCCAGCGGCGCCACGATTCGGTCAATGATGCGCATGACGTGTTCGTTGTTCTCGAACGTGACCGGCACGCGATGGATCTTGCCTTTGCGTTCGATGTAAATGTTCTTCGCCCCGTTGACCATGATTTCTGTGATGCTTTCGTCTTCCAATAAAGGCTGGAGGGGTCCCAAACCCAGGATCTCGGCCGCGATCTGCTCGAATAGGCGGACGCGTTCGGGGCGGGAGAGAACGATGTTCTCCTCGGACAGAATTTGCTCGAAGAGTCCCTGGATGGTGCGGCGGACTTCTTCGATCCGCGAGATATCCATGGAGGGGTCGAGCTCGGCCAGGAGGCGATTTTGGACGCGCGTCTTGAGGTCGAAATACGTCCCTGCCTGGGGCGCGGTAATGGGCGCGTTGGTCCGCCGGGACTGCAAGGAAGACAGCCGCGAGTTGTCGCCGCCCCCGCTGCCCGTCCCGGATGAGGGGGCGGGAGCGGGTTGGCCGGGGGCGCCGCTCTGTCCTTGTTCAATTCGTTTCAAGAGGGACATCGTTCACAACTCCAAAAGCCCGATTAGGCCTCCGCTATCGTTTGGCGGCCTTTTCCAGATCTTGATCTTCCAGGGCGGCGATTCGGCCGCGCACGCTTTCTGCCAGCCCGAAGATGGCGCGCCCGACGGGCTGCGCCTTGTTATCCACCATGAACGGGACGCCGCGGTTCACCGCCGTGACGACGACGCGTTCGTCCATGGGAAGCAGCGCGGCCACCTCCTGCTTGAGGTTTTCGCCGACGCGCTCGGGGGTGATGGCGATCCGTTTATCGTATCGATTCATCACAAATAAGATCCGTCCACGGTCGATCCGCATGGTCTGAAGCAGGTCCAGGAACAGGCGCGCGTTTTTGATGGCGGGGATGTCCTGGGTTGAAACGACTACGACGACGTCGCTGACGTCAATGGCGGCGATCGTCACGTCGCTCAGGTGAGTGGCGGTGTCGATGACCACATAAGCAAACATCTGGCGCAGAAAGTCAATGACTTTGAGGAATTGGTCGGGGCCGACTTTATCGGCCTGTTCCGGCCGGGAAGGAGAGGCCAGGATGTTGAGGCCGGTGGCGTTGTGTTTTACCAGCACCCCGTCAACGATCTCAGGGTCCAGTTCTTCCGCGAGAGGGGCCAGGTCGGCGATTGTGTTTTTTCCCTGTTCGTTGAAGAACATGGCGACGTCGCCATATTGCAGGTTCGAGTCTACGACCACGACGCGCGTATCTTCGTTGTGGAGCGCGATCGCCAGGTTGACGGCGATGGTGGTGCAGCCGGTCCCGCCTTTGGGGCTGTAGACCGAAATGATCTTCCCCCGCGTCAGCCCGAGCGTCGGGATGGAGGCTGCCCCGGGCGTCATGGCCGCGGGGATCGAGCGCAGCGAAGCGGCCTGGGCCCGTTCCACGCGCGCCAGTTCCCCCGCCCGGCGAATCGTCGAGATCAGTTCGTCGCCCATGGGGGGCTTGGTTAAAAAGTCGCGCGCGCCGGCCAGCATGGCGCGGCGCATGTAGTTTTGGTCGCCCTGCACAGAGAGGATGACGACTTTGATGTGAGGCGATTTCTGGCGGATGATTTCGGTGGCGGTAATTCCGTCCACGTCCGGCATGTTGATGTCCATCAACACCACATCGGGATCCAGGTCTTTGGCCAGTTGGATTCCCTCCTTGCCAGAACGCGCCGCGCCCACCACCTCGACGTCGCTTTCAAACTGGAGGAGTTTGCGGATGTTTTCCCGGGTATCCGCCACATCGTCTACGATAAGGACTCGAATTTTTTCGCCGGCCATATCATCCTTTTAGGAAAATCACGAATAGGTTGGGCCGCTCAGGGCTCCACGTTCACCGCGTCGTTGGGCAGCAGCGGAAGAGTCAGAATATCCACGCGAGGGGTTAACGAAAACGCGAGTTTAACCGGCACGGTGATGTTGTACTGGCTCAGGAGGTATTGCAGGGTGGCGGACTCGGTTGTCTGCCGCAGGGTGTCGCCGCTATTTCGCAGGGTAAGGTAAATAGGAGTGTTGGTATAGATCAGGTAGGCGAGGGTCACGGCTTGTTGAGGAGAAACGATCAGCGTGACGATATCCGGCGCGGCTGTGGGAGCAGGCTGCTCTCCCGGGGGAGCCGGCGTCTGGTCGCCCGTAGCGGTTGGGGTCAACTGGAAATTGCCCAGACGCAGGACGATGACGTCCTGCATGATCATCTGGCATACGGCCCGCGGGCGTTGAGGCTCGGACGGGATCGGGTAGATCGGCTGCTGGAAGGCGGTCTCCACCTCGGTCCGGCCCTGATAGGTCGGGTCGCCCGTGGTTTTAATTCCCAAACTGATGCCGGGCATGGAGTCTGGCGGGACATTGGCCGGGGCCTGGACAACCGCGACATGATTGGGGAGGACGGTTTGATAGGTGGGATCCACGTCCACCATGTTCATGCACGTGATGGCGTTGACGTGCGCGCCGTCCGCAATGCCGTATCCCACCGAGGCCAGGCGGGTGATCGGAAGGGTAATGGCAGTCTGGCCGGTGGCAATGATGGAGGCCCACTGCGGTCCGCCGGCTTCCAGCCCGGTCCCGGGAGCGACGATCATGCCGGTGGTGATGGGGACGCCCTGGTCTATGTTGATCTTCGCCTGCTGGCCGATCAGGGAACCTTTCTCGTCCACGGTAAACATGACGTCGGCAAACGAAGTTTCAGGGAGATTGTATGTGCCCAGAAGGTCTTCCGTGATCAACGCGCCCTGCGTAATATTCTGCAAAGCGTAATAGACCTGGTAAACCCGGGCGGCCGGAGTGGCAGGTTTTATTATCTGCATAACACGCGGCAAAGCCACTGCCGCCAAAAGCAAGGCTACCAACAGGATAACGCCCAAAACGATCAAAGTTCGTCCGCGACGCATAGGTTCTCCTCTCTGGATTGAGGCCGCAAGTAGGCGGCAGGTCTTTTATATCATATTCATTATACAGGAAAATTGCAAAAACCTATCTAATAAGAGAGCGCGGAGAGCGGGCCAGGCTGACCGGCGCCGCTTTGATCGCAAAAATCCATACGAAGAAAAAATTCCAAATAACGGGAACCGGCAGGGTCGGAACGCCGGGCGAACGAAAACTTCTCCGTCAACGAAATCTGCCGCTTCGGCCTCGCGCGTCTCGTCTCGAGGCCGGTACGAAAGTGGGACTCTCCACGGAGAGTCCCACTTCAACGGGCAGGAACGGTCAACTAACTGAAGGAGGAGAGGCTGTCGTTGATGGTCGAGAAGACGTTGCCGATGATCGGACCGAGCAGCATCAAAACGGCAATGACAACGATAGCGACCAAAACAAGGATCAACGCATACTCGACCAGGCCCTGGCCTTTTTCCTTGGGAGCGAACAACATTAGGCGTCACCTCCTTTCCACTTTTGGATTCTCCAGGAACTTTCGGAGCGAAGTAAACGCATTATATAACAAGCCGGGAAAGCGAGGCTGGATTAGTACAAAAGTAGGACTCCGCCCATGGGCGGAGTCCTACTAAACGGGGCAGGGTCTTTCTAGCCGACGGAGGAGAGGCTGTCGTTGATGGTCGAGAAGACGTTGCCGATGATCGGGCCGAGCAGCATCAGAACAGCAATGACAACGATAGCGACCAGAACGAGAATCAGCGCATACTCAACCAAACCCTGGCCTTTTTCTTTCGGTGCGAATAACATAGCGATAGATCTCCTTTCGTTAGATTTGATGAGGAGAATTCCTCAACTGTTCAACATTATATTCAGGCGATAAAAAAAGGCAAGTGAATTTAAGGGAATTGCAATTACAATAATGTTAGTCTAACAATTCTGCAATCCGCATAAAAATGGATATTTTTTATGCAGGACTGCGCGCCGGAACGGAGAATCCCACGCGCGTGCCTTTTCCCACGGCGCTGTCGATCTCGAAAGACCCTCCCAGCATTTCCGCGCGTTCCTTGATCAATTTCAAGCCCAGGTTGCCGCCCTGCTCCAGAGTCTCTGGGTCCACGCCTTTGCCGTTATCGTCCACATTGACGCGCACGGTCTGTTCGCCCATATCTACAAGCACTTTGATGGACGTCGCCTGGCTGTGACGCGAGGCGTTCCCGATAAGCTCTTGAATGGCGCGGAAAACCATCACTTCCAGGTAAGGCTCCAGGCGGCGTTCCGTCCCCGTGACGGTTACGTTCACATCCAAACCGGCCTGCTCACGGAAGGCTTCCGCATATTTACGAATGGTGGGCGCCAGGCCCAGGTCGTCCAACATCATCGGGCGCAGTTCAAAGATGAAGTTCCTCACCTTCTGAAACGTCCCCATGGCGGCCACTTTGAGATTGCCCAATTCGTCCCGCGCCTGCACGGGATCAATGTCGAGCAGGCGCATGGCAATTTCGGTCTGCAAAATAAAATTGGAGAGGGCCTGGGCCGGCCCGTCGTGCATCTGCCGCGAAAGGCGTTGACGCTCCGACTCCTGGGCGTTAACCATCATTTCCACGCTCGCCAGATTCCCCTTTCCCGCTTGCGCGCCCGAATCCGCCGAGCCGTTATCGGGCGATTGAAATTTCTCCAACGTGGCTTTCAAACGCTCAAGGTGCGTGCGGTCATTCTGCAATTTCTCCAACTGGCCGCGCATCACAAGCAGACGCTGCTGGACGTCCAACGCGGAATCGTAGGCCATCCGCAATTCTTCGGGAGACATGGCGTGGATCTGTCCCTGAACCTGTTGTAAATGCGCGGTGATCGCCGTATTACGCTGCGTCAGTTTGGATAGTTCGCCCTGGCTTTGCTCGATCATCAACGTCACTTCGCGCAGAGCGCGCACGGTCTCGTCCAATTCAGATTGCCCCTGGCCCAGATCGCTTCTGGCGGATATAGAATCGTTCATTCCGATCGCTCCTGCTTGTTCGCGTCCTTCAATGTGACCCAGCCTCGCTTGATGGCATAGATCACCGCCTGCGTGCGATCTTCCACTCCAAATTTCCGCAAGACCGAAGTTACGTGATTCTTGACCGTTTGATGGCTGATATCCAAAAGGCCCGCGATCTCCTTATTGCTCATCCCCCGCACCATGCAATTCAAGACCTGCATCTCGCGCTCTGAGAGCGGATGGAACGGGTTGCCCGGCTCGCTGTAAGAACGGCGCGCGCCCTCCGTCTGTCCGCTTAGCCATTCTTCCAGGTCGCGGCGCGAAAGGACGCGCGCATCAAAGACAAACCTGCCCGCCGCCACGTCACGGATCGTTCCCAACAGGCTCCGCGCGTCCACGTCTTTCGCCAGGTATCCGGCTGCCCCGGCCAGCGCGGCGTGGACGGCCTGCTCCGCCTCGTCATATCCGGTGAGCAGCAAAACGCGCACGGGAAGTTTATCCTGTATGATCAAATGGGTGATCTGTAAACCATTCAGGCCGGGCATATTAATGTCCATCACCACAACCTGGGGCCGCAGTTCACGGACCAATCGCAGGGCCTCTTCGCCGCTGGAGGCCTGCCCCAAAACGTCCATATCGGCTTCGAGCGTCAATGTGTCCACCACGCCCTGACGGAACAGAGGATGATCGTCTACTACAAGGAGGGAAATTTTCTTCATCGGGACCCGCGTCAGATTAAGCTTTTTGAATTTTAGCACAGAATCGACGGATCACCGATGTCCGCCAAACTGCGTCTTCGCGACGCTTAGTTTTAAGCCGCTTACGCGCTTTCGCTGGACCGGGATTGAAACAACGAGTCCCGACACCGGGGTAGTCATCGGGGCGACGACCCGCTCGATCGCATCCGCCAGCCGTCTTAATGCGCGTCGCTTGCATTCCACCGATACACGCGCAGATTATCGCCTCCCAGCATGGGCGCGATCTCGCCGTTGGTGGAATATACCCCTTGAGACCGACGCGCCAAATCGGGATACAGGTCTGGGAACGCGATGAAATAATCCGCGCCCTGACGGTCGAGATACTCGGCCAGGCGCGCCTCGTCGCGCAAAAACGGGATCACGTCGGGCGACACCAACCCCGCCAGGTCGATCAATCGGTGACGGTCGAAATATCCCAGCGCGCCGATGTCGTGCGCGGCGATCAGCGCGTCGGGCGGGAGGTTCGCGTCCGCCCACCGCGCGGCCGCGACCATCTCCGACTCGATCAAGGCGACGTCTTGCGCGTAGGACTTCGCGCCCAACCCGACGAACCCGACCGTCACCAGCGCGATGGCCGCGCCCCAGCCCGCCCGCGTCAAATTGACCGAGGCGCGGGCCGCGGTTTTCTCGAACGTTTTCGCCACCCCGAGCAGACTCCACAAAAACAGGACCGGCATGGCGGGGATGAGATACCGTCCATGCTGATAGGGCGGAAGGCGCAGGGCGTAGATCAGGAAGAAACCCGCCAGCCAGACCATCCCTGCCAGAGTCCCCCAATCGCGCTCACGGATGGACTTTGCCAGCCAGACGAACAGGCCGGGAAGGAGGACGAGCGCCGGGCCGGTCAGCAATTGCAGGAGGCTTTTGCCAAGTTTCTCCCACAACGGCTTCGATTGCCACGCGGCGTATTCGGCCTGCTTTGCATAGAACGTGTTTGGAAATGGATTGCCCGATAACGTCAGGTTGAATAAGAGATACAACCCGAACAGGAAACCGAACCCGATGAAGAAGCGCGTCAAAGAGGAGACGGGTTTCGGGCGCAGGAGCAGAGTCAACACGATGGGGCCGAGGAGAGTCAAACCGTCGGGGCGGACCCAGACTGAAAGCGCGGCGAGCAGGCCGAGGGTCAGGGGACGAGGCGAAGGCTCCGCGAGCAGGACAAGGATCATCGTCACGAGGCAGGCGTGGAGGAGAGTCTCCATCCCCGAAGCCGCGGACCAGGTCAGATGCCATTCGAAGACGAAGAAGAGGCCGATGAGCGGGAGGCGCGGACGGTAGGAGGTCAGGAGGCGGCGGGCGGAAAATTCCGCGAGGGCCGCGAGGGCGAAGAGGAAAATCCAGCCGAGGAAATAAGTCCAGAAGTAGGGCGCGAGGCGGAGGAAAAAGCCGAGGGCGAGGAGCGCCGACCAAAGCGGCGCAGTGGAACCCGCCGAGGGGACGCCGGGCTGGAACGCCCATTCGCCGCGCAGGGCGAGGTTGCGGGCGTAGGTGAGGTGGATCCACGAGTCGTCGAGGGGGAAGCCGACGCGGAAGACCAGCGCGCTGACCGCGAGGTAGAGGCCGAGTCCCAGCGCGGCCGCGGCGGCGAGGATGAGGAGGTCGCGGCGGCTGAGGTCAGCGGACGATTTCGTAGAGGCGGTCGTCATCGGCTTCTCCGAGGTAGATGAATTCAGGGAATTGGTCAGGGTGATCGTACAGTTCGCGCAAATCGCCCGTGGTCCCGAGCGGCTCCAGGACGAGGTAGCGCGCGTCGTAGCGTTCGGCTACGGCAAGGACGGACGCGAGGCCGCCCGTCGGCAGGGCGATGGCGGCGCGTCCCGTGACGATATTGTACCCGGGCGGGTTGCGGACGATGACGATTCCGTCGCTGGGCGCGCCCTGCTGGAGGAGAAGAGTTTCCACGCCCGCATAGTGTCCGTCTTCGCGCTCCCAGTTTGGGAGGACGCGGATGGCGAAGATGGCGACTGTCATCAGCGCGGCGATGCCGACCAGCGCGCCGCGGAAGACGGCGAAGGCGCGGTCGTCGAAGCGGCCGCGTCGACGCGCCCAGGCGACGGCCGCGTCGAGGCCGACGGGCGCGAGGCTCCACCACATCGGCTGGAGCGCCGCGCCCGCGTGGAAGAACGCGCCGCGCGGTCCCGCGAACGGAAAGACGAGGGTCATCGCGGCGAAGAGCAGAATCCACGCGAGGGCGGCAAAGCGGACGCGGAGGTCGCGGCGGAGGATCCACAGCCCGGCGAGGATGAACGGGAAGAGGAAGATGCCTCCCTGCGCGGCGAAGGCGTTGAGCAGGTTGACTCCGCCCGCTTTGGCGCGCGCCAGCAGGATGGCGTCCCAGCCGGAGGCCAGCCAGCGCGTCATCGTCAATTGCGAGGCGGGATAGGCGAAGGTATCGTTGTAACTCGTCAGCCAGAGGGCGCGCGAACTGCCGGGAGCCATGAAGGAACCGAAAGCCGCGAGGTTGCGCGCGTACCAGGGAGACATGAGGAGGAGAAAACCAGCGAGGACGCAGAAGGCGGGAGGCAGGAGGCGGAAGGCGGAAGGCGGGAGGCGGGAGGCGGGAGGCGGAAGGCAGGAGGCGGAAAGCGGAGGGCGGGAGGCGGGAGGCGGAAGGCAGGAGGCGGAAAGCGGAGGGCGGGAGGCGGGAGGCGGAAGGCGGACAGATGTTGAAGTGTGGCTGTCCGCTTGTGTTGTAGATTTGTTTATTTGTTTGCCCGCAAACCAAACCGCCGCCAGCAGCGACATTCCCAGCCAGAGCAGGCCGTCGGAGCGGGCGAGGGAGGCGAGGGCGGAGACGAGGCCGAGGAGGAGGAAAGTGATTGGAGATTGGAGATTGGAGGTTGGAGATTGAAGATTGGAAAGGAGAAGGAAGAAGGCGATGCCGAGGAGCATGTAGATGGCGTAGTTGTCAGGGACGGGGAGGAAGGGGGCGTAGTAGATGGGGAAACAGGCCAGAAGTCCAGAGAGAAGCGAGGCGGCGCGGTTGGAGGTCAGGCGGAAGGCGAGCAGGGACGTCAGCGGGGGGACGAGCGCGGCGAGGAGGATGAATCCGATCCGCGCGGAGGCGAAGGTGGTCTGTCCCGTCAGCCACATCCCCGCGGCGGCGAGGATGGAGGCGAGAGGCATCCAGTAGGCGTGCGAGGGAGTCGGGAGGCCGCGCGGGTCGGAGAGGTAGTTCCAGAGGTAGGGTTCGGTAAAGCCGTTGCCCCGCGCAAGTTGGACGCCGCCGCCGAAGTAGTAGTCCGCGTCCATGTAGCCGGGCAGGGATTGGAATTGCGCGATGGCAAGCGGGACGGCGAGGCCGAGGAGGAAGAGGAGAAGGAGGGAGCGGCGAGACATGGCGTGGACTTTGCTCACTTTTTCAGTTCACGCCTCGCGTCGTCCAGCCAGGTGCGCGGGGGACGGACGACGTACCAGCGGACCCAGTACAGGCCGAGGAACGTCAACGCGGGAGGCAGGAGGAAGGTCAAAGCGTCGGATGAGGAAGGAGCGGAGAAATAGCGGATGACGTGAGGAAAGGCGGAGAACAAAAGGACGACGACAACGAGGAGGAGGTAGGAACGTTTTTCCCAACGTTCCCAGATGAACGGCAAAATGAAGACGAACGAAAATACAAGCGGAGCAAGATTGGCGAAGGTGTTGGAAAATCCAAGCAGGGGCGTGAGCGCGACCGCCAGCGCGGCGACCCAGGCCACGCGGCGGTAGTCCCGGCCGCGCAGGGCGGCAAACCATTCCACGACGAGGATGAGGAGCAGAATCGAGACAACGAGCAGGGACAGGTTCGCGCCAAAGTTCGGGAGCCAGCCCTCGAGGAAGCGCGCGGGGACGAGGCGGCTGTCCGCGCGCCAGTTGGCCGCGACCGCGCGCATCCACGGCCAGAACCAATCGGGCTTGATCAGGAAGGAGACCGCGCCCAGCACGAACCAGGTCATGCCGATGCCTGAGAAGACGCGCCAGCGTCGGACGACGAGCGCCGCGAGGACGAGGAGAGACCAGAGGAGCAGCGTCGTCTCCCATTGCATGGCGGAGACGGCGAGAAAGAATCCCGCCAGTTCGTCGTTGAAGCCGCGCATGGCAAGGAGCGCGCCGACGAGCGCCAGCGCGAGCAAAATGGACAAGGACCCGTCGAGGAGAGCGGCGACGGAATAGAACCACGTCAACGCGCAGGCGAAGAGGAGGACCGAGAACCAGCGACGCGGCTCCCAGTCGGCGAGGCGAAGCGAGAAAAGGACGAGGAGGACGAGTCCCGCTTCGGAGAGAGTCATCCAGACGGCGCGCGCCCAGGCCGGGTCAGGGATGAAGGCGAAGGGGATAAATAGAATGAGCAGGGGCAGGGGGACGTCGAGCGCGAAAGGAAATTCGCCGGGGCGGGCGACGCGTCCGTAAAATTCGATCTGCGTCCGCTCGGCGAGCGCTTTGCCGTACGGATCGGCGTCTTCGAACAGGAAAGCGCGCGCGCCGTTCCACGCGGGGAGGAAGTCCGCGCCCGAGCCGAATTGACGCGCCAACTGCCAGTTCAGCGCGACCAGTCCCGCGGCGAGGACGAGTCCCAGCAGGGTGAGCGCGAGCAGGGTTGAGAGGTCTCGCAGGGAGAATCGGTTCGGCTTCACGTCGGGCTACGGCACAATCATCTTCAACCGTCTCGGTTGGATCGAATACTCAAAATCCTGAATGAACTGCGGGAACAGTTCGCCGTCGGTGTGCGCGGGCGAGGGATGGTCGAGATGAATCGAAAGCCGCGTGCACTCCACTTCGTACATCCCGTCCATTTCCACGTAACTGCCCTTGCCAGGTTTCATCGCCCGCGGCAGGGCGATGAACATGCCGAGGCGGGTCTTGCGATAGCCGTACGCGAAGGTGAGTTTGCCGTCGTCGAGTTTGGCGTGCGGCGTCATGAAGAAGAGTCCGCCCGTGCGCGGACCGTTGCCGATCGAGACGAGAGTCAGCGGGCCGTTGTATTCGCCGCCGTCCCATTTCACTTCCCCGACCCATTCGGGTCTGTCCATGATGGCCTGCACCGCGGCGATGAGATAGCGCGCCAGCCCTTTGATGTTTTGAATTTTTTCGTGCTTGGTGGTGACGTACGGTTCGAGCCCCGCGGCGGAGTTGTTCGCGAAAAATCTGTCGTTGAGTTTGCCGAGGTCAATGGAGCGCGTCTTTCCCGCCTTGATGACCTGCGCGGCTGCGGTCAAATCGGTGGGGATGCCGAGGTTGACGACCAGGTCGTTCGCGCTGCCCGTCGGCATGATTCCCAGCGGACCGATCGGCGCGTCGCTGGACTGCGCGGCGCGCGCCAGCCCGTTGACGGCGTCGCCGATCGTCCCATCCCCGCCAGAGACGATGATGGGCGAGAATCCCGCGCGGGCGGCTTCCTCGGCGAGGTCGGTCACGTGTCCCTTGCGCTCGGAAACCGCCGACTCGAATTCCACGCCCGCGGCGCGGAGCGCGGCCTGGGTCTCGGGCCAGCGCGCCTGCGAGTTCCAGCGGTTCGAATAGGGGTTGAGAATCACTTTGGCGGTCATCGGCCCTCCACAAGGCGAGTTTTGTCCATTTTACCCGAAGTCCATTCCCTGAATTGGGAGAGGATCACGGCGGCAAAGATCAGCGCGCACCCGACGATCTGGATCGGAGCGAGCGTTTCGCCCAGCAGCTGCCAGCCCGTCAGCACCGCGAAAACCGACTCGAGACTGAGAATCAGCGCGGCGTCCGCGGGAGGCGTGTGTCGCTGCGCCCAGACCTGGAGCGTGTAGCACAGTCCCAGCGAGAAGAACGCGGTGTAGCCGACCGCGGCGAGGAAGGACCAGTTCAACGGCGGGGATTTTTCCACGAACAGGCCGACGAGGAGGTTGAGCAGTCCGCAGACGGCGAGCTGCCCCACTGAAAAGGAATTGGCCTCGAACTGCGAGGCGAACTTGCCGAGGATGACGAGATGCAGCGCCCAGAACACCGCGCAGATCAACTCCAGCGCGTCGCCCGCGTGGACCGCGAAGCGGCCTCCCGTCGAGAGGAGGTACGCGCCGCCGACGGCCATCCCCACCGCGACGACGGCCAGCCAGTGGAGGCGTTCCCGCCACCCGAAGAACAATATCAGCGGCACGAAGACCACATACAGCGCGGTGATGAAGCCCGCGTTGCCCGCGGTCGTGTACACCACCCCAGCCTGTTGCAGCGCGCTCCCCATGAAAAGGAGGAAGCCCGCGATGAGCATCCACTTGAATTGCGCGCGGGAGATTGCGGACGCAGGAGGCGAGTCTCCCCGCCGAGCCTCGCGCAAAGAGCGGATCGCAAACGGCAGCACGGCCAGCGCGGCGAGGAGATAGCGCGCGCCGTTGAACAGGTACACGCTGTTCATTTGTCCCGCGACGCGCTGGGCCACGAAAGCGGAACCCCAGACGATGGAGACGAGGAGGAGGGTGAAGTCGGCTTTGATACGCATAAGATTTCAGAGAGCAGTAATAAGAGAGCAGAGAGCAGAGAGCAGTGGATGGATGAAAGATGAATCTCGAAGTGATAAAATTGCGTCCATCTTACCAAATTACCAATTACCATTTACCAATCATGTACAGCCTCGACGAAATTACCGATAATCCAGAAGTCTTCCGAGACGCCGTCTTGCATGCGCGTCCATTCCGCCCATTGTATGCGAAAATCAAGGTGATCTACGGATGCAATCTCAAATGTGAGATGTGCAACCACTGGCGCGAGTCGCGCGGGCTGGCGATGAAGACCGAAAAATTCAAAGAGATCCTCGGCGACCTGGCCGAACTCGGCTGCCGCAAAGTCCACTTCACGGGCGGCGAGCCGACCTTGCGCGGCGACATCGTCGAACTGGTCGCTCACGCGCGCCAACTCGGCCTGCGCGTCTGCATGACGAGCAACGGGACGTTGATTGACAAAGCCAAGGCCAAAGCGCTGGTGGAGGCTGGGCTGCGCGGCGTCAACATCTCGCTCGATTCGCCCATCCGCAAAGTCCACGAGAAGATCCGCGGCATGGAAGGTTCGTGGAAGTTGACCGCGCGGGCGGTGGGATATTTCCGCAAATACGCGCGCAAGGGGAAGATCTCCATCCGCATCAACACCGTCGTCAGCCGCGAGAACTTCGACACGCTGGAAACGCTCCCCGACGCGGCGCGCGACCTCGGCGCGGACGGGATCAACCTGATCCCCGTGGACGACCACTGCGGCGAACGCCTGTCCCTGCGAAAGAAGGACATCGCCGCGTTCAACGAATCCATCGCGCCGAAGATCGCCGCGCGGGCGCTGGAGCTGGGACTGATCGTCTCCGAGGGAGACGCCTTCCCGTTCGGACAGGACCCCGAGCAGGTCCGCATGGCGCGGGCGGGACGCTACGCGCTCGGCTACTACAAATCCCGTCCCTGCTACGCGCCGTGGACGCACACGCTCATTGACCACCGCGGCCTGGTCTACGTCTGCTGCATGACGCGCGACCAGATCCAGCCGCTGGGCGATTTGAAAACGTCCACGTTCAAGGAGGTGTGGGAGGGACGTGCCTACCAGCGCATCCGCCTGCAAATGCATCCGCCCGCCCTGCCGATGTGCCAGCGCTGCGACGACTTTATTGACGAGAACAAAAAGATCTGGGACGCGCTCGCGCCGTATTGACTTTTATTAAAGTCGGCGCAATCGGACACGGATCACGCGGACTTCACGGAAAAACCCGTGTCCAAAAAAATTAGAGTCCTTTGCGAAATTAACTCAAATCCGCGAACATGTCCCCCGCCCGATCGTCGTCGCTGTCGAACGTCGAAGCGCGATTGAACGTGTCAATGTCGGCCTGCGAAAACGTCGCGGCGGTAAGAGGCAGGGCAATCGGCTGGTCGAGTCCCTGCAAGTCCGCGAGACAGATCCTGCCTTTGGGCGAATCCGTCAGATGCTCCTCGCAGAACCCGCGCCCGCACTCGACGCACTTCCCCAACGCGGGATTCCCGCAGCGATGCGGCACAAGATAACCGACGATCATTTCACATTGCTCAGCCATGAGACTCCTCTTTGTAGTACCGCAACATTCATGTTGCCCCCCAGAAGCAAGATAAATCTTGCGGCACACTCTCAATCATGAAAATCGCGCTGCTTTCCGAAAAGTATACACCCGACTTCGGCGGACTGGCAATCTCGACGGGACGACTCGCGCGCCTGCTGGCCGCGGCGGGACACGCCGTCCGCGTCTTCGCCCCGACCTTGAACCTGCCTCCCTCCGAGCGGCGGACTCTCCCCTCGAGCGGAGTCGACGTCACACGCTTCGGCGCGCGCAAACGCGTGGACGATACCCTCGCGGACTGGTTCGAGACCATCGTCGAGGAGCATCGCCGCGACCCGTTCGACATCCTGCACGCGTACTTCCTCCCCCAGGCGGGATTCGTCGCCGCCTACGCGGGGAAATACCTGGGAACGCCGAGCGTCGTCTCCATCCGCGGCAATGACATCGAACGCGCCGCCTTTGACCCATCCAAATTTTCGCACGTGATGTACGCGCTCCAAAACGCCTCCGCAGTGACGACGAACGCGTCCACGCTGGCGCGGAAGGCGAAGGCGTTTGTCGAGCGGGAGATATTTCTGATCCCGAACGGGATTGATACGGAACTGTTCAAGCCGATGGAGAGGAATGAGACATTGGCAGAAATGCTTGGGCTGGGAGGAAAGACGAAAGAGGAAAGAAGTGCGGTGATCGGCTTCGCTGGAGAGTTGCGCGAGAAAAAGGGTCTGCGCGCCCTCCTTTCTGGCTACGCGCAGGCCGCGAAATCCCGTCCCGCCTCCCTGCTCATCGTCGGCGAAGTCCGCGACGGGGAGGACAAGAAGTTCTTCGACGAATTCAAAAGCGCCAATTCCCAATTGCCCATTACCGTCACTGGCCCCGTCCCTCACGAAGACATGCCCGCCTACTACGCGCTGATGGACGTCCTCGTCCACCCGTCCCTGCGCGATGGGATGCCCAACGCGGCGCTGGAGGCGATGGCCTGCGGCCTCCCGGTGATCGCGACGCCCGTCGGCGGGATTCTGGACGCGCTGGAAGACGGAGAAAACGGAGTCCTGGTCAACGTCAATGACGCCGCGGCGCTGGCCGGGAAGATCGTCGAATTGCTGGACGATCCCCAAAAGCGGGCGGGACTCGGTCAAAGGGCGCGGGAGACGGTCGTGGAGAAATTCGGGCTGGAAGCGGAACTGCGCGCGAACCTCCGCGTGTACGAAAGCCTGGGGAAGCGCTGAACGGCGTCCCACGGACGGCGGCTTCGGCGGCGAGGGTTGGTGGTAAAATGACGCGGTACGCGCGCGTTGTTGCTGGATCCGAATCAAAAATCGTCTAAACCGGGAAGGAGCGAAAATATGACCACTGTCCGCCAGCTGCTCGAAGAAAAAAAACACGTCGGTTACATTTCAGTGCCGTCCACAGCCACCGTGCTTCAGGCATTGAAGATAATGGATGAAAGAAGGATCGGCTCCGTGATGGTGACCGACGGCGCCAAGATCGTCGGCATTTATACCGAGCGCGATTACCTCCGCAAGGGGGAACTCGAGGGCCGGGTCGCCAAGGACACGCTCATCAAAGACGTGATGACCACCAGGATGGTCACCGTCCAAAAGGATACGTCCGTGGACGAATGTGTGGCGTTGATGAAGCAATACCTGATCCGTCACCTGCCTGTGGCCGAAGAGGGACAGATCGTCGGGATGGTTTCGATGCGCGACGTGATGGTGGCGGCCATCGAAAACCGCGAGAGCGAAATTCGCGGGCTCGAGAACTTTATCATGGGTTCGGAGTTCCGCTCATAACGCAAAAACGAAACGAACTGGAGCGACGAGGCGCGGCCTCGCCGCTCTTTTTTTGACTCGCGCCGCGGATGATATACTTGCCGCATGGACGCATGTCAGACTCCCCTGCCGCCTCGCGCCATTGAAGGACTCCGTCTCTTCAACGCGGGTAAGTACTTCGAAGCGCACGAGGAACTGGAGACCGCCTGGAACGAGGAACGCGGCGCGATCCGCAGCCTGTATCAGGGAATTTTGCAGGCGGCGGTGACATACCTGCACATGCAGCGACTGAACTACGCCGGCGCGGTCAAAGTCTATGGGCGGTGTATGAAACTGCTGAGGCCCTGGCCTGCCGTCTGCTGCGGCGTGAACGTGGCAAAACTGCGCGCGGATGTGACCCGCGCCGCCAACGCCTGGAAGCGGCTGGGAGCGGACAACGTCGCGGCGATGGACTGGTCCCTGCTGAAGCCGGTGGAGTGGGACGAACCTTGACGGAAACCAGCGCCATGTCCAACCTTCCCTTCTCCGACAAAATCACCCTCGTCACCGGTTCGGGACGCGGCATCGGGCGCGCCATCGCGCTCCACTTTGCGCGCCGCGGCGCGGACGTGGTCGTCAACTTCTTCCGCAACCGCGCCCCCGCCGAAGAGACCGTGCGCGAGATCCAAAAATTGGGACGCCGCGCCCTCCTCGTCAAAGCGGACGTGGGCGAGATTGACGGGATCAACAAATTGTTCGACGCCGCGGAACAGGAATTCGGCGGGCTGGACATTTTCGTCCACAACGCCGCCTCGGGCTACAACCGTCCCGTGATGGAGCAAAGACCCAAAGGCTGGGACTGGACGATGAACATCAACGCCCGTTCGCTGCTGTTCGCCGCGCAGCGCTGCGCGGCGCTGATGGAAAAACGCGGCGGCGGAAGCATCGTCAGCATCACCAGTTCGGGATCGAGCCGCGTCCTGCCCGACTACGTGGCGGTGGGCGCGTCGAAAGCCGCCCTCGAATCGTTGACGCGCTACCTCGCCGTCGAACTCGCCCCGCGGAACATCGTCGTCAACGCCGTCTCGCCGGGCCTCGTGCTGACGGACGCCATCACCCACTTCGACGCGATCCACGAGGAGGCGGGCATCGTCGAAAAAGCCGCCGCCGACACCCCGGCCGGGCGGCTCGTCACGCCCGAAGACGTGGCCGGAGTGGTCGGCTTCCTCTGCTCGCCTGCCGCGTCCATGATTCGCGGCCAGGTCATCGCGGTGGACGGAGGCTATTCGCTATTGGGGAAACAGTGAATCGAGCGCGCGGCAATTACTTTGCGCCACCCTCTGCCCGAATGGATCGTTGAAATGAATTCAGGTCTGCAAGCATCCGTTGGATACGTTCCGCATGAGCGGCGATATCCTGTTCCACTTCCTCAGGCCGCGCGGGGACGATCTGTCCTTCAATATATTCCAACCATTCCGAAGCGTCGCGCTGGTTGCGCCAGATCCCCTTGGCGGATTTGATAAGCGCCATCACGCGCTGCTCTGAAACCGCCACATCTTCCACCACACCAAACCAGTGTTGAACTTTTACAAATGCGCCGGGTTTGAGCCATTCAGGTTTAATTGTCTTCTGTCCATCCATTGGAAAGCAACCTTTCCGCGATCTTGATCGCCTCGCGCCGCGACATTGGGTGATAGCCCAACCGATTCAAAATGAAATTTAGCATGTAATGTTCACCGGATGCAGATGAGCCCTCATCAGGATCAGGCGTACGCTGAAATTGATCGTTGAGGCGTTCCCATTCATCACGGCTTAATTTTTTCTCGTCGCTCGTCATGTTTCAATTATAGCGCCCGAATATTTCTCCAAAATTAAAACTGACCGCTGATTTGGTAAAATTCCTCCATGAATCTGCCTCCCGCCTTCCGCCTTCTGATTCTCGCCGCATTTCTCCTCTCCGCCTGCGGGACGGCCGCTGAAACTCCCACCGCGACCTCCGCGGACTACAATCCCTTCGTCCCGCTGAACGGAGACCCGACCCGCGCGCTCCCCGCCAACCCGGAGGGAACGACCCTCGCCACGGTCACGCCGACCGAGGCGCCGTTCATCGTCCCCACCGCGATCCCCCTCGACCAATTGCTTCCCACCCCGCGTCCCGTTGGCATGCCCGTCTACACGCCCACGCCCGACGGTCCGCGTCTCCTCCCCACCCCGCGCAAGGACGCGGAACAGTACATCGTCCAGCCCGGAGACACGCTCGGCGGGATCGCCCAGGCGTACGGCGTCGGCGTCGAAACGCTGGCGCGGGCCAACAACATCGCGGACGCGAACGCGCTCGAAGTCGGGCAGACGCTCGTCATCCCCGTCCCCGAACCGGGCGCGGTCGGCTCCGCGTTCAAGATCATCCCCGATTCCGAGTTGGTGTACGGCCCCGCCAGCGTCCGTTTCGACGCGGGAAAATTCATCGCCGAACGCAAAGGTTACCTCGCCTCGTTCCGCCAGGAAGTCAACGGCGCGGACATGGACGCGGCGCAGATCGTCATGCTCGTCTCGCGAAGTTACTCCATCAACCCGCGCCTCCTGCTGGCGCTCATCGAATATCGCAGCGGCTGGGTGACGAACGCCGCGCCCGCGCAGACCGACTACGCCCTCGGCATCGCCGACTCCCGCCGCCTCGGCCTCTACCTCCAACTGACCTACGCCGCCAACGAACTCAACCGCGGCTACTACCTCTGGCGCGCCAACGCGGTTTCAAGCTGGGCGCTCGCCGACGGCTCCATCGTCCCCATCGCGCCGGGCATCAACGCGGGGACGGCGGGCGTACAGAATCTTTTCGCCAAACTCGACGACCGCGCCGCCTGGCAGACGGATGTGGACGCCTTCGGCCTCTTCCAGACCTACTTCTTCCTCTTCGGTTCCCCCTTCGACTTCGCGGTGGAACCCCTCGTCCCCGACTGGCTCCACCAGCCGCGCTTTGCCCTGCCTTTCGAGCGCGGCGTGACGTGGGCCTTCACCGGCGGACCGCACGGCGGCTGGGCCGACGGCTCTGCCTGGGCCGCGCTGGATTTCGCCCCCGTCTCCGACCAGATGGGCTGTTACTCCTCCGACGACTGGGTCACCGCGCTGACCGACGGACTCATCGTCCGCGCCGGCGACGGACAGGTGATCCAGGATATTGACGGCGACGGCAACGAACAGACGGGCTGGGTCATCCTCTACATGCACATTGAAACGCGCGACCGCGTCAAACCGGGGACGCGCGTCTCGGGCGGCGTCACCCGCATCGGACATGCCTCCTGCGAAGGCGGCGAGTCCAACGCCACGCACCTCCACATCGCGCGCCGGTACAACGGCGAATGGATTCCCGCCAGCGGACACATCCCCTTCGTGATGGACGGCTGGACGGCCGCCAGCGCGGGCGTCGAGTACAACGGCTTTCTCGAACGCGCCGGCGTCTCGCTCGAAGCGCTGGAGGGAATGACCGACCAGAATATGATAACAAGGTAAGGCCGGGCCATATCCCGCGCCGCATGGGTATAATCCCGCCAGATGAAACGTTTGATCCCATTGATCGTGGCGCTGAGTTTGCTGACTTCCTGCGCCACCGAAACCTCGCTGTGGGGAGTCCAGTTCACGCCCACGGCGCGCATCCCCGCCGAGTCGCCTCCCGCGACGGATACGCCGATTCCCACATACACGTTCACACCCGAGCCGCCCCCGGCCTCTACAGACGCGCCCGTCCCGACCGACCCCGCCCCCACCCAGACGCTGGCGCGGATGTCCACGCCGGATCCCAAAGACCCGCCCATCCTGTATTACGCCCAAAGCGGCGACAGCCTCGACGCGGTGGCGAAACGCTTCGGGGTGGATAAGAGCGAGATCGCCTCGCCGAAGGACATCCCCCAGGAGGGGCTGATCGAAGCGGGCGTCCTGCTCATCATCCCGGACCGAATCGAGAGGGAGAAAACGTCGAAGAGCAAGATCCTGCCCGATTCCGAAGTAGTCTTTTCCGCCTCCGCTTCCAGTTTCGACGTTGCGGCGTTCATCGCACAGGCGGGCGGTTATCTTAGCCGCTACACGCAATGGGTCACGACCACGGGAAAGACCAGCGGCACCGACGTTATGAAGCGTCTCAGCCTCGAGAATTCGACCAACCCGCGCCTGCTGCTGGCCCTGCTCGAATACGAAAGCGGCTGGGTCTACGGCAACCCGCCCAACATTTTCCGCGAACATTACCCGATGGGCTTCCAAATCCAGGACGACGACCAGGGGCTGTTCAAGCAATTGCAATGGACCATCAACCAGTTGCAGGCGGGATATTACGGCTGGCGCGCCGGCGCGTTGACCGAACTGGTCTTCCCCGACGGCGAGAGGCTGCGACTCGACCCCGAACTAAACGCCGGCACGGTCGCCATCGAATATTTCTTCTCCCGCCAGCGCAACCGCGCCGAATGGGAACGCATCCTCGACCCCGACTCGCCCTCCAGCTTCATGGCATATTACAGGCAGATGTTCGACGATCCCTGGATCCGCGCCCAGGCGGTGGAGCCTCTCTTCCCGCCCATTTTCTTCCAACCGGAATTGACCCTGCCTTTCAAACCCAACGACCAGTGGAACTACACCAGCGGTCCGCACGGCGCATGGGACCGCGAAGGTCCGCTCGCCGCCGTGGACTTCGCGCCAGCTTCCACCTCCAAAGGCTGCTCCACCTCCTCGCTTTGGATCCTGGCTCCGGCCTCGGGACTGGTGGCGCGCGCCGAAAACGGCGTCGTGATCCTAGACCTGGACCGCGACGGCGACGAACAGACCGGCTGGAACCTGCTCTTCCTGCACGTGGCCGCCGAGGGCCGCGTCGAGGCCGGGGACATCCTGCAAGCCGGCGAACGCATCGGCCATCCCTCCTGCGAGGGAGGCGTCTCCACCGGCCGCCACCTGCACTTCGCCCGTAAATACAACGGCGAATGGATCCTGGCCGACGGCGCGATTCCCTTCGTCCTTAGCGGCTGGACGGTCCACAACGGCGCCAGACCCTATCAAGGCACGCTGACGAACGGCGCTCGCACGGTCACCGCCGACCCGTACGGGCAATCCTGGTCGGTCATCATCCGCGAACCATGATGAACAGAACGACGATCCTGCGCGGGCTGTTCTGCCTGGCGCTGCTCCTCGCCCCGCTCGCGGCCTGCGCCCCGCCCCCGCTTAATCGCGCCGCCGCCGCCCCGGTGGATTCTGTCGACGCGCCGGCTGAGGCCGCGCCGCTGCCCACGCGTCCGCATTATCAGCCCGGCGAACTAGTGGATTACGCCGCCCAATCTGGCGATACGCTGCCGGCCCTCGCGGCGCGCTTCAACACCACCGTCGCCGAGATCCGCGCCGCCAATCCCTTCATCCCCGAAGACGCCACCACCATGCCGCCCGGCATGCCGATGAAAATTCCCATCTACTACCTGCCGCTGTGGGCGCCGCCCTTCCCCATCCTGCCCGACCACGCGTTCGTCAACGGGCCCACGGCCATCGGGTTCAGCGCCGCGGCCTTTGTCGCCTCGCAGCCCGGCTGGTTAAAGGACTACCGCGAATACGCCAGCGGCGAATGGCGCAGCGGCGCGGGCATCGTGGATTACGTCTCGACCAACTTCAGCCTCGACCCGCGCCTCCTGCTCGCCATCCTCGAATATCAGTCCGGCGCGCTCAGCGACCCCGTCCAGCCAGAGACCTCCTATGCGCTCGACTACCGTGACCGCAACCACCAGGGCGTCTATCTGCAACTCGTCTGGGCGGCCAACACGCTCAACAACGGCTACTACGGCTGGCGCACCGGCAGACTCGCGGCCTTCGACCTGCTGGACGGAAGCCAGTTCAGCCCCGACCCGTGGGAGGGAGCCGCCACAGTCGGGATCCAATATTTCTTTTCCAGGATCGTTTCGGGAAATGAATTCCGCCTCGCCGTCGGACCGACCGGGCTGGCGCGTCTCTACCGCGACCTCTTCGGCGATCCCTGGCAGGACGCCTTCACCCTCATCCCCGGCAGCTTGCGCCAGCCGGAACTCCCCCTCCCCTTCCAGGTCGGCCAGGTGTGGACTTACACCGGCGGTCCGCACACCGGCTGGGGCACGGGCGAGCCCCTCTCCAGCATTGACTTTGCGCCTCCCGCCCAGACTTCAGGCTGTTTTGCCGCAGACGCCCAGTCCTACGTCATCGCCCTCGGCGACGGGATGATCGTCCGCTCTGAAACGGGCATCGTCGTCCTCGACCTCGACGGAGACGGAAACGAACGCACCGGCTGGGTCATCTTCTATCTGCACGTCGGCACGGAGGGACGCGCCCCGCTGGGGCTGCAAGTGAAGCAGGGCGACCCCATCGGCTGGCCCTCCTGCGAGGGCGGACACGCCACCGGCACGCACATCCACATCGCGCGGAAATATAACGGCGAATGGATTCCCGCAGACGGAGTCCTTCCCTTCACTTTGGACGGCTGGATAGCGCGCAACGGCGCGGAGCCTTATCTTGGCGCGCTCGTCAAAGGCGGATTGATCGTCACCGCCTGCGATTGCTCGGACGCGCCCAGCCGCATCCGCCGCTGATCACTCGACCAAGTACTCGCCTTCCGCGGCCACGCGCCGCGAGTCATTCCCCTCGTCTTCAAAGATCACATACCGCTGGCGGATGGGAAACGCTTTACTCAGCATGGCGTGTACGGGACAATATTTCTGGATGGACAGTTCGATGGCGCGCAGTACGGCCGCGCTGTCCACCGAATGACCCGTCACTTCGTAGACCAGTTCCGCGCGGGTGTAGACCTTGGGGTAATCGTCCGCCCGGTCCGCATGGACTTTGACCTCGAAGGCGGTCACGTCCTGCTGTTTCTTCTTCAAAATGGAGATGACGTCCATGGCGGTGCAGCCCGCCATGCTTATCGCGACCAGTTCCATCGGCCCCGGGCCGAGGCGGTCCGTCTCGGCAGAATCCAGCAAAACCGGCATCCCCGAGGGAGCGATTCCCTCGAAAGCCATGTTCCCCTTCCAGGTTACTTTCGCGTCCATCCTGTTTTCTCCTTATTCTTTGATGATGGGAGTGACGTATTTTTCGAGCGTGGCGAGATTGATCCCGCCCACCCACCGCAAACGCACCCGCCCGTCGCGGTCGATCACATACGAGGAGGGCAGGTTCATGGTATTGAAGGCGTTCTCCGACAGGAAAGAAGGATCGAGCCAGACGGGAAACGTCAGACCTTTGCCCGCGACAAAGTCCCTGACCACGCCCGCCTCCTCCCCGTCGTTCACGCCGATGACGACAAAACCCTGCCCGGCGTGGTCGAGATAAAACGAGTTCAGCGCGGGCAATTCAGCCACGCAGGGCGGGCACCAGGTGGCCCACAAATTGACCAGCGCCACCTGCCCGCGATAATCGGCCAGCGAGCGCGGGTTGCCGTCCAGGTCGGTCAACGAGAGCGCCGGCGCGGGATAATCCACCGCGGCCGGGACAACGGAGGCGCCCGACTCCCGCTCCGCTTGAGGCTGGCGCAGCGTCAACAACGCCATGGCGGCCGCGCCCACCGCGATCAACCCGACGCCGATGACGACGAGGGAAACGATTCTATTGAACGGGGATTTTTTCCTTTTCATGGGGCGATTCCTGTAAACTTCCAGATGCGAGTATAACTGCCATCTTACTTTTTCACACAGAGATGGGACAAATGTCGGCTCAATCAGGATATTTGCCACTATATCCAGCCGGGCGCTTCCATTAACATTATAACCATGCTCCAGGGTTTACGCGGCATCCTGCCTTTAGAAGGTCTCGACGAAGAGGCGCTGGCGCTGGTGGAACCGCTGTTCGAACGATTCATCTGTCCCGAGGGAAAGGTCATCTTCGAGCAGGGCGACCCGGCCGTCTACCTCTATCTGCTCTTGCGCGGCTCGGTGACCATCCGCTACAAGCCGTACGACGGCCCGCCGATCAACCTGACGCAAATCCCGGCGGGAGGCGTCTTCGGCTGGTCGGCCGTGGTGGGCAACCCGGCCTACACGTCGGGGGCGGCGGCGAGAGAGGACGTCGAGGCGCTCCGCGTTCGAGGGGACGCGCTGCGCGGGCTGGCGATCCGTCACCCGGAAGCCGGGCGCGTCATCCTGGACGCGTTGGCGGACCGAGTGACGAACCGCTGGAAGAACGCCAACCAACAGGCGCGCGCAATTTTGGAAGAAGCCATCTCTGCCGAGAGAGAGAAAGGAGCGAAGCACATGGCAACCACAACGAACGGTCACACGAAAGAGGAACAGATCAAAGGGCTGATCGAGCGCATAAGCGCGTATGTGGAACAGTTCCACGGCGGCTCGGTGGAATTTGTTTCGTTGAACGGAGACCGCCTCATGGTCCGGTTGGGAGGCGCATGCCTGGGCTGTCCCCTGCTCCCGTCCACGCTGCAAGGCTGGGTGGCGGGGACCATCCACCAGTTCTTCCCCGAAATTGAAGTCGTCTCCGCAGAATGAACGCGTCCGAGTCAAACAAGTAAAAGACCCCTGTCATGGACAGGGGTCTGCTGTTATCCAATCGAACGCGGACGCAGCGCCCGGAAGACGAGGTAGCCGCCTCCGAGAATGAGCGCCGCCGCCCAGACGTAATTGGCGATCTCTCCAATCGCCAGCAGCACAACCAGCCCGACGGCGGCCAGCGCCGCGGCGGGATACCAGGCCCAGCGCGCCCCGGCGAGAAGAGCCACCAGCAGGAAGGTGAGCGCCAACCCGAAGAAGAAGAAACTGCCGACGAATTTCCCGTCCGCCACTTCGGGGAGGAGGGTCACAGCCGCCAGCGTCGTAAGGACGCCGGCCGGGATCAACGCCCACCAGCGTTCGCGCGCCGCCGTCAAAAAGACCAGCCAGAACGCGAGGGCCAGCGCGCCGAGGAAGACCGCGCCGCCGATCTTCTCGAGGGGAGGCGGCAGGAGAATCAACGCGCCGATACCCGCCAGCGTGCATCCCGGAATCACAGCCCACCACGAGCCGGTGACGAAGGCAAGGAGGAACAACGCGCCCGCGGCCAGGAAGATGACGCCCCAGAATACGTCGCCGACGTTTTGCAGGAGTCCCATCGTGTTCAGCAGGTAGAGCGCGCCGACGAAGATGAGAAGCAGCCCGCCGACGACGGCAGGATCCACTCGCTTAAGCATTGGAGCCTCCCCTGCGGAGAGACTTCCACAGACTGCGGGCCAGGAGCCAAACTCCCAGGGCGATGAGCAGGATGGCGGGGATGTAATCGCCGAGGATGGTCAGCCCGCCGAAGAACGAGGCGAACACCAGAAAGAGGACCGCGCTGACGACCAGCAGATTCAAGCCGCTCACGATGTTGCGGCGTGTGTTCTCTCCCAACAAACCCGCCAGGATGGAGCCGAGGCCGATGAAGCCGGGGATGAACGTCCACGTGTAGGACCAAGCCGACTGACCGGCGGCATAGGCGTCGTTATAGTAGAAAATGCCGCCGATGCCCGCCACGATCATCGCGGGGACGGCCATGCCGGGACTGCCGCTCATCATGCCGATGACGAGGATGAGCGCGCCGATCCACATCAACGTGTACGGCCACTGGAAATATTCCTCGGCAAAATCGGCCAGCGAGGGGACCGTCTTCGTGGCGAGGAACCAGGCCCCGGCGAGGATCAGGATGAGTCCCAAAATTAATTGGGAGCGACTCTGTTTGCTCATAACATTCTCCTTTGAAACGGTTTGCATGGATAGTGTATACGATTTACAGAAAATTGCAAACGCCAATTCTTTTACGCAGGAGAAGGCCGGGAGTTGCGGGCGATTCCCGCCAGCCCGGCGTCAAGACGCGTCCGTTAAGTCGTAGCGCAATTTAACAAATTGCGCTCGGCAAAGCGACAATTCGAAAGCGCCATGGGCGCTCTCTACCGCCATCGCGAAGCATTGCGCTAGAGAGCGCAAGTTACGCGTGGTTTTCGTGATTTACCGAAGTGGCGGTTTCGAGCATGGGATACTCCTTATTTACAAACAGTCCTGACCGCCAGCCACTCCCCCTCGTGTTTGGGATGGCTGGCCCGGACCAGTTCGTTTTTCTCGACCAGCCTGCCCGCCGTCCGCTCGATCAAATCTTTCGGCCAGCCAAAGAGTTTGACCGCATCGCGCAGCTGCGCCGCGCCGACGGATTGAAAATACAGTCCGAGCAGTTTCGCCCGCGCCGCGGACTCAGAAATGGGACGCGCCTGTTCCGACAGTTCAGGGAAGCGCCGCGTCGTCAACTCGTAGATGTGCGAATAACGCCACGCGCCCGCCTCCGCCACGCCGACGGGCAGAATCTTGAAATCGGACTGTAGCTGCTCCAGCCCCTTGTTGAATTCGGATTCTTTGGCGTTGGCGAGTTTGGCGGCGCGGCGCAGATCTATGGAATTCATCGCGCCGTTCTCCATCAGCGTCTCGTAGATCTGCTTTGCCGCCTGCGTCAACCGTCCCTCGTGGTAGGCGATGAGATAGTCTTCCTCAGGCGCGCCGTAATTTTCGGACAGCGCGTAAAAGTACGGGGCAACTTCCAGCGAGATCATCGTCGCTTTGCGGCGCAGGATCTTTCCGTAGTACCAGACCTTCTTATTGAGGGCGTCGTCCTTCCAACCCCAGGTGACGTGGCCCGGATCGTCGTGTTCGTCCGCCACGGGACGGTCGCCCGCGACGGCCGTCCACAGCGAGGGCAGGTCAATCCCTTTGATGGGCCAAAAGTAGATGAAGCCGCGCGCCTCCACGAAACGCCGCGCCTGGGAGGGAGTCGAAAGCGGCTTGCGCGGAGACAGGTTGAAGGTCCGCGCGCGATGCGCTTGGAGTCGGGTAAAGTCGAGAGTCGTCATGGCATGATAATAACAGAAACCAGGTTTTAGCCTGGTTTCCATTCATGCGATTAGCGATTGACTTATGCTGGCTCTTTCACTCTCTCGGACAGCCAGAGATTGACAAGGGTTTCAGTAGTGACGCCGCGCGCCCTGGCGGCGCGCCCGATAATTTCGGCCAGTTCAGGAACGATGGCAACCGCAAACGATTCCTCCCGGATGTCAATATCAAAATTTGCATCGGTCATCTCGTCTTCATAGTCGGCGGCGCTGTGTGTGTCCCAGAAATTAATTATTTCATCCATGCTGGCAGAAGCGCTGAGCATTGGGTCACGAGCAGGTTTATTTTTTGCCATACGATTTTCGCTCCTTTCCATCCATATCGCGGGCGCTGATGATCAGCGCCTCGTCTTCAGATTTATGGATAAAGAAAATGGTCAGATAACGACCCGACTCGGTTCGTCCATAAGCAACGTAAAGATCCTCTCCTTCTTGCGATTTACCCTTTCCAATACGACGAATACGCGGCGCGCTCATAAGCGCTTGCCGCACCTCATCGGTATAAACGCCGTGCTTTGCTTCGAGTTTCACAACGTATTGACGAAGCCAGATGATTCGAGTGATTCTCACTGATCTGCTCCTACTTTGATTTTATCATGTTTACGAATTGCATCCCAATTTGTGCTACACTTTGTTCCGAGGTCGCCATGCCCGCTCCCGACGCTCACACCCTCTACGACACCCTGATCTTCGAACTGACCAAAGCCTTCGCCCTCCCGCAGACGCGCGGCGCGCGGCGGATCATCGAGACGCTCTTCGGCAAGACGGCGCGCTACGCATCCGAACTCGGCCTGGGGCTGGACCGCGAAGTGGCCGCGGGCGGAATCTCGCGCGGCGCGCGCTGGCTGCTGCCGAGCTTCGTCAAGAGTCACGCGGCGCGCGGCGAGGAAAACATCCCGCCTGAAGGCCCGCTCGTCATCGCGTCCAACCATCCCGCGGGCGTGGACTCGGTGGTCATCAGCGCGCACGTCACGCGCCCCGATTACAAAGTCATTATCGGCGACATCCCATTTTTCGAAAACCTGCCGCACGTGAGCGAACACGCCATCTACGCGCCCGAGGACAAGGACATGCACGGACGGATGCGCGCCGTGCGCGAGGCGCTCCGTCACTTGCAGGCGGGCGGCGCGCTGCTCATCTTCGCGCGCGGCGGCATCGAAGCCGACCCCGACTTCATGCCCAACCCCGACGGCGAATTCGACCACTGGTCGCGCAGCCTCGAGATTTTCCTCGCCCGCGTCCCGCAGACGCGCGTGCTGACGACCATCGTCAGCGGCGTCATCGCCCGCGCCTCCATGCGCAACCCGTTGACCTACCTCCGCCGCGCCCGTCCCGACCGCCAGCGCATCGCCTTCCTGACTCAACTGGCGCGGCAGATCATGAGCGGACGCGAACTCTTCGGCCTCACGCCGCGCGTCACCTTCGGCGAAGTCATCGCGGGCGCGCAGGAGCACGTACTGGGCCAGGTCACCGACGCGGCGCGGCGCGTCCTCCGTCAGCACATGGAATGGCAGGTATGAATCCGCAAATCCGCGTCTCCAAAAACCTGGAGACTTTAAGCGTCGCCGCGGCGGAAATCTTCACGGCCGCCGCCTCGCAGTCCATCGCCGAACGCGGCCGCTTCCTCGCGGCCCTCAACGGCGGCGGCACGCCTCGGCGTCTCTTCCAACTGCTCGCTTCGGATTTTTCCGCCCGCGTGGATTGGACGCGCGTCCACGTCTTCTGGGGCGACGAGCGGATGGTCCCGTCCGACGATCCCGAATCCAGTTACGGCCTGGCGCGGACTCTCCTGCTCGACCGCGTCGCGATCCCGAAGGACAACGTCCACCGCGTCCATTCTGAACTGGACGCGGGCGCGGCCGTCGAGGACTATTCCCGCGTCCTGAAGCGCTTCGCCTCCCCGCCGCTCGACTGGCCGCGCTTCGACCTCGTCCTGCTCGGCATGGGCGAAGACGGACACACCGCCTCGCTCTTCCCCAACTCCCCCGTGGACGCGTCCGCGCCCGTCCTCGCGGCGACGGGGCGCTACCAGGGACGTCCCGCCCAGCGCGTCACGTTGACGCCGATCGTCTTCAACGCCGCGCGGAGGGTCATCTTCATGGTCTCTGGCGCGGGCAAAGCCGAGATGCTGAAGCGCGTGTTCGACGACCGTTATTCGATGGAAGAAATCCCCGCCAAGCGCATCCAGCCGACCGATGGACAAGTCATCTGGCTGGCGGACGAAGCGGCAGGAGCGGATCTCGCCCTCACCCCCAATCCCTCTCCCGATGAGAGAGGGGAGCAATAAAGGAGCATTTATGGAACTTGCAATGATCGGACTCGGCAAGATGGGCATGAACATGGCGACGCGTCTCGTGCGCGGCGGACACCGCGTCGTCGGGTTTGACCGCGCGCCCGCCGCCGTCGCCGAGGCGGAGACGTTCGGCGTCGAAGGCGCGCGCACGCTGGAGGCGGCGATCGGCACGCTCAGGCAGAGTCCGCGCGTAGTCTGGATGATGGTCCCCTCGGGAAAGATCACCACCGAAGCCATCGAGAGCGCCGCGTCCCTGCTCGCCAAAGGCGACGTCATCGTGGACGGCGGCAACTCGAATTACAAAGACACGCTCCGTCACGCCGAGACGCTCGAAGCGAAGGGAATTGACTTCGTGGACAGCGGCACGAGCGGCGGCGTGTGGGGCCTCGCCGAAGGTTACAGCCTGATGGTCGGAGGCCGGCCCGAGGTCACGGAGAGGCTGCGTCCCATCTTCGAGACGCTCGCGCCCGCGCGCGACAAAGGCTGGGGACGCGTCGGTCCGAGCGGCGCGGGGCATTACGTCAAGATGGTCCACAACGGAATCGAGTACGGCATGATGCAGGCCTACGCCGAGGGATTCGGAATCCTGAAAGCCAAAGAGGAGTTCGGACTCGACCTGGCGCAGATCTCGCACATCTGGCAATACGGGAGCGTCGTCCGCTCGTGGCTGCTGGACCTCGCCGCCCGCGCCCTCGACGCCGACCCGACTCTGGATGACATCCAACCCTGGGTGGCGGACTCGGGCGAGGGACGCTGGACCGTCTTCGAGGCGATTGACCATAACATCCCGGCGCCCGTCATCACGCTGGCGCTGCAAATGCGATTCGCCAGCCGCGACGAGGAGAACTTCCCCGCGCGGATGCTGGCCGCGCTGCGGAATCAGTTCGGCGGCCACGCGGTGAAAAAGACGGAGTAATCTCGAATCCGCGTGAATTTAAAGCGTCTTTCCAGCAAAGGTGATCTAAACTATGGCGAAATCAAACCCCACTTCCATCATCATCTTCGGCGCGTCGGGAGACCTGACCCAGCGCAAACTGATCCCCTCGCTCTTCAATCTCTTCCGCAAACGCAAGACGCCGAAGAAATTGAACATCATCGGATTCGCCAACTCGCCCTTCACCGACGAGACCTTCCGCCAGCATCTGCTGGACGGAATGAAGCAATTCGCCAGCTTCAAATATACGGATGAGGAATGGGGACTTTTCTCCCAGGATTTATATTACCAGCAGGGACGTTACACCGACCTGGCCGATTTCAAGAAACTGATGGAGCGCATGCCCGCGCTGGAGGGCGGCGCGGCGGACCGTCTCTTTTACATGGCGGTGCCTCCCCTGCTCGTGCCGAACATCATTGACCTGCTCGGGCTGACGGGGCATCTTCAGGAAGACGGCGGCTGGCGGCGCGTGGTGATGGAAAAACCGTTCGGCTCCGACCTCGAATCGGCGCGGGCGCTCAACCAGCAGGTCCACAAAGTGTTGAACGAGAATCAGATCTACCGCATTGACCACTACCTCGGCAAGGAGACCGTCCAGAACATCCTGTTCACGCGCTTCGCCAACACCATCTTCGAGCCGATCTGGAACCGCAACTACATTGACCATGTGCAGATCACCGTGTCGGAAAAAGTCGGCGTGGAACACCGCGGGGGATACTACGACTCCGTCGGCGTGCTGCGCGACATGTTCCAAAATCACCTGCTGCAACTGACCACCCTCGTGGCGATGGAGCCGCCGTCGTCGTTCAACGCCACCGCGCTGCGGAACGAAAAGGTCAAAGCGCTGACCGCCATCGAGCCGATGACGCCCGCGCAGGTGGCCGTAAACACCGTCCGCGCGCAATACGACGGGTATCGGAGCGAGCCGGACGTCAAGCCGGACTCGGTCACCCCGACGTACGCGGCGCTCCGGCTCTTCGTCAACAACTGGCGCTGGCAGGGAGTCCCGTTCTATCTGCGTTCGGGAAAGAATCTCGCCGAAAAATTATCCCAGATCGTCATCCGCTTCAAGGAGCCGCCGCTGGCGATGTTCCCGATGACGTCCGAACAAAAGACGGCTCCCAACATGCTCATGCTATACATCCAGCCCGACGAGGGCATCCACCTGCGCTTCGAGGCGAAAGCGCCCGACACCGTCGCCGAGACGCGCTCGGTGGACATGGAGTTCCACTACGCGGAGGCTTTCGGTCCGACCGCCATCCCCGAAGCATACGAGCGTCTCCTGCTCGACGCGCTCCAGGGGGACGCCGCGCTCTTCACCCGCGCCGACGAGACGGAGACTGCTTGGGGAATCATGGACCCCATCCTCCAGGCGTGGGAGACGCAGGGGAATCCACCGCTGGGGACGTACACTCCAAACAGCTGGGGTCCCGCCGAAGCGGACGCGCTCCTCGCCCGCGACGGGCGGCAGTGGATCAACGGGTAGGTTGAAAGACAGACCGCCATCCTTGCGATGGCGGTCTGTCTGATTTGAGGGGGTAAAGCATGTCGGCTGTGGTCAAGTGTGTACTATGTTGAATGACACGCAAATCTAAAGACTCCTAATTACCTTAGAATTTTCCAATTCAATTTTACATAATTCGGAGATCGAAATTAACAGTTGATAAATTATCAAAACTATTTGAGTAAAAATTTGAAACAAGACACTTCCTCTAATTTCATCACAAGCCCATTTTTGAAAAGTTTGACGCTTGTGCTTATATTTCGGATTTAAGCCTGTGTGACCAAAACCACCATTCAAAACCACATCTAAAACCTCCCCATTTGTTGGAAGTTTCCCAAAGAATTCCTTTTCAATACCTATTGGATAAGCCTTGCTATAATCCTCAAAAGATTGAATAGCTGCCTCAACGCCATTCTTCCAAGAGCCTGATAGAGTTGAGTCAGAAAATAAATTTCTTAAGTTGTAAAAAGATATTGGCTCGTTCCGTTGAATAAACAGCCGAAATCGAAAAAGAAAAGCCTGTAATTTTTCGTCTTTTGGCAGACTAAAATTAATTATCCATTCATCATTATCATCTCGACAGGCATTAAATCCCAAGCCAGTTTTTTTGACATGCTCATCAAAAGAAAAGGTCTCCAAATTCTCTACTATTTCAACAACAGTTTCAAGAACTTCCTTGCTTGTATCGTTCATAAAATTGAATATTCCTTCAGGTTTTGACCAAGAACCCATTCCACGACTGACATTATCTGCTATCGGGCAGACATGGAATCAATTATTGTAAGTTATTTAGGCTCGCCGTTCCAATCGCAACTTTGTTTCAGCGGCCCAATTACGTCCACTAATCCGCGTAAATCGAATGTTGTAACTACTGGATCCGCATTAAACGGAGTAAACCCAAAAACCATTTCCTTACTTTGTAACATAGAAACAATCATGCCATAAGGATCGCGGAAAAATAGAGCTTTCCCAGTTAGTGTAAACTTGTTTCTGTAAAATTTGCCAAAAAGGTAGGTCTGGTATATTCTTTCGGAAAGCTCAACTTCAGAAAGGATAGAGACCATGACCTACCAAAATGATTGTACCTTACCAAACGAAGTTTTGGAGCAGATCAGCGAGCAAGGCTTGGATTACTTGCCCGAGTTGATGCGCGTCATCGTCAATGCGGCGATGAAAGCGGAGCGACAGCAATACCTGGGAGTGGCGCCTTACGAACGCTCGGAACAGCGACGCGACCAAGCCAACGGGTTCAAGCCGAAAACAGTGCGGACGCGCATGGGCGCGATTGAATTTGCCGTTCCGCAAGTGCGGACTGGGGATTATTATCCACAAGCGCTGGAAAAAGGGTTGCGTAGTGAACGCGCCCTGACGATGGCGTTAGCCGAGATGTATGTGCAAGGGACCTCGACCCGCAAAGTGAATGCCATTGTCGAGAAGTTGTGCGGCAGCCAGGTATCGAGCAGTCTGGTGAGCAAGGCCACCTCGGAGTTGGATGTCTTGCTGGAAGCCTGGCAGAATCGACCGTTGGGAGAAATCCGCTACCTGTTTTTGGATGCCCGCTACGAGAAAGTGCGGATGGATGGACAGGTGGTAGATGCGGCCGTTTTGATCGCCCAGGCAGTGGATCCACTCGGCAAACGGAGGATTTTGGGCGTGAGGATAGGTCTGGGTGAGGCCGAAATCTTCTGGCGCGCCTTCCTGCAAAGCCTGATCCAGCGCGGCCTGAGCGGTGTGCGTCTGATTACCAGCGACGCTCACGCTGGTTTGCGGCAAGCGTTGCGGGCGGTGTTTGGAGGCGTTCTCTGGCAGCGCTGCCAATACCATCTGCAACAGAATGCAACCAGCTACGTTCCTCGCCGCGAGATGTTGACAGAAGTGGCCGCGGACATTCGCAGAGTGTTCAATGCCCCCGACCGTCCGACGGCCGAAGCCTACTTGAAGCAAACGGTTCAAAAGTATGCTCAAAGCGCTTCCCGCCTGGCGGACTGGATGGAAACCAACCTGCCCGAAGGACTGACCGTGTTCGCCTTTCCCGAAGCGCACCGCAGGAAACTGCGCACCAACAACACCCAGGAACGCTTGAACCGCGAAATTGGACGGCGCACCAACGTGGTGAGCATCTTTCCCAATGAAGCCGCCTGTTTGCGTTTGGTGAGCGCCATCCTGATGGAACAGGATGAGGAATGGCAGATGGGTCGAGTCTATCTTTCGATGGACGAAAACCCTCCTCCTAAATGAAAACGAGAACAGCCTTTTTGAGAAGCGCCGTTCCCGTTTCCGTTGGGGTGCGCTCATTTTACCCGAACTTTGTCTTCCCAGAGCCCCTTCTCCGTTTTTGGGACTCTCCTTCCGAGGAAAGCCAGATCACTTTTACAGAAAAATCCTTGCACTATCCAAAATACCCAAAAGATTTAAAAAGTGTTCCCATGGAGAATAAGCCTATTCCTAATAAAGCTCGGGCATCAAAAAACAAAAATGCCAACAGGAATTTATGGATTATTGGATCTGTTTTGGTAGTAGGGATTATCGGCGTAATCTGTGTTATTGCAGCTGTTATTATATTAAATAATCAAGTACTTGCAACAGCCACAAATCCGCACTCACTAATTACGCCTACAATAGATAGTAGGTCTCTACAGCCTACAGGAAAATGGAAAGTTTCTACCAGCGAGTCGGAATTTGATAATTCAACAACAGTTGTTCTTGCATTGAAAGCCGAGAACTACATTGAAGCATGGCTAGATACGCCTTTGCCTGTTTTGATTCTCAGATGTAAAGAAAAGAAAATGGAAGTCTATGTAAATTGATAGTGCAAGGATTTTTCTGTAAAAGTGATCTGGCTTTCCTCGGAAGGAGAGTCCCAAAAACGGAGAAGGGGCTCTGGGAAGACAAAGTTCGGGTAAAATGAGCGCACCCCAACGGAAACGGGAACGGCGCTTCTCAAAAAGGCTGTTCTCGTTTTCATTTAGGAGGAGGGTTTTCGTCCATCGAAAGATAGACTCGACCCATCTGCCATTCCTCATCCTGTTCCATCAGGATGGCGCTCACCAAACGCAAACAGGCGGCTTCATTGGGAAAGATGCTCACCACGTTGGTGCGCCGTCCAATTTCGCGGTTCAAGCGTTCCTGGGTGTTGTTGGTGCGCAGTTTCCTGCGGTGCGCTTCGGGAAAGGCGAACACGGTCAGTCCTTCGGGCAGGTTGGTTTCCATCCAGTCCGCCAGGCGGGAAGCGCTTTGAGCATACTTTTGAACCGTTTGCTTCAAGTAGGCTTCGGCCGTCGGACGGTCGGGGGCATTGAACACTCTGCGAATGTCCGCGGCCACTTCTGTCAACATCTCGCGGCGAGGAACGTAGCTGGTTGCATTCTGTTGCAGATGGTATTGGCAGCGCTGCCAGAGAACGCCTCCAAACACCGCCCGCAACGCTTGCCGCAAACCAGCGTGAGCGTCGCTGGTAATCAGACGCACACCGCTCAGGCCGCGCTGGATCAGGCTTTGCAGGAAGGCGCGCCAGAAGATTTCGGCCTCACCCAGACCTATCCTCACGCCCAAAATCCTCCGTTTGCCGAGTGGATCCACTGCCTGGGCGATCAAAACGGCCGCATCTACCACCTGTCCATCCATCCGCACTTTCTCGTAGCGGGCATCCAAAAACAGGTAGCGGATTTCTCCCAACGGTCGATTCTGCCAGGCTTCCAGCAAGACATCCAACTCCGAGGTGGCCTTGCTCACCAGACTGCTCGATACCTGGCTGCCGCACAACTTCTCGACAATGGCATTCACTTTGCGGGTCGAGGTCCCTTGCACATACATCTCGGCTAACGCCATCGTCAGGGCGCGTTCACTACGCAACCCTTTTTCCAGCGCTTGTGGATAATAATCCCCAGTCCGCACTTGCGGAACGGCAAATTCAATCGCGCCCATGCGCGTCCGCACTGTTTTCGGCTTGAACCCGTTGGCTTGGTCGCGTCGCTGTTCCGAGCGTTCGTAAGGCGCCACTCCCAGGTATTGCTGTCGCTCCGCTTTCATCGCCGCATTGACGATGACGCGCATCAACTCGGGCAAGTAATCCAAGCCTTGCTCGCTGATCTGCTCCAAAACTTCGTTTGGTAAGGTACAATCATTTTGGTAGGTCATGGTCTCTATCCTTTCTGAAGTTGAGCTTTCCGAAAGAATATACCAGACCTACCTTTTTGGCAAATTTTACAGAAACAAGTTTACACTAACGCATTCCGCCCGTTTTTT
Organism: Candidatus Denitrolinea symbiosum; assembly: GCA_017312345.1. NCBI lineage: Bacteria > Bacillati > Chloroflexota > Anaerolineae > Anaerolineales > Anaerolineaceae > Candidatus Denitrolinea > Candidatus Denitrolinea symbiosum. The sequence goes on along the minus strand of BLAA01000004.1, from coordinate 114,110 downwards.
ACGCCCATCCTCTCTCCCTTCCCCGTTTATCGAGTAGAATGGGGGGGCTTAAATGGCTGGAGGAAGCGTTTTGATACGATACGAACAACGCGTTTCGATGAAAATCACCCGTCCGCGCGGTTCCATGCTGGCGACCGCGGCGATTCTCTTCGTGGTTATCTGCATCCTGGCGGAAATGACGGCCCGCACGCCCTTCGTCCAGGCGCAGATTCCCTATCAGGCGTACGGGATCAATCACACCCAACTGGAACTGCAACTCAACCTGCTCGACAAATTCGTCCGCGAGAAGGGCGCGCCCGACTGTTTCATCTTCGGTAGTTCGCAGGCCTTCCGCGCTGTGGATCCCGCCGCCTTCGAGCGGTCCTACGAAACCGTCAGCGGCGAAAAAGTCAACTGCTACAACTTCGGCGTGACCGGCTCGCAGATCTGGAGCACGTCCCTCCTGAGCGAGATCCTGATCCGCAAGTACCAACCGCGGCTGGTCGTCATCGGCACATCCTTTCTTGATTACACCGAGGGACGCGAACAAGATATAAACGAACGTTACCTCAAAAACGACTGGCTGCGCTACCAGACCGGCGCTTTCAACCTCAACGGCTGGCTGACGGAACATTCCTACGCCTGGCGCGCGCTGACCATCCTCAGTTACGCCGCGCCGTACGGAATGCGCTACGGCGAGGTCGTGCGCGGGGCGCGCAAATGGGACGGCGAGATCGCCGACAACGGGTTCGCCCTCTCGGACGTGAGCGTCAACCCGTCCCTGCCTGTCGAAACAGGCTTCGTCAAAAACCTGCAAAAGGAGTTTGGAGACTTCGGGGTCTCCGAACGCAACCTCGACGCGCTCGAACATCTCATTTCATTCAGCCAACAGGCGGGCGCGCAGGTCTTGATCGCCGAAATGACCTATCACCCCGCCCTGCTCGAACTGAAAGACCGGCACGGCCAGCCGCGCGCAGACAAAGCGCGCATACTAGCCTTCATTGACAAAGTCAACGCGCGCCTGAGGGACATCGCAAAAAATCACGGCGTTCCCTTCCTCGAAGCGGAATCATCTGTGTCCATCCCCGACACGGGCTGGTATGACCTCTATCACCTGAACCGCGTCGGCGCGGAGGTTTTCAGCGAGTGGCTCGGCGGGCAAGCCGCCCGCCTCCTCGGTCCGTTGCCGACACGCTCATCCAGCGAGGGGAACTAGCATGACGATCCTCTCCGCCAAATTCCTCGTTTTCGTGCTGGTCGCGCTGGCGATCTACTATATCCTGCCGCGCCGCCTCCAAAATCTCTTTCTACTAATCGCTTCGTATTACTACTACAGTACCTGGCTTCGCTGGTATCCACTTCTTCTCCTCGCCCAGACTGCGATCGTCTTCGGCCTCGGTCATTGGCTGTATCGCTCCGTCAAATCGAAACGCGTCATCCTCTGGCTGGGAATCCTGTTCAACGTCGGCATCCTGCTCTGGTTCCTCGTCGGCGGGACATACCTGAAAGGCGTTCTGGAGATCAACGCCTCGAACGCGCGAACGATCCTGCCGCTTCTCGTCCTGCCCGTCGGCGCGTCGTACTACGCGCTCAATGGCATTTCCTACCTCATTGACATCAACTTAAAACTTTCCAAGCCGACCTACAACTTTGTGGATTTCGCCCTCTACCTGGCCTGGTTCCCCAAACTGCTGAACGGACCGCTGGAACGCGCCCGCAAATTCCTGCCGCAACTCGCCGAAAAACGGACGGTGGACGACGAAGCCCTCGCCTCCAACCTGACCCTCATCCTGGTCGGCCTCTTCCGCGCTTCCCTCCTCGGCGGCCTGCTGACTCTCTTCCTCCCCGCCATCCCGCTTCAAGACCCCGCTTCGCACGGCGCGCTCGTTTTGCTGTGGGCGCTGGTCACCTACATGTTTTACCTCTACAACCAATTCGCGGGCTACACCGACATCGCGCGCGGCGTGAGCGGACTCTTCGGCATCCAGCTCAGCCGCAACTTCAACGCGCCCTTCTTCTCGAAAGATGTCTCCGACTTCTGGACGCGCTGGCACATCAGCCTCTCGCAGTGGCTGCGCGACTATATCTACATGCCCGTCAGCCGCGCCTTTTTGCGGAAGAATCCCAGCCGCGCCAACATCCCCAACCTCATCGTTCCGCCGCTCGTCACCATGCTCATCAGCGGACTCTGGCACGGCGCGGACTGGAACCACCTCGTCTGGGGCGCGCTGATGGGACTGCTCATCATGTTCGAGAATATCCGCATGTTGTCGCGTCCCGCGCAGGCCGAGGCCTCGATCCCGCTCTGGCGCAGGATTCTCTCCCGCTCCTGGCTGATCCTGCTGATGGCCGCGTCCACCGTCCCCTTCGTGTTAGACTTGAAGCAGACCTACGTCTTCTTCGCCCGCATCGTCAAAGGCTGGGACGGCGTGATGTTCGACCTGCGCCCCGCGGCGCCCGTCATCCTGTCCCTGCTGGTTGACTGGTTCCAGCAGCGCGGCAAAGACGAATTGGTTTTCCGCAAATGGCCGTTCTGGGCGCAGGCGATCCTGCTCGCGTTGATCCCGCTGGCGGTCATTGTCATCACGAAACTACAAAGCGCGCCGCCGGTGTTCGTCTACCCGTAAAATCGGAACCGAAGAGCGTCCCGCGCCGCCATAAAATCGAAGGAGTCCTCCCATGGATCGAAACGAAGCCCTGCAAAAAATTCGCGCCTTCACCTTGAAGGAACTGCTCAAGAATCCCGATTATCCCCTCAAGGACGACGAGCCGCTCTTCTCCAGCGGACTCATCGATTCCTTCGCGATGGCGCAGGTGGGCGTCTTCATCGAGACGGAATTCGACCTCTACATCCCCGATCCCGAATTGACCGTGGAAAACATGGACACGGTGACGTTGATCGCCGACAAAGTCCTCGCGGGTTTGGCAGAGCGGTAGGACAGATCCCCGAAAGAGAAAAAATGGCATATCCGTTCATCAATCCCGTCGAAGTCCTCCAACGCCGCGCCGCGGAGACTCCCGACCGTCTCTCGCACCTGCTCCTCGGCGCGACGGAGGCGGAGGACCACAGCCTCACCTACAGCCAGTTGGACGCGGGAGTCAAAAGTATGGCCGCCTTCCTGCAAAGCATAGCCGAACCGGGCGAACGCGCGCTGTTGGTGTACCCGACCAGCCTGGAATTCATCGTCGCCATGTACGCCTGCCTGTACGCGGGCATCGTCCCCATCCCGACAAACCCGCCGGGGATGAACCGCTCCGCCCAGCGGCTGGAGGCCATCGCCAAAGACGCGCGGGCGCGCCTCGTGCTGACCACGCCCGAATACCAGGCCGCGTTCCTCGCGGAGGCCGCGCAATTCCCGGACTTCGCCGCGCTGAAATGGGTCACGCGCGAGACGGTCCGCGCGGGAGGCGGTCATAGCTTGAAAATCCCGGAGATCAAACCCGAGTCGCTGGCCTTCATGCAGTACACATCCGGGTCCACGAACATCCCCAAAGGCGTGCTGATCAGTTATCGCAACTTCTCGCATAACATGCACGCCCTGCACGAAACGCGGGTACGAGGCGGCGAATACGCGGACGATTCGGCTGTCCTGACCTGGACGCCGCTTTTCCACGATATGGGCCTGTTGATCGGGACGTTCCTGACGCCGATGGACGGCACGCCCAGCATTTTGATGCCGACCATCCAGTTCATGCAAAACCCGCTCAACTGGCTGAAGGCGATCCAAAAATTCAAAGTCACCGCCTCGGGCGGACCGAATTTCGCCTACGACCTATGCGTGAACAAAATCCCATTGGAAAAATGCGAGGGGCTGGACCTATCCAGCTGGAAGATCGCCTACAACAGCGCGGAGCCGGTGCGCGCCGAAACGCAGGCGCGCTTCGCGGAGAAATTCGCGCCGTTCGGATTCCGCCCCGAAGCGCTGGCTCCCTGCTACGGTATGGCGGAGACGACGCTGGTGATTTCGTTCTACACCGGCGAGAAGCGGACAATTGCCCAACGCTTCCGCCGCGCGGACTTTGAGGAGGGGCGGCTCGTCCCCAGCGACTCAAACGACCCGAAAGAAAGCGTGGAAGCCGTCAGCTCGGGGACGCCGCTGGCAGATTATCAGATCGCCATCGTCCACCCGAAGAGCCGCAAACGCTGCGCGCCCGACGAGGTCGGCGAGGTCTGGATCAGCGGCGACAGCGTGGGCGAGGGCTATTGGAATCGTCCCGACGATACAAAACACACTTTCGGCGCGCACATTGCCGGGACGCACGAAGGCCCCTTCCTGCGGACGGGCGACCTTGGCTTCATGTATGACGGTCATCTTTACATCACAGGCCGACTTAAAGACCTGCTGATCGTGCGCGGACGGAACTATTATCCGCAAGACGTGGAGATAACGGTTGAACGGACGCACCCCGCCCTGCGCGCGGGAGGCGGCGCGGCCTTCTCGGTCGTCGAGGACAACGTGGAGCAGTTGATCGTCGTCCACGAGACGCAGCGCCGCGAACTCGAAGGCGTAGACTGGAACGAGGTCATCAAACAGATCCGCGCCAATATCGCGCGCGAGCATGGCATCCGCGCCCACGCGGTGATCCTCATCCGCCGCGCGACCATCGCCAAAACGTCGAGCGGAAAGATCCAACGCTCGGAGATGAAACGTCGCTATTTGGAGAACGAGTTGGAAATCGTCGCCGAATGGCGGGCGCCGTCCTGAAATCAAAACTTCCGAAGCCGCACGGCTTCGGAAGTTCGCTTAAAAAATTGACGCAGGCTTCGGGTTGCCTGCGTCCTTGCATTGACCTGTCGGGGCGCCGAGATTTGAACTCGGGACCTCACGGACCCGAACCGTGCGCTCTACCGGGCTGAGCCACGCCCCGAAACAGTTCCTTTCCTTGTGAAAGGCAAGCGGCATTATACCTGCCGCGTTCCCTTTTGGCAACCCTACGGATTCAACGTCACCGCCACGCTGTAGAGATAGGCGATCATATTGAAACGCGGGTCCATCTGGCGCAGCGTCAGGCGCGCCTGAGTGACCGCGGCGACTTTGAACGGGATGACGGTGGCGAACGGCACATGGGTATCGCCGGCTAGCGCCAACTGTCGCGTCGCCAACACCCGGCCTCCCTCGTCCACCAATTCAAGGATGACGGGCTGGTCGGTCACGGGCCAGAACGCGCCGTCCACCGTCAACGCGCCGCCGGAGACGACCGCTTTGTCCAGCGGGGAGTAGAAGACGGCGCGCTCGAAAGGCGGATCGGGCGGGTTGACGCGGTTCAGACCCGTCGGCAGAAGCGTCACGTGGATGGAGTTCAGCGCTTCGAGACGTCCTGCCTTGTCGGTAATGCTGGCTTCGAGACGCGCCAACTCGTTCACGCGGACCTCGAAGGGAATCTCCAGGTAAAGTTCCAGTCCCGGCGGCGGCACGTCCTGGACGCGCGTCAGGTCGCGGGCCAGCAGGCGGCCGTCCTCGCCGAAGAGGGTCACCTGCACGAGATTCGTCTCTCCCGGCAGGACGTACAGTTTGAGTTGCAGCGGGGACACAAGCACGGACATCGGCCCGGGAGCGAGAAAATGAAGACGCGCGTTCGGCGCGGGCGGGATGGGCGTGGGCGTCAACGTGACCGTGGGGGTCGGCGTCTCGGTGGGAAGAGGCGTGACCGTCGGCGAGGGGAGCGCCGCAAGGGCAGTGGCGTTGAGCGCGGCTGCGGTCTGCGCGATAGCCGTTGGCAGGACCTCGGCGGGAATCGGCGTCGGGTAGGAGGAGGTCGCGGAGGCGCATCCGCTCAAGGTCAGGAGGGAAGCGAGGAGGAGGGTCGGTCGCAGGAGACGATTCATGGGTCAGATAGAGAAACCAGGTTTCCGGGGAAACCTGGTTTCTGTCTTCGTAAGTTACAGCCCGTAGATGTCGCTGAACTTCGTCTCGAGGTAACGCAGGTAGGGCGCGGGGTTGATCCTGGAGCCGGTCACTTTTTGGACGAGGTCCTGCGGCTCGTACTTGCGGCCATGCACGTGGATGTTGGCGCGCAGCCAGCCGAGCAGGGCGTCGAATTTGCCTTTGCGGATCTGCGCGGAGAGGTCGGTGATGTCGGCGTTGATCTTTTCCCAGAGTTGCGCGGAGATGAGGTTGCCGAGCGAGTAGGTGGAGAAGTAGCCAATGCCGCCGAACGACCAGTGGATGTCCTGGAGGACGCCCCGCGCGTCGTCGGGAGGCGTGACGCCGAGGTATTCGTTCATCTTCGCGTTCCACAGCGCGGGCAGGTCTTTGAGCGTCACCGAGCCTTCGACCATGGCGATCTCGATCTCGAGGCGGAGCATGATGTGCATGTTGTAGGTGGCCTCGTCCGCTTCGACGCGGATGAACGACGGCTCGACTTTGTTGATGCCCTTGTAGAAGGCGCGCAGTTTCACATCGCCGAGCTGCGAGGGGAAGGTCTTTTGCAGTTCGGGGTAGAAGTGTTCCCAGAAGGCGAACGAGCGGCCGACGAGGTTTTCCCACATGCGCGACTGCGATTCGTGCACGCCCAGCGAGGCGCCGTTGGCGAGGGGCGTGCGTTCGAACGAGGGATGGATGCCGCCTTCGTACAGGGCGTGTCCCGCCTCGTGCATGGAGCCGAAGATCGCGCTGTTGAAGAATTTCTCGTCGTAGCGCGTGGTGATGCGCACGTCGTTGATGCTGAAAGAGGTGGTGAAGGGATGCGGCGATTTGTCCTGCCGATAGTGATCCCAGTTGAAGCCGAACGCGGTGACGACTTTCTCGCCGAAGGCTTTCTGCTTCGCCTCGGGATATTTCTTGTAGAGGAAGGACGCGTCCACCTGCTTTTTCTCGGCGATGGCTTTGAGAAGTTTCACCTGCTTTTTGCGGAGTTCGGCGAAGATGGCCTGCACTTCGGCGGTCTTCATGCCCGGCTCGTAATCGTCCAGCAGGGTGTCGTAGGGATGGTCGGCCTTCGGGAAGAAGCCGATGTAGCGCTTCGTCAGGTCGAGGACTTTGGCGAGGTGCGGCTCGAAGATGGAAAAATCGGATTGCTGGCGCGCCCTCATCCAGCCTTCGTGCGCGGCGGTCGTGACCTGGGCCTGCTCCACTACGAACTCGGGCGGGACGCGCGTCGCCTTGTCGTAGTCGCGGCGCGTCACACGGACGATGGCGGCCTCGTCCGATTCGGCGGGGAAGGCGTCCTTGAGTTCGTCCAGCAGTTTCCCCACCCGGTCGCTGGTGAATTTTTCGTGGGAGATCTTGCCGAGCGTGGCGAGCTGGTTGCCGCGCGATTCGGCGGCGCCGCGCGGCATGTAGGTGTTCTGGTCCCAGCCGAGGACGGCCGCGGCGTGGTTCAGGTCCGCAATCTCGGCGAGGACCGCTTTCAATTCATTGAATTTGTCTTGCATGGATGGCTCCTGGGGATGGTGAGTAGATAGAGAGAACAGAGAGTAGAGAACAGAGAACAGTGTGTAGCGGGTATTTCATGTGTACGTGTCTACGTAATGTACCTGCCTACGCCACTTTCCAGCGTAGTTTTTCCCCGCGCAACGCGGCGAGGACTTCGTGGGCGATGTCTTCCGCCGCGCGGGACTGGGCTTCGGCGGTCTGCGCGCCGACATGCGGGGTGGCGATGACGCGCGGATGCTTGACCAGGTCCGTCGCGCCGGGCGGCTCGGACGCGAACACGTCCAACGCCGCGCCCGCGATCTTGCCCGCTTCGATGGCGGCCAGCAGCGCGGCCTCGTCAATGATGCCTCCCCGCGCCGCGCAGACGATGCGCGCCCCGTCCTTCATTTTGGCGAACTGTTCGGCGTTGAACATGCCGCGCGTTTCGGGGAGCAGCGGCAGGTGCAGGGACACAAAGTCGGAGCGCGCCAGCAGTTCGTCGCGGTCCACAGGCTCGGCCACGCGGCCGCGAATTTCGTCGGGCGTGAGCAGGGGGTCGTAGCCCAGCACGCTCATGCCGAAGGCGCGGGCGCGGCGCGCCACTTCCGAGCCGATGTGTCCCATGCCCAAAATGCCGAGCGTCTTGCCGTACAACTCCGCGCCTTCGAGTTCCTTTTTGAGCCACTGTCCCTGCTTCATGGACGCGTCGGCGCGGGGAATTTCGCGCGCCAGGGCGAGGAGCAGGCTGAAGGTCAGTTCCGCGACTGCCAGCGTGGTCGAGACGGGGGCGTTGACGACGGTCACGCCGCGGGATTTAGCCGCGGCCAGGTCGATGTTATCCACGCCCACGCCGGCGCGTCCGATGACCTTCAGGCGGGTCGCGGCTTCGAGCAGCGACGCGGTCGCCTTCGTCCGCCCGCGGACGATGAGCGCGTCGTAGTCGGCGATGATCTTGACAAGTTCGTCCGCGGCGATGCCCGTGCGGTCATCCACGGAACAGGAACGCAAAACGGCCTGAGCGGAGGCGTCGAGGCCGTCGGTGATGAGGATATGAAATGTGGACATGGGGATATTATAAAAGGGGAAGGTTGAAGGTACAAGGTGGAAGATCGGGCAACGGGCGCTCCGTCGAGCGCGCTTATTCTTACATTTTTGCAAGAGGACGGCGGCAAAGAATATCGCCTGTCCAGTCAGGTATAATCCACCCGCGCCGACAGGGGTTCACCCCTTTTGGCGGGCAAGGCGGAGCAGACGCCTGATCAATCCATTCGCGCGGGGATGTTTTTCGCGGCACGTCGGCGGGCGACGCCGTTCCTGTAGTTGACGCGACGAATCCCCTTTCGTAATTTTCGGTTCGAGAAGCAAGGAGAAGGTATGAAGACAAAATTTTATTTTTTCAGGATGCTAACTCTCCTGGTTTTGGCCGGGCTGACGTTCGGCAAAGCCGTCACGCCGGTCGGAGCGGCCGGGGCGAACGACGACTTCGACACATCCACAGAGATAACCAGCCTGCCTTTCAGCGTCGTCGAGGACACGACTGCCGCGACCGCCGCGATGGACGACCCGGCATTTCCCTGCGGGAGTTTGGATGCCGGCTCGAACACGGTCTGGTACAGCTTCACCCCCACCGAAAACGGGACCTTGTACGTCAACACCCACAACAGCGATTACGACACCATGCTGGCGGTCTGGACCGGCGAGCGCGGCAGTTTGACCAATGTGGCCTGCAACGACGATTACGTCGGAGAGACATCCGCTCTCCGCGTCGCGCTCACGGCCGGCGTCGCTTATTACATCGAGGCGGCAGATAAGAATGGGACTGGCGGAAATCTTGACCTTTACGTCAATTTCGGCGGGACCTGCGCTGATGGTCTCAATGACGAAAACAACCTTCCCTTGTTCACCACCCGGGATAATCAGGACGAAAGCAACAGCGGCAACGGCGATTGCGACATGGATGATTATCTCTTCAAAACCGATGAAAATACGCCGATCGAATTCACGATCAATGTCCCGTATGCCGACGGATTGACCAGCGTGGACCTCCTCCTGCTCTCTTACGATGTGGACATTGGAGAAATAGACAATGTGTACTTCAACGGCAACCTGGCCGGGGTCTTGACCGGCGCCAATGAAGAATGGTCCACGACCATCCTGTCCATCGACCCGGCCTGGGTCGTGCAGGGCGACAACCTGGTCAAAATCGAAATCACAGACACCGGTTGGGCGGTGAACGTGGACTGGGGGCAGCTTGTGCTGAACGGACAACCCAACGGCGACGCCACAATCCGTTCACTGACGACCGATCAACCCTCTTATGTCGCTGGAAATACCATCAATGTGACGATCGAGGTGGACGGTCCCCTGCCCACACAGCAACTACGGACCGAGATCAACCTGCGAAACGAGACGGGCGCCATCATCGCCGGCGACACCATCGACCATACCATCACCAGCACGGACGAGGGTCCGGTTGACGATCCGGTTGTGGCTTCTCTCGCCATCCCGGCGAACCTCGCGTCGGGCGTGTATGAAATTCAGGCCATCGTTTATGACAGGCTTCCCAACCTGTTCCAGGATTCCGCGTCGACGTCGGTCACGATCTACAAAAAGCAGACTTTGACCGTCCGCTCGGCCGGGGCGTACGACGGGCATATCCTGGAGACCTCGGAAAAGAGCAACAAGGGAGGCGTCATCAGCCCTAGCGGTTCCATGTTTTATCTTGGAGACGACGCCTCGAACCGCCAATACAAAGCCATCCTTTCCTTCAACACCAGCGCGCTGCCAGACAACGCGGTCATTGATAAGGTCACGCTCAAGATCCGAAAAGCCGGGCTGACGGGAATGAATCCATTCCTCAAACTGGGCTGGCTGAAAGCGGATATCCGCAGGCCCTACTTCGGCGCGAACGTCAAGCTGGCGGCCAGCGATTTCCAGGTTGCCGCGAACAAGCCCGCGATCGGGACGTTTGGCAAGACGCCGGTCAACAACTGGTACAGCGCGGTCCTCGGAAAGACCGCCCATCCCTTCATCAATCTGAAAGGCACGACGCAATTCCGCCTGCGCTTCACCCTCGACGACAATAACAATAGACGCGCAGATTACATGAAGTTCTTCAGCGGCAATTACAAGACCGCGTCCATGCGCCCGATGCTCATCATCGAATATCACGTGCCGTAACCTGCGCGAGTTTCACGCGCGAACAAAAAAAGAGACCAGGTTTCTTGCGGAACCTGGTCTCTTGCTCATTGTCGTTCTATTCGTACCGCAGCGCCTCCACAGGTTCCAAATTCGCGGCGCGGTTGGCGGGGTAGATGCCGAAGAACAGTCCCACCGCCGCGGAGAAGACGGTCGCGAGCAGGATGGCGTCGAGGCCGATGCGCGGGTAAAAGGGAGTCCCCGAAGCGACGGCCACCTTTTCCACGATGAACGAGATCAACCATCCAAAGAGAATGCCGATGATGCCGCCAAAGAGACTCAGCAGCGAGGACTCGGTCAGGAACTGGATGAGGATGTCGCGTTTGCGCGCGCCGAGGGCCTTCCGCAGGCCGATCTCCTTCGTCCGTTCGGTGACGGAGACCAGCATGATGTTCATGATGCCGATGCCGCCCACGAGCAGGGAGATGGCCGCGATGCCGCCGAGGAAGATCGTCAACACGCTGGTGATGGCAGCCGCAGTTTGCAGGAAGTCCTGCTGGCTGAAGACGGTGAAATCGTCCGCGCCGATCTCGGTGCGATGGCGCGTCCGCAAAATGGCGGAGACCTGCTCCACCGCGCTCGGCACGGATTCCGAATCCACCACCTGGACGAGGAGCATGTCCACCTGGTCGCGTGTGCGGCGCTGGATAAGGCGCGTCTGCGCGGCGCTGTATGGAATCAAAACCTGGTTATCTTCCGAGCCAAACATCCCGCCGCCTTTGGCGCTTAACACGCCGATAATGCGGAAGGGCTGCCCTTCGATGGTGATCTGCTCGCCCACGAGGCCGTCATGGCGCCCGAACAATGTGTCGGCGGTCTCGGGTCCGATCACGGCCACCGAGGCGCGCCCGAGCAGGTTCTCTTCGGTGATGGCCTCGCCTTCCGTCAGCGTATAGTTGCGGAGCGGGAAGTAGTCGGGCGTCACGCCGGAGACGTTAACGGTGGCAGTCTGCCCGGCGGCGCTGATGAGCAGACTATCTTGCAGGACGGGCGCGACCAGTTCCACCGAGGGGGCCGCGAACGGGTCCGCGATGGCCGCGGCATCCTGCAGCGTCAACGGTTTGGGGTTGCGGACTTCCGTCCCGCCGCCCATATGCCCGCCGCCGCGAAAGACGAAGAGCAGGTTCGTCCCGATCCCGCTGATGGAGCCGGTGATGCTATCCTGCGCGCCGGTGCCGACCGCCAGCATCGCGATCACCGCCGCCACGCCGATGACGATTCCCAGCACGGTCAGGCCGGAGCGCATCTTGTTCGAGCCGAGGCTTTCGAGGGCCTCGAGAATGGCCTGCGAGAAATTCATTGCGCGCCTCCCTTCGCCAGCCCGTCGAACTCCACCAGCCCGTCGTGCAGGCGGACGACGCGCTGGGTCTGCTCGGCAATGAGCGGGTCGTGCGTGACGATGATGAGCGTGGCGCCGCGTTCCCGGTTCAGACTGAGCAGCAACTGCATGATCTCTTTACCGACCTTGCTGTCGAGGTTGCCGGTCGGCTCGTCGGCCATGATGATGGCGGGCTGGTTGACGATGGCGCGCGCGATGGCGACGCGTTGCTGTTGCCCGCCCGAAAGTTCGGTGGGACGATGCGTCATACGGTCTTCAAGTCCCACCGCTTTCAAGGCTTCGGCGGCGCGCTGCCGCCGGTTTTCCACCCGGCCCGCGTAACGAAGCGGCAGTTCCACGTTGAAGAGCGCGGTCTGGCGCGAGAGCAGGTTGAAACTCTGAAAGACGAATCCCACTTTGCGGTTGCGGACGCTCGCCAGCTGGTCGTCGGTCATCGCCGCCACCACCTCCCCGTCCAGCGTGTATTCGCCCGAGGTCGGCCGGTCGAGACAGCCGAGGATGTTCATCATCGTGGATTTGCCCGATCCCGACGGCCCCATGATGGAGACCACCTCGCCGCGCGCGATCTTCACCGACGCGCCGCGCAGGGCGTTCACTTCCACTTCGCCCATCTTATAGGTTTTCACCAGGTCGTTTGCGACCACCACCCAGTCTTGATCCATATCGCCTCTATCGCATGAACGGCGGACCGCCGCCCGCGCTGGACGCGGCCGGCGGGTTGAGGATGATGAGATCGCCCACCTCGACGCCGCCTCCTGCCAGCACGGACGCGGTGTCGGACGAAGACCCAAGACTCACCTCCACCATGACGGGGCTGCCGTCCCGCAGAACGTAGACCACCCGCTTGCCGTCCACGAGTCGGACGGCGCGGTTCGGGATGAGGATCTGGTCTTCGAGTTTCTTCACCGTGATATTAACCGCCGCGGTCATGCCGGGCTTCACCTGTTTATCCGCGTCCATAATACGGACGGTGACGGTGAAATTGACCACGCCCTGCACCACGTTCCCCGCCTCGGCCACCTGCGTCACTTCGCCGTGATACTCCTTCCCCAGGATCGCGTCGAACGTGAGCGTGACGGGTTGACCCGCCGCGACGTGATTGATATCCACCTCAGACAGTTCCACGTCCACCAGCAGGTGAGACAGATCGTCCACGCGGAAGCCGGCCATGCCGGCCGTCACCTGGTCGCCGGGCAAAAGGCGGACGTCGGTGACCGTCCCCGCGAAGGGCGCGGTCAGGCGCGCCATGTCGAGGGTGGCCTGCGCCGCGTCCACGCGCGCCTGCGCGGCGGCGATGTCGGTCGAGTTGGGCCCGTCCTTCAGGCGGTCGTAGGCGCGCTGGGCGTCGTCGTACTGCGCTTTTTTGAGATCCATATCGGCTTTGGCGTCCGCCAGGGTCTGGTCGTCCACCTGGTCCACAGTGACCGTCTCAAGGGTGGCGACTTTCCTGCCGCGTATCGTGGTGTAGACGACGCGCTCATATTCATAGTTGCCGGTTTCCATCGCGTCGTATTTACTTTTGGCGTTGTCGTATGCGGTTTCGGACGCGCGCAGGGCGATCCACGCCTGGGCGCGGGCGGTGTCTGAAGCCATCAGGTCGTCGAGCGCGCGCTGCGCGTTGGCGAGATCCGCCTGCGCGAGGATGACGTTCTGCGAGACCGACCTCGGCGCGAGAGAGGCGAGGACGGCGTCCGCCGTCACCCGCTCGCCCACCGAGACGTTGACTTTGTCCACCAAACCGCCGGTCTGCCAGACGAGCGTCGCGCTCTGGCGGGCGCGTACCGTGCCGGTCGCGCCGACGGTGGCGATCAGTTCGCCTCGTTCAACTTTGACGGTTTGATACGTCGTCTGCGCGCTCCCCTGCCCGCGCCAGGCAAAGAACGCCAGGCCCAACGCGGCCAACACAACGACGAGGATCACGATCTTTTTTCTGGTTTTGAGAAATTGCATCATACAATTGTCCTCCGACAAGCCTATTCTACCCGCTTCGCAAGGAGCGGCAAGCCGCAGGCGGAAAAATTTACGAAATCCTTACACTCCGCCCGCGCGCCGCCCCCGCAAAATCGGACAAAAAGCGGGTAAAATCGCCCAGGCGACATGTGACGATTGTCGTCGGGTTTGGTGACATTTTCGCCTTCATCCATCCAATTAGATTCGGTATCATCGTTGTAATTCAGCATTATTAATGAGGAACCCCCATGCAGGCAGTCCCAAGCGAATTCCTGGATATCGACCGAAAAGCCCGCGCCAACAAACCTTTCTTCGATCTCGACCTGCGCCCGCCCGAAGAGCGTTCCTGCGACTTCGACGACGTGGTCATCGAGTTCGACGCCGAACGCGCCATGGTGGAGGCCGCGCGCTGCATCCATTGTCCCGACCCCGCGCCGTGCATGACGGCCTGCCCCACGCACAACGACATCCCGTCCGCGATGTGGCTCATCGAGCATGGACGCTTCGAGGAAGCCGCCGACCTCTATCACCAGACCAGTTCCCTGCCCGAAATTTGCGGACGCGTCTGCCCGCACGAGGCGCTCTGCCAGGGTTCGTGCGTGCTGAACAAACACCAGACGCCCGTCCTGTGCGGCGAACTCGAAGTCTTTTCGGTGGACTACAAACGCCGCCACGCGGGACGCATCCTGCCGGTCGGCGCGCCGACGGGAAAGCGGGTCGCCATCATCGGGGCCGGACCCGCCGGGCTGGGCTGCGCCGACCAACTCGTCCAGCGCGGACACGAAGCGACCATCTTCGAGTCCAAGCCCGCGCCGGGCGGTCTGCTCGTCTACGGCATCCCCAACTTCAAACTTCCCAAAAACGTCTGGCAGGAAAAATGGGAGGAGTTCGAGCGCGCCGGGGTTAAGTTCGTCCCCAACACCTACATCGGCAAAGACAAGACCATTGACGAGTTATTCGCCGAGGGCTTCGACGCGGTCTTCATCGGCGTCGGCTCGGAGATCGACGCGAAAATGGAAGACACGCCCGGCACCGACCTGCCCGGCGTCTACGAAGCCACCGACTTCCTCATCCGCGGCAACGTGGAGCGCGACCTGCTCCCGCCCGACATGCTCCAGCCCCTGGAGATGGGAAAGCGGGTGGTGGTCATCGGCGGCGGCGACACCGCCTCGGACTGCCTGCGCACCGCCCTGCGCCTCGGAGCCGAGGAGGTCACCTGTCTCTACCGCCGCACCGAAAACGAAATGCCCGGCGGAAAGAAAGACCGCAAGATGGCGAAAGACGAGGGCGCCAAATACCGCTTCCTCACCCAGCCGGTCAAATTCATCGCCGGCCCCGACGGAAAACTGGCGGCGGTGGAATGTCTTGAAATGAAACTGGGCGAACCCGACGCGAAGGGACGCCGAAAACCCGTCCCCATCGAAGGCTCGAACTTCAGCGTCGCCTGCGACACAGCCATCCTTGCCCTCGGCTACTGGCCCGACCCGATCATCGGGAAGACCACGCCCGACCTCGAAGTCCACAACTGGGGGCTGATCGCCGTCAAAGACAAAGCCACCGGCGCGACCACCCGCGAGGGCGTCTTCTCCGGCGGAGACTGTGTGACGGGCCCCGACCTGGTCGTCACCGCCATGGTTGGCGGGCGCAAAGCGGCCTGGGCAATTGACGAATATCTGCGGAAAAAAAGCGCAAGCGGAGATTAGAGAGAGCTTTAAAGACACGGAAAACGCCGCTAAAAAAACCACTTCCTGCCGCTAAGATCGCGAAGAACATTCAAAACCGAGAATTTTGAATGTTCGCCTGGATTTCATTGAAAATGAATCCGTAAATCCGTGTACAAAAAAGAGTTAAGGCTCTCCTGCAATTAACGGGAAAGAGCCAAACACAAAGACGCTCAAAGGATGGAGCCGCGCCTATCTCACAGGATTTTCCTTTGTAGACTCCGCGAAGCGCCCTGTGGGTCGTGACCCTTCGTATTAAAAGGAAATTTCCCGTCAAAAACGGAGCTCCCTTGAACGTCAAATGAAAAACGGGACAGAGGCTTATAGTCTCTGTCCCGTGCGTAAAAACGAACGATCACTATTTCACGAAAGCGCGCGCAGCGCTCATTCGTGAGCCGCCGATTAAAGCAGCGGAGGCATGGTGGGAGAGGGGAGCGGCGTGGGCGACGGAGTGTTCAGCGGGGCTATCTTCTCCGATTTATTCGGGATGATGACGCTGTACCAGTAACCAAGAAGATGAATGCTCCCCGAATCGCCGGCAAATTCAGTCAAACCGCCGCGCAAAGTGCAGGAGATCGTGGTCTTTTCGGTGACGACCACGCACGCGAGCGGATAGGAATTACCGTGAATGGTGATCGTGGCGCCATGAATATTTGGGCTGCGTAAATGGGAGGCATCATAGGAGAAATTAAAGACAATTCCCTTTCCCACTACAAAATGGCTGTTCATCCATTTTGGAGGGGCGGTCGCCGCCAAAGCCTGGCTGGTGAGCGCAAAAGCGGAGACCACGATGACGATCAGGATCGAGCGTACGAAAAATTTTTTCATTTTTTGCTCCTTTACAATTTGGCGAATAGCTCCGCATTTTACTTCCTCCTCACGAGGCGTCAATCCCCCATCTGGCGCAAATTCGCGGCATTCGCGCCGAAAAATTCCCGACCTTGCTGCCGCCATGGATGGGAACGCCGCAATCCCCGGCAACTCGAATATTCCTCGTATAATATGCTCATCATCGCCGATTGGCAGGTACCCCGTCATGTCCCACGCCTCCTTCTAACCTGTAAGCCGCGTCCCCAGGCTCGCGCGGCGCAAGTACATCATGGCCTCCCCAACACCTGACACCTGACACTTATGGACCAAAAACGAATCACAGACGACCTCGATGCCCTGTTGGACATCCTCCCCGCCACCGTTCGGCACGCGGTCGAAAAAGCCAACGACAGCGAAAATCTGCTCGAAATCATCCTCGACCTCGGACGCGTCCCTACGGCGCGCTTCGTGGACCGCGAGATCATCCTGCGCGAGGCTGAAGTGACCCGCGCCGAAATTGACTATGTGGACGAACGCGTGGGCGAATTCGACGCCGACAACCGCGCCGGACTCGAACGCACCCTCCATCGCCTCTCCGCCATCCGCAACCGGCGCGACGCCGTGGTCGGCCTTACCCTGCGCGTCGGCCGCGCCGTCTACGGGACGATTGACATCATCGAAGACATCGTCAACTCGGGCAAGTCGCTGCTCATCCTCGGACGCCCCGGCGTGGGCAAGACCACCCTCCTGCGCGAGGCCGCCCGCATCCTGGCCGAGACCAAACGCGTCGTCATCGTGGACACCTCCAACGAGATCGGCGGCGACGGCGACGTGCCGCATCCCGCAGTGGGCAAGGCGCGGCGCATGCAGGTCAAAGCGCCGACTCTCCAGCACGAGGTGATGATCGAGGCGGTGGAAAACCACAACCCCGAAGTCATCGTCATTGACGAGATCGGCCGAGAACTCGAAACCCTGGCGGCGCGCACCATCGCCGAGCGCGGCGTCCAACTCATCGGCACGGCGCACGGCAACACGCTCGACAACCTGCTGCTGAACCCGACCCTCTCCGACCTCGTCGGCGGCATCGAAGCGGTGACCCTCTCCGACGAGGAAGCGCGCCGCCGCGGGACGCAGAAGACGGTGCTGGAACGACGCGCCCCGCCCACCTTCGACGTCCTCGTCGAGATCCAGACCCGCGACCGCTTCGCCGTCCACACCGATATCATGGCCTCGGTCGACGCGCTCCTGCGCGGCTTCCCGCTGCCGCCCGAAATCCGCACGCGCGACCCCGAGGGGCAGATCAAGATCGAGAAGGCCGCGCCCGCCCCCGGGTTCAGACTGGACGCGAAAGAGCCGACGAAACCCACGCCTCGCCGTCCCGGAAAAACGTCGGGATCTTCGACGGGACGTCAACCGGCCGCGGCCGTCGAGGAGACGCGTCCCGCCTCGCGCGTCGACTCCGCGCCCGCCGCCCCTGCCTCCGCGCTGGCGATGAAGACCGTCCGCGTCTATCCGTACGGCGTGGCGCGCAACCGCCTGCAGCAGGCCGCCAAACGGTTCGGCGTGCCGGCCGTCATCGTCCGCGATGTGGACGAGGCCGACGCGCTCGTCACCCTGCGCGCCTACTACCGCGACCGCCAGGCCACCATCATGGACGCCGAAGCGCGCGGCATGCCCATCTATGTGCTGCGCGCCAACACCGTCGCGCAAGTGGACCAGTTCATGGGCGACCTGTTCAACCTGCCGTCCGAAGGCGTGACCGCCCGAAGCAGCGAACTCGACAACGTCCGCGACCAGACGCAGGCCGCCATCGCCGCCGTCCTCAACGGCGAGCGCTGGGTAGACCTGCCGCCTGGTCCCTCGCTCGTGCGGAGACTCCAACACGAGATGGCGCGCAGCGCGGAGTTGGTGAGCCACTCGTACGGGAAGGAACCGCGCAGGCACGTGAGGATTTTTAGAGAGTAGATGACTGGAGAGCAGAGAGCAGTGTCTTCTGACGCGGCTCTCTGCTCTCGATTCACTGCTCCCTGTTCTCTTTTCTCTACTCTCTTCATCACCATGTTCATCACCCTCGAAGGTCCAGAAGGTTCTGGCAAGACCAGTCACATCCCCTACCTCGTGGAATATTTTCGCGAGCGCGGACGCGTCATCTTCCCGACGCGCGAACCGGGCGGGACGTCCATCGGCGAGCAGATCCGCGAGATTTTGCATGACCTGAAAAACACGGAGATGCATCCCCGCACAGAGACGCTGCTCTACCAGGCGGCGCGGGCGCAGTTCGTGGAGCAGGTCATCCGCCCGCGGCTGGCGCTGGGCGAGATCGTTCTCTCCGACCGCTACTACGATTCGACGCTGGCCTACCAGGGCTACGGACACCAGCAGGAGCTGGAGCAGGTGCGGGCGCTGGTCCACTACGCCACCGGCGGACTCGTCCCCGACCTGACGATCCTGCTCGACGTGGACGTGGAGATCGGACTAAAGCGCAAGCAAAAGGCGGACGAGTGGAACCGTCTCGACGCCTACACCGTGGACTTCCACCGCCGCGTCCGCGCGGGATATCTGGAGATGGCGGGGCAGGACCCCGTCCGCTGGCGCGTGGTGGACGCCTCCCGTGATTGGCAGTCTGTGCAGGAGGAGTTGAGGAAAGCGATTGAAGGGCGGTTATAAGAAGTTTGCTGTATAATCTTTCCTATGAGCCAGACATTCCAGAAGGTTCTAAAACTTATCGAGCAGAAACAAATTCTGATATCCGCTCACGGATACGATGAGTTGGCTCAAGATGACATTCTTGCGCGGGATATCCTGACGGGAGTCGCTGATGCGATCATCATTGAGGACTATCCCGATTATGCCAAAGGACCGTGCGTTTTAGTTCTTCAAAAGGACCATCATGGAAATCCCATTCATGTTGTCTGGGGTATTCCCAAAGAGGCTTCAACGCCTGCTGTCGTTATAACCGCTTATCGCCCTGATCCAAGACGCTGGTCTTCTGATTTTATGAGGAGAGTAAAATGACAAACCGACCGATCACCAAACTTGTCCATGTGGACGAATATGTTGCGGAAGTGGACATTGACTTAATTTATGCAGAAAACGATTGGTCTCCCTATCTTTCCGTATCGGATGCAGCCAAGCTCGACGACGTTCGCGAGGCTCTCAAACGAAAAGACATCGAGTCTGCATCTCGTCTTGCGCGAGTCTACAAGTTGCTGCCCGTTGCTGTGTAAAAAAATCGAGAAGGTCTTCAAGGTGCAAACGCCTCAAATTGCCAATTTGCTCCGCCATGAGGTACAATTCCTGCGCCAGCCCCCGTAGCTCAGTGGACAGAGTGTCGGCCTCCGGAGCCGAAGAGCGCGGTTCGAGTCCGCGCGGGGGCGCTGTCAACACCGCCGAAAGGCGGTGTTTGGTTTAAGTGTCGGGGGATGACGCCCGTCAAAATTCCCATAGTATAATTCCATCGAAAAACTCTCCCGGAGGCGCAATGACAGAACAAAAGATTCGTGTGCTGGTTGCCAAGCCCGGCCTGGACGGGCATGACCGCGGCGCGAAAGTGGTGGCGCGCGCCCTGCGCGACGCGGGGATGGAAGTCGTTTACACCGGCCTGCGGCAGACTCCCGAAATGATCGCGGAAGCCGCTTTGCAGGAAGACGTGGACGTGGTGGGGCTTTCGATCCTCTCCGGCGCGCATATGGCGCTGGTCCCGCGCGTGCTGGAACTGCTCAAGGCTAACGGTCAGGAACGCGTGAAAGTCTTCCTCGGCGGCATCGTCCCCGACGAAGACGTATCCCGCTTGAAGGAATTGGGCGTGGGAGGCATCTACGGCCCCGGCGCGTCCACCGAAGATATCGTCCGCGACGTCCGCGAGGCCGTGAAGTGACCGCAGGTCTGACGGTACGGTTCGCGAGCAGCGCGTAGGGACGCGGCAATGACTTTGGCAGAATCCGTCTTGAACGGCGACCGCCTCGCGCTGGCGCGCCTGCTGACGCAGGTGGAAAACGATTCCGCCGAGGGACGCGCCGCGCTGGCCGCGCTTTTTTCGCGGACCGGGCGGGCGCACCTCGTCGGCGTGACCGGCGCGCCGGGGACGGGGAAATCGTCGCTGGTGAATCAACTGGCCCTCGCCTATCGCCGCAGCGGGAAGCGCGTCGCCATCCTCGCGGTGGACCCGTCCAGCCCGTTCACGGGCGGCGCCGTGCTGGGCGACCGCGTCCGCATGAGAGACCTGGCGGGCGACGCGGGCGTCTTCATCCGCTCGATGGCCTCGCGCGGCTCGCTCGGCGGGCTGGCCCAGTCCACGGCGGCGATGACGCAGGTCTTCGACGCGGCCGGCTTCGACGCGGCGATGATCGAAACCGTCGGCGCGGGACAAAACGAAGTGGACATCGTCCGCCTCGCGCATACCACCATTGTGGTGGACGCGCCCGGCCTCGGCGACGACATCCAGGCCATCAAAGCGGGGATTTTGGAGATCGCGGACGTGCTGGTCGTCAACAAGGCCGACCGTCCCGAGGCGGAAAACACGGTCAGGGCGCTCAAATCCATGCTCGATCTGGCGAACCCGAAACGCTTCGTCGTCCGCCATCACGGGACGACGATGAAAGCGGACGCGCCCGCGAAAACGGAATCGAGACGCTGGGTTCCGCCCATCCAGCGGACGGTGGCGACGGAGGGCGCGGGCGTTGACGAACTTGTCGCGCACATCGAGAAGCACGCGGCGTATCTACGCGCGAGCGGGGAATGGGCCGTTCGAGAGCGCGCCCGCCTCAGGTCCGAGGTGGAGGCGTTGCTGCGCGAGGCGTTGATGGCGCGGTTCCGGGCCGAAGTCCCCGATGGGAAGTTCGAGTCCGCGCTGGAGCAGGTCTTCACGCATCGTCTCTCGCCCTGGGAGGCGGCGCAACTTTTGACGGACGGGAGGCGCAAGTGAGCGTCATCTATGGAGAGCGCGTCCGCCTGCGGGCGGTGGAGCGCGAGGACGTCCCGAAATTCCACGAATGGGTCAACGATCCCGAAGTGACGCTGGGACTCTCGCTGTTCCTGCCGATGTCCCTGCGCGACGAGGAGACCTGGTTCGAGAATCTCGCCAAGCGCGAGCCCGAGGAGAAACCGCTCGCCATCGAAATGCGCGACGGCGAAGGCTGGCGGCTGATCGGCAACGGCGGCCTCTTCAGCGTTGACCATGTGGCGGGCTCGGGCGAAGTCGGCATTATGATCGGCGACAAGTCGGCCTGGAACCGGGGCTTCGGGACCGAGGCGTTGAACCTGCTTTTGCGCCACGGCTTCGAGACGTTGAATCTGAACCGCGTTTTTTTGAGAGTGTACGCCGATAATCTCCGCGCCGTCCGTTCCTATGAGAAAGCGGGCTTCGTGCATGAGGGGACGATGCGCGAGGCCGTCTTCAAGCGCGGCAAATACGGCGACCTCCACTTCATGAGCGTTTTGCGAAGAGAATGGGAAGGACGAAAAAAGGAGAATCCATGAGTCAACATCGTCGGCATGAAATGAAAGTGTACGGGGACATCAAGTTATACGCGGGGACGGGTTCGCCCGAACTGGCGGGAAAAATTTCCGAGTACCTCAACAGCCCCCTGTGCGGGCGCGACGTGGTCGAGTTCCCCAACGAAAACCTGTTCATCAAATTACACAGCAGCGTGCGCGGCCAGGATGTGTACGTCATCCAAAGCACGGCCTCGCCCGTCCATCGCAACCTGATGGAACTGCTCATTATGATCCAGACCCTGCGGCTGGATTCGGCGGCGCGCATCACGGCGGTCGTGCCGTATCTCTGCTACGGCCGCTCGGACAAAAAAGACCAGCCGCGCGTCCCCATCACCGCGCGGCTGATCGCGGACATGATCGAGGTGGCCGGCGCGGACCGCTACATGACCCTCGACCCGCACGCCGGACAGGTGCAGGGCTTCTTCTCCGTCCCCGGCGACGTGCTGACCTCCTCCTCCCTGTTGACCGGTCACATCAACGCGCACATCCGTCCGCATCTCAAAGACCCGGTGGTGGTCGCGGTAGACCTCGGCTTCGCCAAAAAGGGACGCAACTACGCCGCCGACCTGAACACGCCCATCGCCTTCATCGAGAAGCGGCGCGTCAGCAACGACGCCAAAGCCGAAGCGTTGACCCTGATCGGCGACGTGAAAGACCGCGACGTGATCATCGTGGACGACGAGGTGGACACGGGCGGCTCCATCGCGCAGGCCGTGCGCCTCGTCAAGGAAAACGGCGCGCGGGACGCGTACCTGTCGTTCATCCACCCCGTCCTTTCCCAGGACGGCGCGGACCGTCTCGCCTCCCTGCCCATCAAGCACATCATCACCACCGACACCATCCCCATCTCGGCGGAAAAAATGAAGATCCTCGAAGGCAGGCTCACCGTGCTCACCGTGTCGGGTCTGCTGGGAGAGGTCATCCGCCGCGCGCACGAGGGACGGAGCGTGGGCGAGATGTTCAACGAGTAGCCAGCGCCCGGCGTCCAAAACCGTCCGCTGAACCGCCATGCCCGAACTTCCCGAAGTCGAGACGATCGTCCGAACGCTGCGTCCCGCCCTCGTCGGCGCGGAGATCGCGGCCGCCGAAACGCGCTGGGCGCGCACAGTGGCATTCCCCTCGGCGCGGCAATTTCGGGAACGCATCCGCGGCCAAAGAGTCCTCGGCGTGGGGCGGCGCGCCAAATTCATCCATCTCCAGCTTTCCGACTATAGCCTATTTGTACACTTGCGTATGAGCGGGGATTTGTATATAAAGGAAGACGGATACAAACCCGAAAAACACGACCGACTGATCCTGCGTCTCGCCTCGCGCGGGACGGGGACGCGGGGCCTCGTCTTCAACGACGCGCGGAAGTTCGGCCGCGTCTGGCTGACCGACGACCCCGACTCGGTCGTCGGGGACCTCGGGCCGGAGCCGCTCTCGGACGCGTTCACGCCCGCCTGGCTGCACGAAAATCTGCGCCGCCGCCATCGCCAGTTGAAGCCGCTCCTGCTCGACCAGCGATTCCTCGCCGGCCTCGGCAACATCTATACGGACGAGGCGCTGCACGCGGCGCGACTCCATCCGCAGGCCGCGTCCGATTCGGTGACGAGGAAACAGGCCGAACGCCTGCACGCGGCGATCCGCGCCGCGCTGACGGAGGGTATCCGCCGTAACGGCGCGTCCATAGACTGGGCCTATCGCGGCGGCGAGTTCCAGAATTATTTTCGGGTGTACGACCGCCAGGGCAGTCCCTGCCCGGTGTGCGGAACGAAGATCGTGAAACTGGCAGTCGGGCAGCGAGGGACGCACGTCTGCCCCAAATGCCAGAAAAAGAGGTCCGTATGATCCAGTTTGATATTGCCACAATCACATGGCCGGTCTGGCTCCTGGTGTTGGCTCTTATCCTCGCCCTGGGACTCGGCGCCCTGCTCGGCTATCTCAACTCCAACCTGGACGCCCGCAAGAAACTGGAGGAGGCGCGCGCCCGGGCCGACATCATCGCGCAGCAGGCGCGCGGCGACGCCGAACGCGCCGCGGCCCGCATCGCCCACGCCGAACAGATGGCGCTCTCGCGCGCTCCCGCGGCTTTGCCTGGCACAAGCCTCCTGCGCCTCTGGCTGGACGAGGACAACGCCCCCCAGCTCGACCTCGACGGTCAACGCCTGAAGAGCGTCCATCTTTCGGACGCGGATCGGAAACGACTGATCCACTTGTTGAACATCGTCCGGCCGTGGGTTGAGGGCAAACCTGCCGCGGCAGGCGGGACGCCGATGATGGAAGCGCTTTCGCCCGCCGCCCGGCCTCCCGCGCCCGCCCCGTCCGCGCCAATCCCGGCGGCGGAGGCGAAAGCGGCCGAACCGACCAGCATCGTCGGTCAAATTGACCGAATCTTGCAAGCGCGCCTGGCCGCCTCCCCGTTGGGCGGACGCGATATCCGTCTCGAGGAAGGGTACGGCGGCGTTGTAAACGTCTGGGTGGGCAGACAGAAATTCACCGGCGTGGGCGAAGTGACCGACCCCGAAGTGCGGGCGGTCATCCAGGCCGCCATCACGGAATGGGAGAAGAAGTACACGCCGGGGATGTAGACGAGGTCAAATGAGAAGACATCCATCCGAAACAGGATGGATGTCTTTTTAACATGCCTTGCGGGACGAAACAGCCGCGCGGAGGCGGCGCCGCGTTTACCGGGCGCGGCAAACGGTCACTCTGGCCTGGCGTAGCGCGCCGTCAACAGCGGCGCGAGGTCCATCTCCGCGATCTCGGCGGTGACGTTGGGAGTGTAGAGCTGCCGCAGCGCGTTCGAACTACGGGGCGAGCCCATGCACAAGAGATCGTAATTCCCCTCTTTCACCTCGGCCTGGATCTCCTCCACCACGCTCCCATTGCGAATCTTGATGGAAGCCGTCAGCCCGGCCGCCCGCGCAACCTCCAGGCTGCGGCGCAGATTCTTCCCGATCATCGTGTCGGTGTCGAGGAGGCTCTGCCAGTTTTCGCCGACCTGCCGCGCTTCGGGGTAATCGAGATCAATCGGCGGGACGACCGTCAGCAGGGTGGCTTCGGCCCGGGCCGCCAGCATGATCCGTGTGCCGAGGCTCCTGGCGGTCTCTTCGTAGCCCAGCCCGCCCAGGCAGACCAGGACTCGCTTCAACGGCAGGCGGGCCTGCGGAACGTAGAGGATCGGCGCGGCGACATGCTCCATGATGTGGCGGAAGGAGCGTCCTGCCAGCAGGCGTTTCAACGGTGGACGCCCCAGCGGGCCCATCAGCGCCAGCGTTTCCTTTCCCTGGACATAGGCCGGGATGGCGTTCTCCGCCTGTCCCTGCACGACTTCGAGCGCATACTCGGCCCCGGCCTGCTTGAAGGCCTCCACCGCCCGGGCAAAGACCGCCTCGAGGGGATGCGTCTCCTCGTCAATGCGCGAGGGGGACGGGTCCTCGTCGAGGCCGACCAGCCGCACAGAGGTCTGCAGCAAGGCGCCCAGCCAGGCTCCGTACGTGACGGCGGGAAAAGTCGTCGCGTTTCCGTTGGTGAAGATCAAAATCTCTGAAATCATATCCACCTACCGATAGAGGATGACGCCCAGCGCTCCCGCGCCCAGCAGGACGAGAGGCGAGGGCGCGTTCAGCGCGAGGGCCGCGCCGCTCAACGCGGCGATCAGGAGGAAACGTTTGGTGATCTTTTTGGCGCGGGTGGCGCGCGCGAGTTGCCACGCCACCGCGACCATCAAGGCCGCCACAGCGGGACTCATCCCCGCCACAAACCCCTTCATCCAACTCTCCTGTTGGAATTGCTGGAGCGCGAAGGCCACCACCAGCATCATCACGGTGGGAGGCAGGACCGCGCCGAGCAGGGCAGCCAGCACGCCGGGAATCCCGCCCGCCGCATGGCCCACGAACATGGCAAGTTTGAGCGCCTCGCTGCCGGGCAGCACGTTCGAGAAGCCCACCGCTTCGACGAAACGCTCCTCGGTCATGATCGAACCGACCGCCTCCTTGTAGAGCAGGCCAATGGAAGCCGGCCCCGAAGGCGAGAGCAGGTTCACCTTCAGGAACATCCACAGCAGTTTCCCCCAGATAGAGACTTTGGACGGCGCGTTCATGAGAAAATGAACGCTCCCAGGATCGCCGCCGCCAAAACCACGAGGCGTTCCGGCGCGTTGAGGAACAGCGCCACCAGACTCACCCCGCCGAGCAGCCAGCCCCGCCAGCCGGTCTCGCCGCCGTTTTGGAAGATCTTCCAGGCCGCGAACAGGATCACCATCACAATGGCGGGCGTGAGTCCCTCGATGAAACTGCCCACCCAGGCCCCGCGGCGGATGCGGTGCAGGAGGGCGACCACGGCGAGGATGATGATGGTGGGAGGCAGAATGGAGGCCAGCAGCGCGATCAGCCCGCCGGGAATCCCGCCGGCGTTATAGCCGATGTACATCGCCATTTGCAACGCGTCCGAGCCGGGCAGGACGGAGGCGAATCCCACCGCCTGCACATACTGCGCGTTGGTGATCAAGCCGAGACGCTCCACCATTTCGGTGTAGATCAGTCCCACCGAAGCGGGGCCAGACGTGCTGAGCAGGTTTATTTTAAGAAAGGTCAGAAAGAGTTCGAGGTAGATGTTCATTTCAGTTCAATGGAAGCCGGGCTTCCGGGAAACCCGGCTTTTCGACTATCCAGACAAAGGTTTTACCAGATAGAACTCGCCGCGCTGGTACCCGCGCTGGAGGTAGTAGCCGCGCGTCCCGACCGCCGAGATGACCGCGATCTGGTCGAACCCGCGCGCCCGCGCCGCCGCTTCCGCCTCGACGAGGAGCCGGGATCCCAGACCCGCGTGCTGCGCGGCTCCCGCGCGGTCCGCGCCGACGGGGAGGGACTGTCCGTACACATGCACTTCACGGATCAACGCCGCGCCATCCAGATCAGAAAGTCCCGTCGCGGGAGAGTTTTCATTCGGCAGCGACAGCCTGATGAAGCCCGCTATTCTATCATCGGGCGTGACGAACGAGATGAAATGCTCCTCGGCGGAATCGGTCCGGTAGACCTGGTCGTCCAGCCGCAGAGATTCGGGGTTGACGCTCTTCCCGCGCACCTCGCGGCAGCGAATGCACTCGCAACGCGTCCCGCGCTTCTTCATCTCGATGTGGACGTCCTGCCGCAGAGAGGTTCGCCGATTCCCCTCGACGACGCGCGTGGACGGGATGTCGCGGATGATGCGGTTGACGCGGCAGTAGCGCGGGATGGACGGTTTGATGTCCGCGATCAGGTCGATCAGCTGCCGCGTGGAGTATGGCTGGAACTCGCCGCGCTGCCAGTACTCGTACAATTCCGCGTTGGCGAGCAATTGGTTGGGATAGATCTTGATCTCGTCGGGGCAAAGTCCCTGCCAGAGTTTGGCGAAGTCGGCGCGGTCGGATTCGGGCGTCGCGCCGAGCAGGTTGGGCATCCAGTGCAGGACGATCTTGAACCCCGCGGCGCGCAGGAGCGAGACGGCGCGGTGAGTGGCCGCCGCGTCGTGTCCGCGTTTGTTGATCTCGAGGATGTGGTCGTCGAGGCTTTGCGCGCCCAGCTGCACTTTCGTCACGCCGAGGCGGCGGAACCAGCGCAACTCGTCGGGGGTGATCTCGTCGGGACGCGTCTCCACCACGAGGCCGACGTTGCGGCGCGGAGCGGATTCGTTCGCCGCGTGGATCGCCCCCAGGTCGCGCCGATTCGGCGGAGTTCCCTTTCTATGTTCCGCGTAAGCCGTCAAATCTGCGGATAGATCGTCCGTGCCGTTCATGGCGTCGAAGCAGCGCGCCACGAACCATTCCTGGTAATCGCGCCGGTACGAACTCCACGTCCCGCCGAGGATGAGCAGTTCGATCTTGTCGGTGGGATGCCCGAGCGTCTCCAGTTGAGTGAGCCGCGAGCGGACTTGCGCGTATGGGTCGAAGTCATGCTCCACGCCGCGCATGGCGCCAGGTTCGTCGGGCAGGTAGCTCTTCGGCATTCGCACGTCGGTGGGACAGAAGATGCACTTGCCCGGGCAGGGATACGGCTTGGTCAACACGGTGACGGTGGTCACGCCGGAGAGCGTCCGCACGGGCTTCATGCGGAGTTTGTCGAGGAGCGAGACGTCGGCTTCAATGCTCCCATCTGCGACCATCTCTTTGTACGCGGCGACGAGGAAGGACTTGCCCAGCGTCCCGCCCGACTTCGAGGCGTGCGCGCGCAGACTGTCGCCGAGGTCGCGTCCCGCGCGGACGTCCTCCACTACGCGGCGGGCAACGGCAATCTTCTCAGGGGTGAGGGTATTGGCGGCAAGCCAGGCGTCTCTGCTCATTTTCGATTTCAAGTTTTCGATTGACGGTTGGTAATTGGTAATTGGCGACTAGCGATGACAGAAAACAAAATGTGAAATACACAATACAAACTGCGCGACTACCAGACCACGAGACTACGAAACTGCGTACTCCTTCTGCCTGAACATCTCGGTATGGAGTCCGCATTCGGTCTTGCCGCGCCCGGCCCAACGTCCGGCGCGATCCGAGTCGTCCGCGCCGACCGCGACGGTGCAGGGCGCGCATCCGATGGAGCGATAGCCCTTGGCGGTCAGCGGGTGCGAGGGGAGGTTGTGCGCCTCGATGTACGCGGCCACGTCTGCCTTCGTCCAGTTGAGGAGCGGGTTCACCTTCACGAGACCGTCCTCCTGCACTTCCAGGATTTTCGCCTGCGCGCGGACGTCCGTCTGGTCGCGGCGGATGCCCGTGATCCAGGCGCGCAGTCCCACCACCGCCTTCTGCATCGGCTGGACTTTGTGGATGTAGCAGCACAGGTTCGGGTCGTCGAGCGGCAGGTTGCGCAGGTTTTGGCGCACGAACACGTCCCAGCGCGAATCGCGGTTCAAGTCCACCACGTTCAATTGCCAGTCCGAGGCGACGCGCACCAAAAAGATGAGCGATTCCCAAAAATGATAGCCCGTGTCGAGGAAGAAGATCCGCAGGTCGGGCTTGAGGCGGGTTGCCATGTGCAGCAGCGGCATGGACTGCGTCTGGAACGAGGAACTCATGGCGATGTCGTCGCCGAATTCGGCAAACGCCCATTGCAAGATCTCCTGCGGCGTGCGGCTCTCGAACTCCTCGGCCAATTGTTGAATGTCACCGTTAAAAGGCATGGCGAAATTATAACCGTTATAATCGTCCCATGGATTCGACCACCGCCGCGCGGCTCGTCCAACTCAACCGCGACTTCTATGCCCGCTTCGGCGCGGACTTCTCCGCCACGCGCCGGCGACTGCAACCCGGCGTGACGCGCCTGCTCCCGACCTTCGCGCGGGACGCGTCCATCCTC
This sequence comes from Candidatus Denitrolinea symbiosum, assembly GCA_017312345.1. NCBI lineage: Bacteria > Bacillati > Chloroflexota > Anaerolineae > Anaerolineales > Anaerolineaceae > Candidatus Denitrolinea > Candidatus Denitrolinea symbiosum. The sequence goes on along the minus strand of BLAA01000004.1, from coordinate 84,955 downwards.
GACCTCGGCTGCGGCAACGGCGAACTGGCGCGCGCCCTCGCCCGACGCGGTCACCGCGGCCCCTACCTCGGCGTGGACTTCAGCCTGCCGCTTTTGCACGACGCGCGTTCCCTGCCTGAAGGTTTCTCCGCGAAATTCATGGAGGCGGATTTGACGAAGTTATCGGTAATCAGTGATCAGTTATCAGTGATCAGTCATCAGTTGTCGGTTCGCTGGTCGTTGATTACTTGCTTCGCCACTCTCCATCACATCCCCTCGCGCGAACTGCGCCTGCAACTCCTTCAAACCGTCCGCGAACTGCTCGCGCCGGGCGGACGTTTCATCCATTCCAATTGGCAATTCCTGAACAGCGCGCGGCTGCGCGCCCGCGTCCAACCCTGGGAGCGGATCGGGCTGACCCTCGCGGATGTGGACGCGGGCGACTATCTCCTCGACTGGCGCCGCGGCGGCGAAGGACTGCGGTACGCGCATCAATTCAACGAAGATGAACTGGCGGAGTTGGCGCGCGCAGGCGGATTTGAAATCGCAGAGTCGTTTTATTCGGACGGGGAGGGGGGAAGGCTGGGGTTGTATCAGGTGTGGAAATAGCCACAGCCAAATCCTGTCAGCGTCGGATTCCCGAAGTTTTCCTTCGGAAATGGCCTCTCCGAAAGTAGAACTTTCGGATTCCTCTAAAAGCCTTTTTTTCAGGAGATTGTCATGCTCACCGCCATCACCCGTGAAGTTTCCCGCTCGATCGTGAATTGCGAGCTCACCCATCTCGCGCGCGCGCCCATTGACGTGGACCGCGCCCGCGCCCAGCACGGACAATATCGCGACGCGCTGCGCGCGCTGGGGCTGGAAGTCCTGTCCCTGCCCGAGGAGCCGGACCTGCCCGACTCGGTCTTCGTGGAAGACGCGGCCATCGTGCTGGACGAGGTCGCCCTGCTGACGCGTCCCGGCGCGGACTCGCGCAAACCCGAGGTGGAATCCATCGCGCGGGCGCTGGAGCCGTACCGCCGCCTGCTGCGAATCCAGCCGCCGGGGACGCTGGACGGCGGGGACGTGCTGACAGCGGGACGAAAAATCTTCGTGGGGCTCACGCTCCGCAGTAACGCGTCCGCGCTGGAGCAGATGAGGGAATTGCTCCAGCCATTCGGTTATGAGGTGATCGGAGTCCCCGTCACGGATTGCCTGCATTTGAAATCGGGGGTGACGCGCGTCGGCGAAAGGACTCTGCTCATCAACCCCGCGTGGGTGGAGAAGAAATATTTCAGCGGGTTTGACTTTATCGAAGTGGACCCGTCCGAACCGGGCGCGGCCAACGCGCTGCTGGTCGGCGGGACGGTCGTCTACCCGGCCGCGTTCGCGGCGACGCGGACGCGTCTCGAAGCGGCTGTCCCGCGTCTCGTCGCGGTGGAGGCGGACGAGCTGGCGAAGGCGGAGGGCGGCGTCACGTGTTGCAGTCTGATCTTCGAAGCGTAGAAAAAATCCCCGCCTGGAAGCGGGGACTTGTTTTTACGCGCTTACGTTGTTGGGGTTGACGATGTATTGCCACCAGTTGTTGTGGATGCCGTTTTTGCGTCCCGCCGCGTGCGGGATGTGATTCATCCACCACTGGTGATGCAGGCGGATTTTGCCGCTGCCCCACTCCGCCGCGGTGACGGTTCGGACGTCGCCTTTGAAATTCGGGAAATTGAGCAGCCAGTCGTAGCACTCGCTGAGGACCGGGCGCGGGTTGTTCCAGTCGTAGTCGCGGTCGCTGTTGGGCGCGTAGTGGATGTTGCCGACGGCGGCTTTGCCCGGCGCGGACTTGTCGTAGCGGATGAAGCGCGTCCACAGGTTGGCCTCGCCAGTGAGCGGCTCGAAGGTCTTGAGCATGATTGACTCCGCGCGGTGACCGTACGATTCGAGCATCTCGCCGACGCCTCGCTCGAAATTGAATCCCATCACCACGAAGCGGCGCGGACAGGCCGCAGCGCCTTTGAGCGGCGGGGCGTTGCACCAGAACGCGCCCGCGCCGCCCATGACAGATTCGTACAGTCCCGCGTTGGGGAAGGCAAACAGCCAGACTTCGTCAATTTCACCGCTGGCGACTTTGGACAGGACGTTGAACCGCGCGAGGATGGCCGTGTAGTCCGCGTCCTGGGGCTGGCGAGGCTGGGACGCGCCGCGCAGCACGTCGAGGTAGGTCTGCGGCGTGTAGCGGAAGCCGTCCACTTTGACGGGGAAATCGTCCACTTCGACGCGCTGGACAAAGTCCACCCGCGCCATGCCGTGACTGTATTGCAGGAGGTCGGCCGCGCAAGCCGCGGCCAGGTCGTCGGGGGAGGACCAGTTCATCTTTTGCGAGAGTTTCTGGCCGTTTTCCATAATGGGGTCGTAGATGATGAGCGCCACTTTGCAGACGGCGACGGAGGCCGGCTCGTCGGGGCTGTCGGGTTTGAGCGGCGCGGGAGTCGGGACGGGCGCGGGCGCGGTTTTTTTCCCGAAGAGGGACAGGATGAATTCGAAGAACGAGGCGAGGAAGTTACCTGGAGATTTGCTCATAGGGATTCCCTGGCGGCGCGAAATGCCGTTTTGCGCCGCTTATATGTTGCAGGGCAGAATGCCATTCCGCCGCGTTCACGGCGTTTCGGAGGCGAAGTACACCTGTCCGCCGGAGGCCAGGTATAGGACGCGGCTGGGGCTGAACGTCAGCGCGCCGAGCCGTTCGGCGGGAAAGATCGACGGCGGGGCGGCGAAGATGCCCTGAAGTTTATAGTCGCGCGCGCCGATCCGATAGACGGTTTGACCGTCCGCATCCAGCAGCAGGAGGCTTGTATCGGGCTGGCCGGTGAGGATCATCTGCGTGAAGTGCGCCTTTGCAAACACGTCTTCGTTGCCGTAAGCCGGGAAGGTGTTTTCCAGTTTCACCGGCGACTGGCAGCGCGTGGGAATGCCGTCGATCCAACTATGCTTGCAGTAGGTGATGCGCCCGTCTGCGTGAAGGAGGTACAGGTCGTCGCCGCTCACGACCACGTCAATGGCGTCCTGGATCTCCGGGATCTGGTCGCCGAAGAAGGTGAGCGGCTGGTTCATGAAGACGCCTTCCGTATCGGTGTAGACCCAGATGGCGCGGGCCGGCGCGTCCAGCACATACAGCCGCGCGCCTCTCAGTTTCACGTCGGCGCCGTCGAGCGACAGGTTGCCGCCGTCGAGCCATATAGCCGTGACGTGTTTCCAGTACGTGGGCGGCAGGGGCAGGGTCATCAGGCGCGGCGTCTGGCCGGGCGCGCAGTAAAGCAGGTTGCCAGCCGCGTCCACGCCCAGCACAGACGAGTTGAGCATGTTCGCTTTCGGCAGGACGAGCAGGTCCACCAGCGAGCCGACGGTGACGCTGCCGTATATGCCGGCTCCGCAGATGAATTTCTCGTCCAGCGCGTAGGCGCGGTCGATGGCGGCCCGCAGGATTTTTCCGTCGGTCGCGTCGAGCATGTACAGGTCCGAGTCGCTGACGGCCATGCGGCTGATCTGGGCGTTCAACGGCGCGCTGAACGCCGGGGCGAAACGCAGGCGCGTCACGCCGAGCAGGGCGTCCAACTGGGTCTGCGCTTCCTGGCGCAGGGACTGCGTCTCGCTGGTCTTGTCAATGCCCTCCGCCCGCGTGGCGTACTCAAGCGCTCCGTCCCAGGATTCGCGCTTCCGCGCGAGATCGGTCTCCTGCATGGCCTGTTGACGCAGGACGCGCGCCTGCGTCAACAGGGCGTTGTGCTGCGCGCTGACGCCGAAACGGGCATAGACCATCACGGCGATGGTCACCACCAGCAGGGGGACGAGGATCGAGATGAACGTCATGGCCGGGATCGGCAGGGAAATATCCGACTCGCCGCCGGGCAGGAGGTGGGGCAGGAACTTGCGAATCCGCTCCCAAACTTGCTGGCGGACGCGCCGCCACGTCTGGAGGCCTCCCACCGCGACGCGCGCCGCCCGGCGCTGCGCTTCGGCGCGGCGCGCGGCTCTCTCTTCGGGCGGCGCCGTGGACACGTCCACGGCCTCGAACTCGGGTTCTTCTTCCTCGACTTCCTCGATCTCCGCGGCCGGCTCGGGTTCGAGCGGACGGGCGCGCGGGATGGACGGCGGGAAGGTCCGCGCCGGCGCGGTAGCGAACTGCTCCGCGATGGGATCGTCGGCGGGCGGCTGGGGCGGGATGGCGTAGGCCGAGGGGGCGTCGTCGGGGACGCGTCCCACGATGTGGGCGGGAGGGAGACTTGGTTCGGGCGCGGGAGGAGGAGTCGCCGGGGCGGAATCCGCCGCCGAGGAGGCCTCAACCGGCCGCGGCGTCGCGGGAGGCGTCGTCGTCCCGGCCGCGATGAATCCGACGCTTCCTGTCCCCTCCGTCACAAGGATGAACGCGCCGCTCACGTCCCCGTCTGCGATCGCCATGAGACGTTTGCGCACGGCGTCGGGCGCGGGCAGGCCGCGGTCCAACGCGAGGGCGGTTTCCCATGCGGGCGGGAGCGCGGGACAGAGCAGCAGGCGGTCGCCGGGCTGGAGGGAGATTTGCGAGAAAAATCGGCTGATGTTTTGGCTGAGGCCGAGGCCTTTGCCCGCCAGGGCGGGATCGTGCAGGCGACGGGCTTCGCCCGCGTGCGCCGCGACGACGTGTGTGGGGCCGCACTGTAAAATGGTGAGCTGCGAATCGCGGAGCGCCGCCAGCGTGAGCAGGCCGACCACGTATTGCCCGCGTCCGCTGGAGGCGAGGTTGCGTTCGAGCAGGGCGCGGTTGACCTTTTCGGCGGCGGCGCGCAGGGCGCCGGTGAGCGCGCCGTGCGCGGCGTAGTAGGCGGCGGCCGCGTCGCGCGTCAACGCCGCGTATTCCTCGTCGGAAAAAGCGATGTTGCCGTTGAGGGTCAGCGCGACGAGCAGGGTCTCGCGTTCGCGCCCGCGCGCCGCTCTGGACGGCGGCGCGAACGAGGCCAGGCCGGGCAGGCGGGACTGCTCCTGTCCGTTCAGGCGATGAAGGCTGAGGATGTTCAGGTCAATGGGCACGGCGTCACCACAGAGTAAGAACTTGCGGAAAACGACTATCATTATACTGGTAAAATTTATTCGCATCGAAATCCGCTTACCGATGCATGGCTTTCTCAAATCAATCTCATTGAACCGCAAAGCCCGCGAAGACCGCCAAGAAACCCAAATGGAATTTACACTTCACACAACCTTCGAAACCCTCATGCCCATTTCCCGCGAATGGGACGAACTGCTCTCCGAAAGCGTCACCGACGCGCCGTTTTTACGATTCGACTATCTGCGCGATTGGTGGCAGACGCTCGGCGGCGGCGAGTGGCCGCAAGCCGAACTGACCGTCGTCGCCGCGCGCGAGGCTGGGCGTCTCGTCGGCGTCGCGCCGCTTTTCCAGACCGTCAACCGCGACGGTGAGTCCGCGCTGATGTTGCTCGGCTCGATTGAGATTTCCGACTATCTGGATTTGATCGTCCGCCCCGCGGACCTGTCCCGCTTCGTGACGGGACTGCTCGACTTCCTCGCCTCGCGCGTGACTTCGGGCTGGCGCGCCCTCGACTGGTACAACCTGCCCGAGGCCTCCCCCACCCTCCCCGCGCTCGAAGCGGACGCGTCCGCGCGCGGCTGGACGTTCATGCGCGAGGTCTACCAGCCCGCGCCGTACATCCCTCTCCCCGCGGATTTCGAGACCTACCTCGCGGGCATAGACAAGAAACAGCGTCACGAGATCCGCCGCAAGATGCGCCGCGCCGCCGAAAGCGAAATTCCCGTGCGCTGGTATCTCGTGGAGGACGAATCCGCGCTCGAGGCCGAAATGGAGGCGTTCTTCGCGTTGATGAGCCAGGACCCCGCCAAAGAGAAATTCCTGACCGAGCCGATGCGCCGTCAAATGCTCGCGGCCGCGCGGACGGCGCTACGCGGCGGCTGGCTGTGGCTGGCTTTCCTCGAGGTAGGCGGAAAGAAAGCCGCGGGCGCGTTCAACTTCGATTACGGCAACCGTCTATGGGGCTATAACTCTGGCGTGAACCGCGCTTTCAACGAGTTTTCCCCCGGCTGGGTGTTGCTGGCGCACACGCTTCAATGGGCTTGCGAACACGGTCGCAGCGAGTTCGATTTCATGCGCGGGAACGAGGAGTACAAGTATCGGTTTGGAGGGAAGGATCGGAGGGTGATGAGGGGGAGGGTAATTCGGTAATTGGTAATTGAAAGCCCCCGGGCAGTTGAGCTGCTCGGGGGCTTGCTAGGGCTTGGAAGAGATTACGCCTCGTACCCGGCCGCGTCTTCCTCCACCGACAGGATGGGTTCTTCGGCGGGTTTGCGGTCCAGGAACTGGAGCGAGAGAGCCACCACCTTCGTGTAATACTTGACATTCTCGCCTTCGCCGACACGGTCGGTCTTCAGGCGGCCCTCCACGAAGGCAAGACTTCCCTTCTTCAGGTATTGCTGCGCCACCTCGCCGAGGCGTCCCCAGGCCTCCACATTGAACCAGTCGGTGTATTCCTTCGTCTCACCGGCGGTTTTCCAGCGCTGCGTCACACCGACGCTGAAATGGCAGACTTTCTTGCCAGTGGGCGTAAACTTGCTCTCGGGGTCTTTTCCGAGATAGCCAATCAGTTGAACACGGTTCAGGGCAGGCATTAGACACCCCCTTTCGTTTCAGGACCTTTAGAGGCAATTGTGTGTGTCATTTCAGTCTCCTTTTCTCTAAAAGAACAGTGTAGGGTGGGTTTGGAACGGGTATACTTTACCCAGCTGCGACCGGCGGCGTGGCGGCGGGCGCTTCTTCTTTCTTCAGGACAAGCATACCCGTCTTCATCTCAGCCACTTTGTAACCGGCGGGAAGAGCGTCCAGCGCGCCTTCCTTGATCTCCTTCGAGAAGAAGAACATCTTCCCTCTGGAATGCAGATAGTAGGTGACGCCTTTGGAATTGGTGTGTGCGTAAGCCATTTTTTCTCCTTTTGTGAGTAAATTCGATTAAAGTGTAGCACAGATTTTCTATTCGTCAACAGGGAATTTGACCGTATTGTTCGATAATGCACAAGGAGCCGGCTATGGACAGACCGATGATGATCGTTTCCAGCCTCGACGAGTTACGCGCCGCCCGCCTCCTTCTGGACGGGAGGCTGGGTCTGGTCCCGACGATGGGTTATCTTCACAAGGGGCATCTCTCGCTCGCCCGCCGCGCGCGGGAGGAATGCGACCGCGTCGCGGCCTCCATCTTCGTCAACCCGACGCAGTTCGGGCCGACGGAGGACCTCTCGAAGTACCCGCGCGACCTCGACCGCGACCTGTCCCTGCTCGACGCCGCGGGCGTGGACCTGGTCTGGACTCCCGACAACGAGACGATCTATCCGCCCGACTTTTCGACGTGGGTGGAAGTCGAAGGGCTGACCAAGCCTCTCGAAGGCGCGGCCCGCCCGGGTCACTTCCGAGGCGTGACGACGGTCGTCGCCAAGTTGTTCAACGCCGTCCAGCCGCAGGCCGCCTACTTCGGTCAGAAGGACGCGCAGCAGGCCGCGGTCGTCCGCAAAATGACACGCGACCTGAATTTCCCTGTCGAGATCGTCGTCTGTCCCACCGTGCGGGAGGCGGACGGGCTGGCGATGTCGAGCCGCAATAGTTATCTCAGCCCCGAGGAGCGGAAGTCCGCCGTCGTCCTGTTCCGCGCGTTGACCGCCGCGCGGGAGGCGTTCGAGCGCGGCGAGCGGGACGCGGAGTCGCTGCGGAAGGTCATGTCCGAGATGCTCGCCTCCGAGCCGCGCGCGCGGACGCAGTATGTCTCGTGCGCGGATTACGATACGCTGGAGGAGTTGGCGACGGTGACGGGGAAGGCGCTGCTCTCGATGGCCGTGTTCATCGGTAAGACCCGCCTGATTGATAATTTTGTGGTTGGGAGTTGATTTTGGAATCCTGAAGTTCTACTTCAGGATTGGCAGCCTCCTTCCGAAAGTAGCCCGTCCTGGTGGTCGGGCCAGGGAACTTTCGGATTCCATACTCTCTACCGTACAACCCCCATCGCGAATGCCGCGAACACCTGCACTTGCGCCAGGTACAAATGTGGGCGAACCCTTGCGCCGCCCGCAAGGACAGGTGTGGCGCGAAATTTTGTTTTTTCAGCCGAGAAATTCGAGTTATTCGCGCCATTCGCGATAAAAAAAGCCCGACGATTCCTGCCAGGTACGGTAGAGAAATTCCATGTTTGCTTTTTGGTCTTTTACATTGTGATTGGAATTTCGATGGAACGCCCCGCGACCACGAGTTCCAAATTTTGCCCCGCCGTGCTGACCTTGTCCCCACCAAACCCAAAGAACGTCCAAAAGACGGCGTCCGCCCGCTCTGTCTCCAGCATGAGAGACAGGGCGGGTTCTTTTTGCCCGTAGTAGCGTGAACGCCAGCCGCGCGTGGAATTTTCGTCGCCGCGCACGAGGGAGAAGCGCGCCTCGCCCGCGAGCAATCCCATCCGCACAATAATATCGGTTTCACTTTTTAGCCGAATCTCGGTCACTTCGGGCATGACGGAATACGGAAGATCATTCAACAGCCACTGCAACGAAAAACGATGCGGACGGTCGCCGCGGAGCCGATCCACGATCAGCCAGCGATCGGCCTCCAGCGAAATCACCGAGCGGATATGCTGTACGCCGAAGCGCGCGTAGCCGTCATGTTCGCCCTGCCATTCCCGTTCCGTCTGTTTCAACACGCGTCCCCGCGACCACTCGCCCCAGGTGAAGCGGCTGAAACGCAGCATCTGGTCGGCGCCGTCCACCGTCACCGTGTTGTGGACGGAGGTGCGCGCCAGCCCGTTCTGCCAGAGACCGCCGCCGTTGTAGAGAAAGGTCCCCGCGTCGACGGCGATGTTTTGGCCGCGCATCCACAGGTCCACGTGAAGCTGGTCGGCGTGCGAGGGACGCTCGCGATAGTCCGCGCAGCGGATGAAGGCCGCGCTCGACTCGCCGCGCAGGATGTAGACTCCGCCGTCGGGGAAATTCGCGTCCGCCCGACGCGGCGCCGCGTCCCGCCCCGACTTCAAAGCGGACTCGCCCGCCAGCCAAAACAGCGACTCGTCCCAGGCGCCCGCGTCGAAGAGTCGCTTCCCGTGGAGGAGATACCATCCCATTTGCAGCGTGGGACGATAGTCGGTGAAGTCGCACGAATCCAACGGACAGACCAGCGCGCCGTCGTTCGAGCCGAAGACGGGCATCTCGCCGCTGACAGGCTCGATGAGTTGGGCGAGGAAATCCAGCGAGCGGGAGATGGATTGATATAACGCATCTGAAAAGCGGTCGCCGTTCAATTCGCCCAATCGCATCGCGAGGAAATAGACATGCAAAATGAAACGGTGATAGTTGAGCGAATACATCGAGTACGCGCCGTCGGGGAAGATGTGCGTCGCGGCTTCGCGTTCCAGAACCGCGCGTCCGAGGGCGCGGTAGGTCTCGGCGCGCTTCAATTCGGGGAAGAGAGTCCCCGCCAGCCAGATGCCGAAGGATTCGCTCATGGCGTGATTCCCGCGCGTGGACGCGGCGAAGTCCAGGTTGCGGTGGACGCGGTCCGCTTGCGCGGCGATGAGTTGGGCGAGGCGCGCGGTCCGCGCCGCGGTGGTGGATTCCGCGTCTCGAAACGCGAACAGGCCGAAGGTCCAGGCGAGGAGGCGGAGGGAGGTCTCCTGTCCGCATTTCCAGTTGGGTCCGCGCTGCGGAGGATTCATCCGCGCCCAATCTTCGACGAGAGTCCAAAAGGCTTCGGGATAGCGTTCGTCCTTTTTGAAGGCGTAGGCGCGCATCAGCGCGTAGACCTGGTTAAAGCGGCTGGCTTCCCAGATGAATTTGATGTCGTACGCGCCGTAATCGGGAATCTGCGACCAGTGTCGGCGCGCGTCCACGCGGATGCCCGTGCGCGGGTCGAGACTCCAATCGGGAGGGAAGCCGATCGGGTATGGCGTGCGTTCGAAGTAGCGCAGTTCGCCCGCGAGGATTTTTTCGGCTTCGCCCACCGCGAGCTGGGGATCCCAGGATGGGGCGTCGGGGAGCGGCGGAATCCCATCGAAGAAAAATTTCGGCGCGTGTTGGTTCCGCCACGCGATGTAACTTTCGGGATCGGAGGGGACTTCTGGTTTGAGCCAGAATTTCAGCGGACGCTCGTCCCACTCGTAGACGGGGAATTGCAGGCGCAAAATTCCCAGCCGCATCCGCAGGGCGTAGGTAAAACGGAAAAGCAGCCAGCGAAGGCCGAAGCGTTTGTAGAGGGAGGAGAGGGCGCGGAGTTTGTTGAGCATGACATCTTCAAAGAAGGAATCCCGAAGCTCTACTTTGGGGCGCGTCTCGCGGCGATTAGAGACAAGCCAACCCAGATCAGCGGCAGGCCGAAGAGGATGAACGGGCCAACGACGTGGAGGCCGCGTCCCCAGGCGAGGGACAGTCCCGCGCCGAGGAAGGTCAACGCGATGAAAAGCAGGCTGACGCGCTCGGGACTGATTCCGCCGATGACCAGGCGCTGGTAGAGATGCGTGCGATGCGCGGCGAAGACGTTCTCGCGTTTCGCGGCGCGGCGCAGGAAGGTGACGCCCGCGTCCATGATGAAGGTCCACAGGATGGCGGTGCCGAACATCAACGCGTCGCCGCCGCGATGGGCGGACATCAGCGGCAGGACGGCGAAGGTGAAGCCGAGGAAGGTGCTGGCGACGTCGCCCATGAAGATGCGGGCGGGCGGCCAGTTGTGGACGAGGAAGCCGAGGCTCGCCGCGGCGACGGTCAACGCGAGCCAGAAGGCCAGCGGGTTTTCGCGCCCGCTAAATTCCGAGCCGCCGAAGGAGGAGGAGAGCGCCGCCCAGCCGAGTCCCGCGGCGAGCGCCACGCCGCCCGCGAGGCCGTCAATCCCGTCCATGAAGTTGTAGGCGTTGACGAGTCCCAAAATCCACGCGAAGGTGATCGGGATGCCGAACCAGCCGAGCCGCCACACGCCGAAGACGGGGATGGTGACCGAGTCGAACCATCCCATGCCGAGCATCGCGACGGCGATTGCCAGGAATTGAATCGGGAAACGCACCTTCGGCGAGAGCGAGCGGACATCGTCCTGCCAGCCGAGGGCGGCGAGGATCGTCCCTGCGACGGTAAACGCGAGAACCTGCCGCGTGAAACCGTTGACGATTCCGTAGACGAGGGCGGCCGCGATCACGAGGACAACGATCGCCAGTCCGCCGCCGCGCGGGGTGGGGACGGAATGGGAACTGCGTTCGTTGGGATGGTCGAGGATGGCGCGGCGGAGGGCGACGCGTCGAATCCACGCCACGCCGAGGTAGGCGAGGACGGTCAGAGCGGGGAAAACGATCGGGAGGAGAGTCACGTCGAGGTCCAGATGGAGCCGCAGGGAATTTCGTCCGCAGGCGCGCGCCTTTTATACCATCATTCCTCCAAAAAGAGACCTCCGAGCGTTCGCCCGGAGGTCTCGGTTTACAGTCCCGCGGCTTGTTTCAGCGCCTCGGCCTTGTTCGTCTCTTCCCAGGGGAATTGGACGTCGTCGCGGCCGAAGTGGCCGAAGGCCGCCGTCTTGCGGTAGATGGGACGGCGCAGGTTCAGATCGCGGATGATCGCGCCCGGGCGGAGGTCGAAATGCTCGACGATGAGCGAGGCGATCTTCCCGTCGGCGATTCTGCCGGTGCCGAACGTCTCCACATTGACCGAGAGCGGGTGCGCCACGCCGATGGCGTACGCCACCTGGATCTCGCAGCGGTCCGCGAGGCCCGCGGCGACCACGTTCTTCGCGGCCCAGCGCGCGGCGTACGCGGCGGAGCGGTCCACCTTCGTGGGGTCTTTGCCGCTGAACGCGCCGCCGCCGTGACGTCCCATGCCGCCGTAGGTGTCCACGATAATCTTGCGCCCGGTCACGCCGGCGTCTCCCATCGGGCCGCCGATGACGAAGCGCCCGGTCGGGTTGACGTAAATTTTGATGTTCTTGTCCACCATATCTTCGGGAAGCGTGGACATGATGATCTGCTCGGTGACGATCTCGGCGATCTCGGCGTGCGAAACGTCGGGCGCATGCTGCGTGGAGACGAGGACGGTGTCCACGCGTTTGGGCTTGCCCATGGAGTATTCGATGGTGACCTGGCTTTTGGCGTCCGGGCGCAGCCAGGGGATGACTCCGTTTTTGCGGAGTTCGCTCTGGCGGCGGGTGAGTTTATGCGCCAGGTAGATGGGCATGGGCATCAGGGTGGGCGTCTCGTTGCAGGCGTAGCCGAACATCATGCCCTGGTCGCCCGCGCCGATGGATTCGATCTCTTCGTCGGTCACAACGTGATCGCGCGATTCGAGGGCGTGGTCCACGCCCATAGCGATGTCGTTCGACTGTTTGGCGATGGCGGTCAGCACGCCGCAGGAATTCCCGTCGAAGCCCTTTTCGGAGGAGTCGTAGCCGATCTCGAGGATGGTCTTGCGCGCCAGTTCGTCGAAGTTGACCTGGGCCTTGGTGGAAATCTCGCCCAGCAGCATGACGTAACCGGTCTTGGTGGCGGTCTCGCAGGCGACGCGCGAGCGGGGGTCCTGCTCAAGGCAGGCGTCCAGCACGGCGTCGGAGATCTGGTCGCAAATCTTGTCGGGATGTCCTTCCGAAACGGACTCGGAGGTGAACATCAGGCTGGGGGATGACATGAAAGTATCGCTCATTGAAGGTGGGTCTCCTTGAAAGAAAATTGCCCCTCCGGACACGCGAAAGGGCAATTTACAAGGGCGCGGCTGCCCTCTCATCTACCAGAACATCCGTCTGTCGGAATTGGCACCGTGTTGGTAGTCTAGTAGTCTTTTGGTCACATTGTCGCATAGTTTCTGATCTTGCCAACTATCAGACTAACCGACTATCAGACTAAAACCGGTTGTCGAGGCATCGCAGGGCCGGTCCCTCCGCCTCTCTGGATAAGAGTTGCCGATTGGGGCTATTTGAATTGTGGCGAATTTATACCACAGGCCGGGAGACGCGTCAATTAAAAAAATCGCCGCCAGGCGAACCCGGCGGCGTTCAAAAAAACGGATCGAGATTTACTTGTTGGCGGCGCAGCGGAATCCCACCGTGGGAGCGGACTCGCCATACCAGAGATCGGAGCCAACCTGGACGTTGGGGTTGGGTCCCATCATCGAGGCGCGGGACGAGACGCGCAGCATCTTCCAGGAATCGCCCCAGTGACCGCCGCGCACTACGCGCATAAACTCATTGGTCTTACCCACAGGACCGGACGGATTCATGGTGACGCCCTGGTTGTAATACTTCATGTCGTAGAGGTCGCTCACCCATTCAGCCACGTTGCCGGCCATATCGAGAACGCCGAAGACGCTCGCGCCCGCGGGGAAACTGCCAACGCGCGCGGTATCGCCCACAGCGTAATTGAAGTTGGCGGTGGAGCCGCTCGGGCGGTCATTGCCCCACGGGTAGAGATTCATGGACGGGAAGGCGCCGCGCGCGGCATATTCCCATTCCGCTTCGGTGGGAAGACGGCGGCCGGCCCACTTGCAGTAGGCCTCGGCGTCTCCCCAGCCCACATAGACCACCGGGTAATCCTTAAAATCAGGACTGCCGTAGTACGGATCGCGCGTCTTAGATTTCAGGACTGTCCGGCTGCCGTAGTGAGGCAGTTCGCAAACGCCCGCTTCCACGCATAGTTGGTACATGCCGTTAGTAACTTCCAGTTTGTCCATCCAGAAGCCGGTCATGGTGATTTTGGTGGAAGGCGTTTCATTGGTAGGCGCGTCGCTGTCAATGCCGCCGCGCATGAACGTGCCGTCCGGAATGAAGATCTGGGTCATGCCGTCCGCTGTGGAAGTCTTCTCGGAACCGGCATCCTGACTCCCCTGCGAGCTGGTCGTGGGATTCACGACGACGGTGGGAGTGGGGACCGCCGTCGGCAGAGAGATGGCGGTCGGCTGGGCTTGTCCGCCCCCGCCCAACTGACAGGCCGAAGCGACAAACGCAAGGACCAAAAGAATTACGGGAAGTTTTTTCATGGTCGTTCTCCTTTTTGAGTGTGGGTGAAGTATAAAGTGCGATGTTTTTTTTCCATATCACCCAAAGGTCATATTTTGGTATTATTTTGTTACTTTTTACGACCATTTTCCAGAATCATGCGTATAATGAGACCCATGACGGACACATCTCCCGGCACAAATCACTCTCCGCTGCGCGTCTATATCGTCTGCGACCAAGCCACCACCGCCCCGATTTGGGGCTACATGATCCGCGAAAAGGGACTGGTAGCCATCCTCGAGACTGCGGTGGAGCGCGCCATGCAGCGCTCGCTGGAAGACATCCCCGACCTGATCGTGATCGACGTCAACGCAGGCCACCAGCAGCGGATGGAACTCTGCCGCCGCTACCGCGCCCTGACCGCCAGCCCCATCCTGCTCTTTCTGCCGGTCAGCAACGAAAACGAGATCCTCGAAGCCTACCAGGCCGGCGTGGACGAGTGTGTGGTGAAACCCGTCAGCCCGGCGATCTTTCTGGCGAAGATCCTGGCCTGGGCGAAACGCAGCTGGGCGCAGCCGATGAGTCCGATTCGCACCGGCCCGTTGAAGCTGGATCCGGCCCATCGGTCCGCGGTGGCGGCGAAGGGCGGCGAGGTGCGGCTCACCAATCTCGAGTTCCGCCTCCTCCACCTGCTGATGAGTCGCCCGGGTCACGTCTTCAAAGCGGAGGAGATCATCCAGACGGTGTGGGGCATGGAAAAAGCCGACCTGGCCCTGCTGAAGAACGTGGTCTATCGCCTGCGGAAAAAATTGGAAGAGGAGACGGGCGAGGCGGCTCTCATACAAACCCGCCCAGGCGGATACAGTTTCCTCGCGTAGACTGCGGAGCGGAATGATATTCCGCTCTTTTTTGGACACGGGCGAGGCGGGTATAATCGTCGCATGGCCGATAATCCCAACCTCCCCGACGAGTTCCTGGCCGCCGAATTCGAATATATCGCCAACAGCGCTTTTCAGGCCAACGAGGATCGGAGCAAGGCCGCCTCGTTCTTCATCGTTTCGGTCGGATCGCTGGCAGCGGCGATCTTCGGCGCGCAAAAACTGGAAGCAATAGACGACGCCGCGTTGTATTTCCTGCTGGCGGGATTGTTCGCGCTGCTGACTGCCCTCGGCGCGTTGACCGTGGCGCAACTGGCGCGCCTGCGGCTGGCGTGGTACGAGGCCGCGCTGGCGATGAATCAGATGAAAGAATTTTACGTAAAACGCGTCAAGGGGCTGGAAGGCGCGTTCCGCTGGCGCGCAGAGACGCTTCCCCCAAAGTATAAAGTTGACAGCATTTCGCATTACACCGCGCTGGAAGTAGCCGCCCTGAGCGCGTTGACGTTCGGCGCGTGCGTGTTTTTCCTGCAAAAGGGCGCCGCTTACCTGCACGGCCTGTGGGCATCCGCCCTCGGCGCGGGAGCGCTGGCATTCTTCGCGCTGATGTTTTGGTACAAACGCCTGTTGACCGAAAGAAGGAAACGATGAGCCAATATCACAACGGCACGGAAGAGTTCCGCGTGAACGGCGAGGAACTCGTGGCGAAGATCAAGCAGTTGCTGCACGAAGGCAATATCCGCCGCATCATCATCAAGGACAGGGACGGCCGCACGCTGATCGAGGTCCCGTTGACGCTGGGCGTGGTGGGTGTGATCCTCGTCCCCGTGTGGGCGGCCATCGGCGCGATCGCCGCGCTGGTGGCCGAGGCGACCGTCGTCGTGGAGAAGGTGGACTAATGCCGCGCAACTATGACCTGGCCTCGCGGCCGCCGACGGCCGGTCAACGCCGCCCCGAACACACGCGTGACGAGGAGTGGGTCCGCGCCTTCCTGCGCGTCGCCGACGTCGGGCATCTGGCTTCGGCGTGGGACGACCAGCCCTTCGTCATCCCGACATCCTTCTGGTTCGACGAGGCGAATCATCGCATCGTTTTTCATTCCAACCTGGCGGGACGCATGCGCGCCAACCTGGAGCGCAACCCGAAAGCCTGCCTCGAAGCGAGCGAGATGGGACGCCTGCTCCCCTCGAACCTGGCGCTCGAATTTTCGCTGCAATACCGAAGCGTGATGGTCTTCGGGACGGTGCGCGTCCTGGAATCGGACGAGGAGCAGCGCGCCGCGCTGTACGGCCTGCTGAAAAAATACTTCCCCGAAATGGAGCCGGGACGCGAGTACCGTCCCATCACGGCGAAGGAGTTGAAGCGGACTTCCGTCTATGAACTGAAGATCGAATCGTGGAGCGGAAAAGAAAATTGGGAGGAGCGCGCCGATCAATCGGACGAATGGCCCGCGCTGGACGGGAAGTGGTTTTTGTAGCCGTCTGGTTTTATTCGTGAAGCGCTGAAAACGCAAAAACAGCCCCTCGGAGGGCAGGCAGAAAAGACGGCTGTGGCCGTCTTTTTGTTTGAATCCTGCGGGGTATAATCGCCGCCATGTTGGACCGTATCCTGACCGACCTCGAACGGACGCTCCTCGGCCTGCTGTGCGTCTTCTGTCTCGTCTCCTCCGCGCCTCACGCCGAATACTTCTACGACCGCGCCCGCGCCTTCACCCGTCCCTACGAATTCAACTACGACGCCTGGACAGCCGACGCCGCCTGGACCAAACTCCAGCAAAGCGCGCTCGGCCTGCCCAACTACGTCTCCCGCGCCGACGGCATCTCGGTCGTCATGGATTCCCTGCGCCTCACCGAATCCATCCTGCGCGCCGAAGACCGGCTCCAGGTCATCTTCTCCGACCCCAACGTCAAAGACAAAGAATCCGCCTCCGCCCACCTGCGCGCCGAACGCAAACGGCTCGACGCGCGCCAGCGCCAGATCGCCCCGCTGGCCGAATCCGTCCTGCAAGGGCAGGTGTCGCAGATCCTCTCCGAGCAGGGACTGACCCTCGGCGGACAGCCCACCCCGCCCGTCCTCTACCACGTCTCGCCCCTGCCGATGAACCTCGTCATGTCGAAGCGCAGCAAGATCGAGCAGGTCGCGTCCATCTCGCTCCAACCCGACATCGCCCTCGAAGACCAGGTCAAAATCGAAGACGGCGTCGCGCAAGCCCTCGACTTCTCCACGCTGGTCGTGCCGGTTGGCGGCATCGGAACCTACCCCACCATGGTCATGCGCACCGATTCCTTCAACTGGCAGGTCGGCGTCGTCATCCACGAGTGGACGCACAACTTCCTCAGCCTGCACCCGCTGGGGGCGAACTATGGAACCACGCCCGAACTGCGGACGATGAACGAGACTACCGCCTCCATCGTCGAGAACGAACTCGGACCCGTCCTCCTAGCGCGCTACTACCCGACCCTCGCCGCCTCCCGCGCGGACCTCAACCTGGTCGCGTGGCCCCGGGCCTTTCTCCCGCCGAAAGCGGGACTCCCCGAAACCCCGCCGCCCTTCGACTTCCGCGCCGAAATGCACACCACCCGCGTCCGCGCGGACGAATTGCTCGCCGAGGGGAAAATCGAAGAGGCCGAAGCCTACATGGAAGCGCGCCGCCAGGTCTTCTGGCAGAACGGCTACGCCATCCGAAAACTGAACCAGGCCTACTTCGCCTTCTACGGCGCGTACGCCGACATCCCCGGCGGACCGGCGGGCGAGGACCCGGTCGGTCCCGCCGTGCGCGAACTGCGCGCCCAAAGCGCGACGCTGGCGGACTTCCTCTACAAGATCGCACAGATGGACTCCTTCGACGAACTGCTCAAAGCCATCGGAAAGGCGCCGTGAGCGCGCTCGAATTTTTATGAATAAAAAAACCTGTACCGCCCTGCTTTTCGCTTTCGCGTTCCTCCTGGCCGCCTGCGCGCCCGGCGTCGAATTGACCCCGACCCTTCGCGTGGACGTCCCGACTCCCGCGCCCACCCAGCCGGTCTGCAACGCCGTCCCGTCCAAACCGACGCCCGTCCCCGGTTCAGACTCGCTCTTCCCCGCCGTCGGCGCGGGCGAGTGGACGAAAGGCCCCGCGGACGCGGCCGTGACCGTCATCCTCTACGACGACTTCCAATGCGTCGAATGCAACGACCGCGTCTTGAGCGCGTTGTCGGAAGCGCATCCCAAAGACGTGCGCCTCGTCTATCGCCACTATCCCCAGCCCGACCGCTACGATAAGTCCTATCTCGCCGCGCAAGCCGCCGAGGCCGCCGGTCGTCAGGAGCGGTTCTGGGACATGCACGACGTCCTGTTCGCAAAACAATCCGAGTGGATCAGCCTCAGCCCCGACGCGTTCAAACTCTGGGCGGCGCGCGAAGCCGAGGAGATTGGCCTCGACCGCGCCAGGTTCGAGGCGGACTTCGACGACCCCGCGATCCTCGCGAAGATCAAAAAAGCCGAAGCGGACGCGCAAGCCGCGGGCATCCCCGTCCTGCCGCTCGTCCTCATCAACGGGGAAATCTATTACGGTCCCACCGATTACAACGCCTTCGACCAGATGACGCGCCTGCTCGCGCTCGGCAAACGTCAGTTTTCGTCCTGTCCCGAAATGAGCATTGACCCGCACAGGCAATACCTCGCGAGACTCCAAACCGAAAAAGGCGAGATCGTGATCGAGCTATACGCGGACAAAACCCCGCTGACCGTGAACTCGTTCATCTTCCTCGCCCGGCAGGGATGGTACGACGGCGTGACGTTCCACCGCGTCATCCCCGGCTTTGTGGCGCAGGCGGGCGATCCCAGCGGGACGGGCGCAGGCGGCCCCGGCTATCTCTTCCGCAACGAGATCTCCCCGTCGCTGAAATTTGACCAGCCCGGCATGGTGGGCATGGCAAACTCCGGCCCTGGCACGAACGGAAGCCAGTTCTTCATCACGTTCTCCGCCCAGCCCAGCCTGGACGGCGCTCACACCATCTTCGGCCACGTCATCAGCGGGATGGACGCGCTGCAAAAACTCACCCCCCGCGACCCCGGCAGCGACGCGGTCCTGGCGGACGGCGATCTCATCCTGCGCGTCGTCATCGAGGAGCATTAATGGAACAGAAAAACGAATTCGACATCGGCGCGTTTTTGCTGGCAATCGCCAGCGGGATCGTTGTGGTCGCCCTCGTCGGGACGGGCGCCATCCTGCTGGCAAGCGGACTTTCAGGCGGACTCGGCGCGCGCGGCGCCGGCTTCTTCCGCGTCTCCCTCTACCTGGCCGCGTTCCTCCTCGCCTCCGTCCTCGTCGGCCGCGTCGGGCTGCTGGCCCTGCGCCGCCTGCGAAACCGTCCCGAAGAAACGGCGCGCCTCCGCCCGCTCTCTATCTGGCTGGGACTGCTGCTGCTCGCCGGCTGGATTCTCTCCGTCACGCTGGCCGCCGTTCTAAACCGAGGCGTCTTCAGTCAATGGTTCGCCATCCCGTTCTACCTGTCGTCCATCGGGATTCCCGTCTACGCGCTGACGCGTCTCGCGGCAGGCGGGTTGGATGCAGGCAGCAGCCTCCGCGCCTGGAGCGCGCTTTCCGCAGGAATGACCGTCGCCCCGCTCCTCTCCATCCTCGCGGAGGGACTGGCCGTCCTGCTCGGCATCGTCGTCATCGCGATCTACGCGGCGCTCGACCCCGGGCGGATACAGGCGCTCCAATCCCTGATGGAACAGGTGAAACGCGCCGCAAGCCAGGAAGAAACGCTCCTCCTGCTGGGGCCGTACCTTACCAGCCCGCTCGCGCTGCTCGGCGGACTGCTCCTCCTGTCGGTCGTCACCCCGCTCGTCGAGGAGACCGCCAAGTCGCTGGCCGTATGGCTGGCCTGGCGCAAACTGGCTTCGCCCGCGCAGGGATTCGCCCTCGGCGCGCTCAGCGGCGCGGGCTTCGCCCTGATGGAAGGTCTCTTCATCTCCGCCGCGCCCAACGAAACCTGGGGCTTCACCCTCGGCATCCGCGCCGCCAGCGCTTCCATGCACGTCCTCGCCAGCGCCGTGATCGGCTGGGGCATCGGCATGTTCGCCGCGCAGAAGCGCTTCCTGCCCATGCTGGGACGTTACGCGCTGGGAATCTCCTTCCACGGGCTGTGGAACGCCTGCGTTGTCGTGATGACTTTTTCGAGCGGACGCATGCTCCTCCCCTCGGCTGGCAGCGCGCTCCCCAACGTCGCCGCGTCCATCTTCATCCTGGGCGGATTCTGTTTCCTCGGCCTGCTCATCCTCGCCGCGCCGATCTCGCTCTGGGGAGCGAATCGCTGGTTGCGGAAATCCATGCCCGCCATGGTCGAAAACGCGGAAACGCCGCCCGTCGAAAACATGGTAGGATAACCTCATGCCTTGGAATCCATCCTCCAAATATGCGGCCGCGGGCGAAGTGGCGCAGCTCGTCGGGCTGCGCCATAAACACTTCATCTTCACGCTCGCGACCGACGGCGAACTGCAAACCCATCGCGGCGTGATCAAACACAACGACCTGATCGGCCTGCCGTGGGGCGCGCAGGCGTTCAGTCACATCGGCGCGCCGTTCTTCTTGCTTCAGCCCTCGCTGGCCGACCTGCTCAACGAACTGCCGCGCAACACGCAGATCCTCTATCCCAAAGACATCGGCTTCATCCTCGTGACGATGAGCGTCGGACCCGGTCAACGCGTAATCGAAGCGGGGACCGGGTCGGGAGCCATGACCATCGCCCTCGCGCACGCCGTCGGCGCGGAGGGACGCGTCGCCTCGTACGAAGTCAAGCAGGACTTCCAAAATCTGGCCCGCAAGAACCTGGCGCGCGTCGGACTCGAATCCCGCGTCGACTTCAAGCTGCGCGACCTGGCCGAGGGCTGCGACGAAACCGACGCCGACGCGTTCTTCCTCGACGTGCCGAATCCCTACGACTACATTGGGCAGGCGCGCGCCGCCCTGAAGCCCGGCGGATATTTCTGCACGCTCGTCCCAACCTTCAATCAGGTGGAGAACACGCTTTACGCGCTGCGCCAGAATCGCTTCGCCTTCATCGAGGCGTGCGAGATTCTCCTGCGCTATTACAAAACCGAACCCTCGCGCCTGCGTCCCACCGACCGGATGGTGGCGCATACGGGCTTCCTCGTCTTTGCGCGCCGCATCGAGCCAGGCGAAGACCCGCGCGCCAAAGAACTGATGGAAGAGGTCGGCGCGGTGAGCCTGCTCGAAGGGTAGGACAAATCGTCAATTTGCCCCTCTCCCATGCTAAAATGGCAGAAATAGGAGAAATCATGGATAGCGTCACCTATCAAGTAAAAGTGCCTGTATCCCTCTCGAAATTGGGCGCGACCCAAAAGGAAATTCAGAGGCGGATCAATGAATGGCTGGTCCTGTCCTATTTCACAGAGGCAAAGATTTCCTCTGGAAAAGCGGCGCGCTTACTGGGAATCAGCCGCTGGGATTTTCTGGACCTACTGCGCGCGCGCGGAATTTCCTACGTCAATTTCTCAGAGGAGGAACTCGAAGGCGAAATCGCCGCGGCCAAAACCATTAATGCCAAAAAATCATGAAGGCAGTCTCGAATTCCACTCCGCTGATCGGGCTGGCATCCATTGGGCGGCTGGGTCTTTTGCGTGATTTCTTCGAAGAGATCGGTATTGCCGAGGCTGTGTACGATGAAACAGTGACCAATGGACACGAAAGGGGGGCAAAGAAAATTTCTTCCGCAAAATGGATCCACGTCCACAAAGTTCAAGACCGCCTCGCCATCGAAATGCTCCTTGATGAATTGGATCTGGGCGAAGCGGAGACCATCGTCCTTGCCAGGGAAATTTCGGCAGATATAGTGTTGATGGATGAAAAACAGGGACGCAGGATGCTCGACCAATTGGAATTGCCAAAAATTGGAACGGTCGGCATTTTGCTGAGAGCCAGGCAAACGGGACTGGTCAAATCGCTCCGCTCGGAATTGGACAAACTTCGCCGCCACGGCTTCACGCTCAGCCAATTTGTCGTTGACCGGGTCCTCGCCGAAGCCGATGAATAACGAGTTCTGACACAACCATGAATCCCACCGAATCCGAGATCATCTCCCGCCTGCAAGCCGCGCAGGCGCGTCCGCATACCGACGGCTACGCCGAACGCAAATCCGACCCGGTCAAATGCGCGGCGGCGCTGGTCCCGCTGTTGCGCCAGGACGGCGAGTGGCATCTGCTCTTCACGCGCCGCTCCGACAGCGTGGAGAATCACAAAGGACAGGTTTCCTTCCCGGGCGGCGCGTGCGACGGCGGCGAGACAACTCCCGAAGAGACCGCGCTGCGCGAAGCGCAGGAGGAGATCGGCATCGAGCCGCGCCAGGTGCGCGTCCTGGGCCGTCTCAATTCCATGCTGACGATCACCTCCTTCATGGTCACGCCCGTCGTCGGCGTCATCCCCTGGCCGACCGTCTTCAAACCCGAGGCGGCCGAAGTGGCGCGCATCTTCACCATGCCGTTGAACTGGCTGGCTGAACGCTCCAACCGCTGGGAATTCGTTGTGCCAGGGCGCGGCCACAGCGTCATCGTCTACCACCCCTTCGACGGCGAAATTCTATGGGGCGCCACCGCCCGCATGACCGTAGATCTTTTGGAACTCCTCGCGGCTTAACCCCAAACCGCCCGCGCCAGCGCGGGCAGCGCTTCCCCCGACTTTCCCTGCAAAAAGAAGTCCGCCTTCTCCGTGAGCGGAGTAGGTTCGAGGTTGACCACGACCGCGCCGCGAACGGGAGCGACGCGGTGACGCGCCCGGCTGTGCGGAGGAAATCCAAAAGTGTGGCGGGGAAATCCGTCATGGCAAAATCCATCCTTCGCCCCCTCGAATCGCAGTCCGCTAACTACCCTCGTCCATCTGCCTGCGGATCTGGTCGAGCAGCTGCTGAATCTCATCCCGCTCTTCGACGGCGGTCTGAAGCGAGGCTTTGAAAGACATTTTCTCATCTTCGGATAACGTCTTCAGCATGGACTGGATGCGGGCGATCTGCGACGCCTTATCCTTCAGTTTCGACTCCAGCCGCTGGCGATAGCCCACGTAGAACTTGCGCGTGTCGAGCGGTTTGCTGTCGGAGAGCGCGCCGCGCGACAGCAGGTCCGCGACCGTGCGGAGGAAGTCTTCAATGACGATGGGTTTTTCGATAAAGCGCGTCGCGCCGATGGCCGCGGCGAACATCTTGTCTTCGGGGGTGACGTAGGTGGCGGAGAGAAAGATGACGGGGATCGCGCGCGTCTCAGGATCGATCCGCATGCGATGGACGAGGCTGAAACCGTCCATCTGCGGCATCAAAATATCGGTGACGACAAGCGCGGGGCGTTCCTTTTGGATCGCATCCAAGGCCTCCCTGCCGTTGCGCGCGGTAACCACCGAATACCCCTTGAACGTCAGAGTCACTTTGACAAGTTCGAGGGTATCGGGAGTGTCTTCCACAACCAGGATGGTATTTTTAGCGTTCATGCCCCGATTTTACCCCCTTCGGCGGATTATGGGACGGCAATATCCCGGCTTTCTGGTATAATTTCCGCCCGTGACTGGTCCTGCCCGACGGTCAAACGCTGTGGGCATGGAGACCTGCATAACATTATGCGGGACAGATCGGCAATCTGTCCGGCAAGAAAGGAAGCAAACGTCATGCCGCTTGATAAGGAAGTCAAAACTAAGGCCATTGCGGATTTCCATCGCCACGAGACCGACACGGGTTCGCCCGAAGTTCAGATCGCGTTGCTCACGAACCGCATCACCCAACTGACCGAGCACCTGCGCGCCAACAAGCACGATGAGTCTTGCCGCCGCGGCCTGCTCAAACTGGTCGGTCAGCGCCGCAGAATGCTGACCTACCTGCGCAAGTCGGACTATCAGCGTTACCTGGAAGTCACCGAACGCCTGAGCCTCCGTCGCAAGTAAGTCGAAGTAAGACCCTAAAGGTCTCGGAGACCTTTAGGGTCTTTTGAAATCAACCGCCCGTCAGGAATTGAACAGCGCTGGCAAACGCTTGCCGCCGCTCTTCAGTCCCTGACAACAGGCGGAAATTTGTAAAGCGAGATAATCTCTCGCTCTACGGGAGTAAAAAATGAAACCCGAAGCAAAACGTTACACAGCGACCGTCGGGTCGCGCCTCGTCACATTCGAGACGGGCAAACTGGCCGCGCAAGCCGGCGGCGCGGTGACCATCGCGCTCAACGACGCCATCGTCTTCGCAGCCGCCACCATGGGCGGCGTGCGCGAAGGCATAGACTTCTTCCCGCTCTCGGTGGAATACGAAGAGCGTCTCTACGCCGGCGGAAAGATCCCCGGTTCCTTCTTTCGTCGGGAGGGACGTCCCGGCGGCGAGGCGATCCTCACCGCCCGCCTCACCGACCGTCCCCTGCGCCCGCTCTTCCAACACGGGATGAGAAACGAAGTGCAGGTGATGATGTATTCGCTCTCCTCGGACGGCGAGAACCCGCTGGATGTGCTGGCGATCAACGCCGCCTCCGCCGCCATCATGATCTCGGACATCCCCTGGGGCGGACCCGTCGGCGCGGTGCGCGTGGGCCGCGTGGACGGACAGTTCATCGTCAACCCGACCTTCAAGGAATTGGACGCGTCGGACCTCGACCTGCGGATCGCCGGCACCAAAGACGCCATCCTGATGGTGGAATGCGGCGCGAACGAAGTCCCCGAAGATGTGATGGCTGCCGCGTTGGATTTCGGTCACCAATCCATCCAACCGCTGATCGAAGCCCAGCTCAAGATGGCCGCCGAGATCGGCAAGCCGAAGCGCGAAGCCACCTTCGTCCTCGCGGCCGACGAGTTGAACCAGAAAGTCTTCGAGCGCGTCGACGCGCCGATGAACGAACTGCTTGACAAGCCCCTGAGCAAATCGGAATTCTACGGCGGGATGGACGAACTGCAAGCCGCCGTCGTCGCCGAGATGTGCGTGGAAGGCGACGCGGCCGCTCCCGCCAAAAAAGACGTGCAGGCCGCGTTCGGCGAAGCCGAACACAAGATCGTGCGCGAACGCATCCTGAGCATGGGCAAACGTCCCGACGGGCGCGGCCCCACGGACATCCGCCCGATCTGGTGCGAGGTGGGACTCTCCCCGCGCGCGCACGGCTCGGGACTGTTCACGCGCGGCGAGACGCAGGTCCTCTCGCTCGCCACGCTCGGCACATTGGGCGAGGCGCAGGAACTGGACAACCTCAGCCCGACCGACACCAAACGTTACATGCATCACTACAACTTCCCGCCGTTCAGCACGGGCGAGGTAAAGCCCCTGCGTGGGCAGAGCCGCCGCGAAGTCGGGCATGGCGCGCTGGCCGAACGCGCCCTCGAGCCCGTCATCCCCGCGGAGGAGACGTTCCCGTACACGCTGCGCGTCGTCTCGGAGGTCATGGCCTCCAACGGATCGTCCTCGATGGCGTCCGTCTGCGGCTCGACCCTCGCGTTGATGGACGCGGGCGTGCCGATCAAGGCCCCCGTGGCCGGCGTGGCAATGGGACTCATCACCGACGACAGCGGCCGCTACAAAATCCTGACCGACATCCAGGGGACCGAGGATCACCTCGGCGACATGGACTTCAAAGTGGCTGGCACGACGAAGGGCATCACCGCCCTGCAAATGGACATCAAGATCACTGGCTTGAGTTCGCAGATGATGAAAGAGGCGCTCGAACAGGCGCGCGTGGCGCGCATGTCCATCATGGACAAGATGCTCGAAGTGATCGCCGAGCCGCGTCCCGAACTGAAGCCGCACGCGCCGCGCATCATCACCGTGAAGATTCCCGTCGAGAAGATCGGCGCGCTGATCGGCCCGGGCGGCAAGAACATCCGCGCTTTGCAGGAAGAGACCGGGACGAAGATCGACGTGCAGGAAGACGGCACGGTGTACATCGCTTCGACCGAGGGCATCGGCGCGAAGGAAGCCGAGGAGCGCGTCAAATCGCTCGGAGAGGAAGCTGTCATCGGCAACATCTACACCGGCAAAGTCGTGCGCATCGCGGACTTCGGCGCCTTCGTGGAGATCCTGCCCGGCGTAGACGGACTCGTCCACATCTCGCAACTCGACAGCGAGCGCGTCAACAAGGTGGAAGATGTGGTCCGCATGGGCGAAGAGATCACCGTGATGGTGACGAACATTGACGGGCAGGGCAAGATCCGTCTCTCGCGCCAGGCCGTGCTCGAAGGCTGGACCGCCGAAGAAGCGCGCGAGCGCGACAACGGCGGCGGAGGCGCGCGCGGCCCGCGTCCTGGCGGAGGCCGCGGAGGAGACCGTGACCGCCGCGGCGGCGACCGCGGACGCGGCGGCCGCGACCGTCGGTAATTGACAAACGGTAAGTAGAGCGGACGGAGGAAACTTCGTCCGCTTTTCATGTCAATCTTTCCTCCCATGCTCTACAAGCTTCGCGCGCTCTACAAAGAATATCCGCAGCAATACTGGCTGATGATCGCCGGGCTGGTCCTCGCCACGGCGGGCGGAAGCATGGTCGGCCCGTACCTGCTCATTTACGTCAGCGAAAAACTCAGCCTGCCGCTCAGTACCGTGGCCGCGCTGGTCTCGATCAACGCCGGCACGGGACTGATCTCGTCGTTCGTCGCGGGCTGGCTGGCCGACAAAGTCGGGCGCAAACTGGTGATGAACCTCAGCCTGACGCTGACCGGCCTGACGTACTTCTTCATGCTCTACGCCGAAACCTATCCGCAATTCCTCCTCCTGATGGTCGCGCTGGGGCTTTCCAACCCGCTCTATCAGGTCGGCTCGGACGCGATGCTGGCCGACCTCGTCCCCTCCGAAAAGCGGACGGAAGCCTTCGCCATCAACCGCATCGCCAACAACGCGGCCTTCGCCCTCGGGCCCGCCGTGGGCGGCTTCCTCGCCACGCGCTCCTACCACCTGACCTTTTGGAGCGCGACGATGGGATTCCTGGCTTACAGCCTGCTCCTGTTCTTCCGCGCCCGCGAGACTTTGGACAGGCAAGCCGTCAAAAGCTCGACGCTTCAACCGAACGCGGAAGCCGCGCCGCGCGGCGGATACGCGCGCGTCCTGCGCGACGGACCGTACATGGCCTTCGTCGGCCTGCTCAGCCTGGGCTTGATCGCTCCGAGCATCCTGTGGATTCTGCTGGCTGTTTACACGAAACTCAATTTCGGCCTGCCCGAAAATCACTTCGGCTGGATTCCCACCACCAACGCGCTGATGTGCGTCTTCGTACAATACTCCGTCAGCCAGGTCACGCGCAAACACAAGTCTCTGCCCGTCGTGGCGGTCGGCATGTTGATCTACGCGCTGGGCGTCGGCTCGGTGGCGCTGATGAGCGGCTTCTGGGGATTCTGGCTGAGCATGGTCATCCTGACCTTCGGCGAACTGACTCTCGTCCCGACTTCGAGCAAATACGTCGCCGACCGCGCCCCTGCGCACCTGCGCGGCCGCTACATGTCCGCGTATTGGATCGGCTGGGGATTGGCCCGCACCGCCGCCCCGCTCATCGGCGGATTCCTGAACGACGCCATCGCGCCGCGCGCCATCTGGCTGGGCGCGTTGACTCTCGGGCTGGTCAGCGCCTTCGGGCTTTTCCTGCTCTCACGCCGCGCGGATTCCCCCCAACCTTCGCCCGCCCCAAATCTGGAAAGCGACGGACTCGCGCAAGGCCGCGAATTCGGCGTCGAATACGATCAGATTTCTTAGAAAAAATCCGCGTTTGTCCGTGTAATCCGTGTCCGAAATGGAATTTCAAAAGGCTCTCCAACGTCCGCATTGCGTAACGTCAATTCTTAAGCCAACCTTTAGTTAATTCTTACGCGCTTCATACCTGGGCATGCTACCATCTTAATCACAAGGTGAAAAAATGCTCAGTTGGCAGGCGCGAACTCTCAGGTCGTTGTTATCCGCAAAAAACTTCCTGTCGCCCAAGTTGGGCGCGATGGACGTCGAGAGAGCGCGCACCAACCTGGAGATGGCCGGCGAGGTCGTCCGCCCGATCATCCACATTGACCATATCGGCGTGCTGGCGAACGGCGTGCCGGGCGAATGGGTCATCCCCGCGGGGACGGGAAGCGAGCGCGTCATCCTGTACCTGCACGGGGGCGCGTACAACGCGGGCTCCACACGCTCGCACCGCGCGTTGGCGGCGAACATCGCCTACGCAGCCCGCGCTCGCGCGTTGACGATTGACTACCGCCTCGCGCCCGAACATCCCTACCCAGCCGCGCTGCTGGACGCTCTCTCCGCCTACCAATGGCTGCTCGACTCGGGAATCCGTCCCGAACAGACCGCCATCGCAGGCGACTCGGCCGGCGGCGGATTAAGCGTCGCCCTGCTGGCCACCCTCCGCGAGCGCGGCCTCCCGATGCCCGCCGCGGCGGTCGTCCTCTCCCCGTGGACGGACCTTTCAGCCAGCGGCGAGTCGTGGCAGGAAAACGCCCGGTCAGATTACATGATCAACGGGCCGAAACTGAGGGAAGCCGCCCGCCTGTACCTGAAAGACGCCAGCCCGCAGACGCCGCTCGCTTCCCCCGTCTACGCGAAACTCGAGGGGCTGCCTCCCCTGCTCATCCAGGTCGGCTCGGACGAAGTGTTGCTGTCCGATTCGCTGCGGCTGGCGGAAAATGCCCGTCTTTCTGGTGTAGATGTCACTTTGGAAGTCTGGGATGGAATGCAGCACGTCTGGCAGTTCGCGGCCAGCCTCCTTCCCGAAGCGCGGCAGGCCATCGAAAAAATCGGAAAGTTTATCCACGAACGGACGGACGCGAAACAAGCGGAAGATCGTCCCCCGGTTGCCGCGTAACAGTCATCCGTACAGGATGCCTTCCAAACGCGCCTTCACCCCCTCCCACTCCGAATCCAAAATCGAATAATAGACCGAATGGCGGATCGTCCCATCCGGCAGGATCATGTGGTTGCGCAGCACGCCCTCCTTTACGCCGCCGATCCGTTCGATGGCTTTCTGCGAGCGGAGGTTGCGCGAGTCAGTCTTCAACTGCACGCGGATCGCGCCGAGCGTCTCGAAAGCGTGCTTCAGCAAAAGATACTTCGTCTCCGTGTTGACCGCCGTGCGCTGGAACTCGGGTCCGTACCACGTGCCGCCGATCTCCAGCCCGCGATCCTTGAGAGAAACGTTCAGGTAGCGCGTCGCGCCCGCCGCGCGTCCCGACGCAAGATGGACGACGACAAAAGGCAAATCCCCCTTCCGCGAGAGAATATCCTTCACCCAGTTCCGCATATCGGCTTCGGTCTTCATGTCGCCGTACAACATGAAATGCCAGAAGTCCTGTCCCACGCCGACTTCGGCCAGCGCGGGGACGTGAGCCTCGGTCATCGGCTCGAGGCGGACGAATTGACCAAGCAGGGTTACGGGGGTGAGGATCATTGATGCCTTCTTGCAGGATACGAGATACAAGATACAAGATACGAGTTACGAGATACGAGTTACGAGTTACGTAGTTTGGTGGTTGACTTGTTTACCCCATCCACTCGCTTTCGGGTTTGTCCTGCGTCGGGAGGTAGGGCATCTTGGGGCCGTCCACGCCAAGCAATTCGCTCAACGCGGCGCGCATCGCCGTTCGGTCGTCCCAGGGATACTCGGTCGCGCCGAAGCACATGGACTGCTCGTGTCCCTTCCCGCAGGCGAGGACGATGTCGCCGGGCCGCGCCATCCTGACCGCGAAGCGGATCGCCTCGCCGCGGTCCGCCACGCGCCAGAACGTTTCGCCGTCGCGTCCCCTGCGCGACCGCGCGCCGGCCGCCATCTCCTCGAGGATTCCCTCCAGCGATTCGGTGCGCGGATCTTCGGCGGTGAGGACGGTGAGATCGGCCAGTTCAGCCGAGGTCTCGGCCATCATGCGGCGCTTCTCCTTGTCGCGCAGGCCCGCCGAGCCAAAAGTCACAATGACCCGTCCCCGGCTTTCCCTTTCCTCTTTCAACATTTCGCGGGCGGCCTCCAGCGCCGACTTCAACGCGTTGGGCGTGTGGGCAAAATCCACGATGGCGGTGAAGGGCTGACCGAGGTCAATGCGCTCCATGCGCCCGGGGATGCCGTGCAGGGAGGTCATCCCTTGCGCGGCGATCTGCGGGTCAATGCCGAGGCCGTAGACCGCGCCCGTGAACGCGGCAAGGCAGTTCGAGACGTTGTATGCGCCGATCAAGTCGCTTTTGACTTCCACGTGGAGATTGCGGGCGTCAACGAAGAACCTGATCCCAGTCGAGCTATAGCGGGCGTTTTCGGCGCGCACATCCGCGCTTTCGTGCAGGCC
Organism: Candidatus Denitrolinea symbiosum; assembly: GCA_017312345.1. Taxonomy (NCBI): domain Bacteria; kingdom Bacillati; phylum Chloroflexota; class Anaerolineae; order Anaerolineales; family Anaerolineaceae; genus Candidatus Denitrolinea; species Candidatus Denitrolinea symbiosum. The sequence continues at coordinate 54,897 of BLAA01000004.1, read as the reverse complement.
GTAGCTCAACTTTCTCCCTTTGATCAGTTCGTTCAGGAAATAGAACGACTGGTCGTCGCGGTTGATCACGGCCAGGCGCGGGTTGCCCCGTTCTTTCGGGCCGGTCTTTTCCAGGCTTTCGAACAGGCGCGCTTTGGCGGCGCGGTAATTTTCGTAGCCGCCGTGCTGGTCCATGTGTTCCCAGGTGATGTTGGTGACGATGCCGATATCGAACTCACAGGCATCCACGCGATGCTGCGCCCAGCCGTGCGACGTGGTCTCGAGGATAACGTGTGTGAGTCCCGCGTCCGCCATTTTAGCGAGGTAGGCTTGCACGTCGTGCGCGTCGGGCGTGGTGACGTGGAAGCCGGTGTCGAGAATCTCGTCGCCGATCACCGCGTTGACCGTGGAGACCATGCCGGCCTGGATGCCCGCCGTCCGCAGGATCTGGTAGAGCAGGTTGGCGGTGGTCGTCTTGCCGTCGGTGCCGGTGACGCCGATCACCGTCAGGCGCCGCGCCGGCCAACCGTAGAACGCGGCCGCCAGCCAGGTCAGGGCGCGGCGCGGGTCGTCGAGGCGGACGTAGCGCGGCGCGTCGAATTGCGCGGCGGGCAATTCCCCAATCACCGCGGCCGCGCCGTTGGCGATAGCCTTCCCGATGTAGCCGTGACCGTCAACCGTCCCGCCTTTCATCGCCACGAAGAGATTACCGGGTTTCACCGCGCGGCTGTCTATGGCGATGCCGGTGATGGGGACGTCGGGAATGTCTGCGGGGCGCGGGAAGGGGAAATCAACGAAGAGTTGCGCGAGAGTTTTTGTCATGCAAACCTGCCTGGCTGCCCTTCGACTTCGCCCGGCCGTCGCCTCGCTCGGCTCAGGGCAGCGGTTGTTTCTTAAATGGAAAGAGGGTTTTGGTCATTGTACCAAAACCCTCTCGACAATCAATGGATTTACTTCAAGTTCGAACGCAGGCCTTCGAGCTTGCCGGCCACCGAGCCGTCCACGACCTTGTCTCCGACTCTGATGACGAGGCCGCCGAGGATGGAGGGATCGACGCGGAAGGTGACGGCTTGCGCGCCGACTTTGGTCAGCACGTCTTTTTTGACGACGGCTTCCTCGTCGCCGGTAAGCGGCAGCGCGCTGGTGACTTCGGCGGAATCGCCCTTGAAGTCGGCGCCGTCGAGGACGACCACCTTGCCGCTTTTGAGGCCCGAGAAGAACTCGTTGATCAGGGCGTGCTGGCGCTTTTCGTCCAGGGCTTCGCCGACCAGTTTCTGCGCGGCGGCGATGGAGAGGGCCGCGACCTGTCCGCGCAGATCGCCGAGGATGCGGTTTCGTTCGCCCTCGACCTCAGCCAGCGCGGCGTCTCGCGCCTTGGCGGCTTCGGCGTCGGCGGCGGATCTCACTTCCTTTGCGGCCGAGGCGGCGCGCTCGGTGGCTTCACGGACGATTCTGCCCGATTCGGCCTGGGCTTCGGCCATTACTTTAGCGGCCTCTTTTTCGGCGTTGGCGCGCGCTTCAGCGGCCACGCGGGCGTCTTCCAGCCCTTGCGCGATGGTCTGGCGGCGTTTCTCGAGCAGTCCCATGATGGGACCGACGATCCATTTGGCGATCACCACGTAGGCGATGATCAGGTTAATGATCTGGATGAGTAAAAATCCAGGGTTGATACCCAGCGCTTCCACAATAACCTCCTTCTATTACACGGGCATGGGAATGGCGAAGAGGATGAGCAGGGCAACCACCAGACAGTAAATGGCGACCGCTTCGGCAAAGGCGATGCCGAGGATCATGTTGGTCTGGACCGTGCCGGTGGCGTCGGGATTTCGCCCCATCGCCTGGACCGCGCCGCTGGCAACGATACCGATGCCCGCGCCCGCGCCGATCGCGCCGATCATGGCCAGACCGGCCCCGATCAACTTACCAAGAATATATGCAGCAGTGACTTCCATCAGAACCTCCGTTGGATTTCGGGCGGGGGAACCGCCTCTAGAAATAGGTGTTTTCCCGGGCTTCCGCCCGAAATTTACGCGTGCGCTTCTTCGTGGCCTTCGCCGCCGTGACCCTGTGTGGCCTGCGACATGAAGGTGATCGCCAGGAGGCCGAACACAAAAGCCTGGATCGCGCCCACGAAGAATTCAAGCAGGTAGAAAATGGACTGCGCGAACACCGGCACGAGCGAGCCGATGACGAACAGCAGGACCGAACCCGCGAAGATGTTTCCGAAGAGACGGAAGGCGAACGAGAGGATCTTCGAGAATTCGGAGATGATCTCCAGGAGGCCCACGCCGAAATCTATGACGCCGAAGATGGGCTTGGAGAACATGGTTTTGGTGTTCCAGAATTTGGCGAAGTACGCCATCCCTTGCGAGCGGATGCCGAAGACTTGCACCATCACCACCGCCACCAGGGCCAGGGCCAGCGTAAAGTTCAGGTCGGTGGAGACGGGGCGCAGGAAGGGGACGAACGCAACTTTTTCCGCCGCGTCCGCCGCGCCTTCGGCCTTGAAGATGCCGGTCACAGGACCGACCGGCTTCGCGATATAGTCGGCGTGCGCGCCGTGCGACTCGATCAGGCCGATCGTTTCCACGCCGGGCAGCAGCTCCATCCAGTTGGCGACAAGCACAACCAGCATGATGCTGACAAACCACGGGAAGATGGATTTGGACCACTTGCCCATCGTCCCTTCAGACATGCCGTACAACAGGTCCACCAGGGCTTCGATCGCGTTGGCGACGCCGGAGAGGACCTGTCTGCCGCTGGCAACCGCGCCGCGAACGCTCAGCGCGAGGAGCAGAACGATCACGTCCACGAAGAACAGGGCGATCAAGGTATTCGTGATGGGAAAACCGCCAATGTGGAAAACGGTCTCTGCCGGGAGAAAGACCCCGGGCATGATGTAGGGAACTTTTGCCACAAAGAAGAGGTAACTGCCGACCACAATGGCGGCCAGCACCACCCAACGGCCCCACGTCCTTTGTTTCTTTTTCTCAGCCACTAGCGCTATCCTCCTTTGGAGAAATTTCAGATTTCTTTTCAGACTTCAACCGCCTGGTCGCGGAATTGACGATCAAAAACAGGACGATGACCGAAACCGGCATCGCGCCCAGGATAAAGGCGACGGTAAACCACGGGCCGGCGTTGAACTGACGGTCGAGCCATTGCCCAAGAAACAAAAATCCCAGAATGATAATGGGAGTTAGGCAGCCAACCTGTACGATGACGGTCGTCAGCGCAGTGTTAAACGCCCTGTTGGACGATGGCGCAGGTCGATTCATGTTTGCGGATTATATCACAAGGATTTTCAGAAACCAGGTTTTCTTGGAAACCCGGTTTCCGATTCCGCTAAAACAACGTCAGCGCGCCGGCCGCGGCCAGGTTGAACCAGGGCGCAAAGACCGTGCCGAGCAGGATGACGCCCAGCGCGAGAACAGTCAACGCCAGGGCGTAGGGACGCGTGATGGGCAGGGGCGTGTTCTCCGTCGCTTCGTCGCGATAGAGATAGATGTGCTTGATGACGATCAGGTAGTAGTACACGCCCACAATGGAGTTGAGAATGCCGACCACCGCCAGCCAGACCAGCCCGACTTTGACGGCCGCGGCAAAGACCAGCACCTTCGCGACAAATCCGCCGAACGGAGGCATTCCCGCCAGCGACAGCATCGCCGTGAGGAAGCCCAGCGCCAGCCAGGGATGACGGCGGCTGAGTCCGTTGTAGGCGGGGATGTCGTCTGAGCCGGCGACGCGGGCGAAGGCCGCGGCCAGCCCGAAGGCCAGCAGGTTGGTGACGATGTACACGAGCAGGTAGAACGCGACGCTGGTCACGCCCAGGTCAGAGAGACTCGCTTCGCTGGCGTAAATGGCCGCGACGCCGATCAGCGTGTAGCCCGCGTGCGCGATGGACGAGTACGCCAGCATCCGCTTGAAGTTCTTCTGTGGGATGGCGAGCAGGTTGCCGAGCGTCATCGTGACCGCGGCGAGGACGGCGAGGATGAGCGACCAGTCCGCGGCGAGGACGCCGGGGAAGGCGATCACGAACAGGCGGACGATGACGCCGAATCCCGCGGCCTTCGAGACCGTGGACAGGAATCCCGCCACGGGAGTGGGCGCGCCCTCGTACACATCCGGCGCCCAGAAGTGGAACGGGACAATCGAGACCTTAAAGCCCAGTCCCACGAGCAGGAGGAAGACGACGCCAAGGAAAAGCCCCTGCGGGAGGATGTTCTTCAGCGCGTAGATGTCGGCTGTCCCAGTGAAGCCGTAGAGCAGGGAGAAGCCGTAGAGCATGACGGCGGAGGCCAGCGCGCCGAAGAGCAGGTACTTGAAGCCTGCCTCGGTGGATTTATCGTCGGTGCGGAGGAAGCTCGCCAGAACGTAGAGCGGAATCGAGGTGGTCTCGATGGCGAGGTAGAGCATGACAAGGTTGGCGGAAGCCGCCATGAGGTTCATGCCAAGCAGCGAGGCGAGCAGCAGGACGTAGGCTTCGCCGCGTCGGTTGATCTCTTTCATGTCCATCAGGAAGAGAGCCGTCGCCGCGCCGCCGAAGAGGAAGAGCATCTTGAAGAAGAAGCCCAGCCAGTCGAAGCGCAACATGCCGCCGAAGACGGAGACGGGTTGGCCGGGGCGTCCGAAGAGCAGAGACAGGACGATGGTCAGGAGGAGGCCGCCCGCCGTCAGCCAGCCGAGGCCGCGGCGTTCGTCCGCCTTTCGGAACGGCTCGAGGATCAGGATGAGGAGTCCGAGGACGAGGATGAGAATTTCAGGGAGAATGGGGATGAGGGAGTTCACTTATGCACCTCCCAGGAGCGAGAGAATGTGTTGCACGCCGGTCTGCACCATGGGGGTCATCATGGCCGGGAAGACGCCGATGCCGACCATGAAGAGGCACAAAGTGACGATGGCGATCTTGTCGAGGGCGGTCAACGGGCTGATGTGTCCCTGGAGTTTTTCGGGCATTTCCCCGAAGAAAACCCCGCGGATGATGCGCATGATGTAGGCCGCGGTGATGACGATGGAGACGCTGGCGACAACTGCCACCAGCCATTGTTTGCTCCAGACGCCCATGAATATGGGGAACTCGGCCACGAAGCCGGAGAAGCCGGGCATGCCCATCGAGACGAGGCCGCCGATGATGAAGCCGATGGAGGCGTAGGGAAGAACCTTGCCCATGCCGCCGAGTTCGGGGACTTCGCGGGTGTGGGCGCGGTCGTAGATCATGCCGGTGACGGCAAAGAAGAGAGCCGTCATAATGCCGTGCGAGAACATCTGCACGCCCGCGCCGAGCAGGCCGTTGTTATTGAGCGTGGACACGCCGAGCATGACCAGTCCCATGTGCGAGACGGAGGAGAAGCCGATCATGTATTTTAAGTCGGTCTGGACGAAGGCGATGAACGCGCCGTAGACGACCGCGACGGCGGCGCAGGTCATAATGAGCCATGACCAATGCTGCGCGCCCTGCGGCAGAAGCATCACGCCGACTCGCAGGGCCGCGAACGCGCCGAGTTTCATCAGCACGCCCGCGTGGAACATGGAGACGGCGGTGGGCGCGGCGACGTGGCCGTCGGGAGACCAGTTGTGGAAGGGCCAGATGCCGCCCAGCACCGCGAAGCCGAAGAAGACCGGCAGGAACCAGGCGTTCTGGAAAGCCTGCGAAAAGTTGGCGGCTTCGAGCGCGCGCATGTCGAAAGTGTAGACGCCGGTCGTCTGTCCCGCCGTCCAGTACATGACCAGCGCGCCGACCAGGGCGACGACCGAGCCGATGAACAGGTACAGCGTCAGTTTCATGGCCGCGTACTCGCGTGTCTTGACCCAGCCCCAGATGACGATGAGCAGGTACATCGGGAAGACGGCGATCTCGTAGAAGAAGAACAGCATGAACAGGTCGAGCGAGGCGAAGACGCCGAACACGCCCGAAGCCAGGATGAACAGGAAGGCGAAAAACTCGCGCGGGCGGTCCTGGATGCCGGTGGGCGCGTGGGGATCGTCAATGCCCCAGGAGATCAGCACGCCCGTGAACATGACGATGCCCGTCAGCAGAACGAGCGGCGCGCTGATGCCGTCCACGCCGAAGATGAGGCTGATGCCGAGCGCGGGGAGCCAGTCATACTTCTCTACGAACTGGTAGCCCGTCATCCCGTTGACGAGGTATTGGACATAGACCCACGCCGAAAGGATGAGCGCGAAGGCGGCCGCGGTCAGCGCGAGGGCGCGGATCTCGTTCCGCTTTTCAGCGGGTAGGAGCAGGATCAGCGCCGCCGCGACCATGGGAGTGAAAACAATGACACTGAGAACTGGAAAGTTCATAATCACCTCTGGAGAAGAGAGCAGAGAACAGAGAGTAGAGAGTGGTTCGGACGGTTCTCTAGTCTCTAATCTCTAATCTCTAGAAGAGCATCACTATCGCTTTATTGATGACATCCAAAATCCACGCGGGGTAGACGCCGATGACGAGGATGAGCGCCATCAGCGGGACCATCACCAGGATCTCGCGCGTGTTGATCTCGGTCAGTTTATGCTCGCCCTGGGCCCAATGCTCGTTGAGCGGACCGTGCAGGACGTTCTTGATCGCCTTCAAAATGTACGCGCCCGTGAAGAACAGTCCCAGCATGGCAATGGCGGTATAGACCGTCAGGATCGGCCAGGAGCCGCGGACGACGAGAAATTCAGAGATGAAGCCGTTGAGTCCGGGCAGGCCGAGGGAAGACATCGAGGTAAAGATGAGAATGCCGCCATAGACGGGGATGAGCGTGAAGAGGCCGCCGTACTTGCTCAGGTCGCGGGTGTGCGTGCGTTCGTAGATCACGCCGACAAGGAAGAACATGCCGGCCGCGGAGAGTCCGTGATTGAACATTTGCAGGACCGCGCCGTTGAGGGCGATGGTCGCGTCGAGAGTCCCGACCGCCCGGGCGGCCGCGGCCACCCCAAGCAGGACGAAGCCCATGTGGTTCACAGACGAGTACGCCACCAGCCGCTTGAAGTCGGTTTGACCGTAGGAGGCGAGCGCGCCGAAGACAATCGCCGCGACCGCCAAGAAAGCCAGCGCGCCCGAGAAATACTGCGCCTGTTCCGGGTAGAGCGGCAGGACGAGGCGCAGGAATCCGTACGCGCCGAGTTTCAACAGGATGCCCGCCAGGATCATCGAGCCAGCCGTCGGCGCCTCGGTATGCGCGTCGGGCAGCCAGGTGTGGAACGGCCAGATGGGGACTTTGATGGCGAAGGCGACGACGAAAGCCCAGAAAGCCACGGTTTTGATCGTCGCAAATGTGATGGTAGTCTCGCCAAACGTGGCGTTGGGCGAAATCATGTTCCACTTCGCGACGATCTCGGCCAGGTCGAAGGTCTGGAAGAGGACGCCGAACAACTGGATGCCGAGCAGGAGTCCGAGCGAGCCGCCCATGGTGTAGATCATGAACTTGAGCGAAGCGTAGTTGCGATTGGCGCTCCCCCACTGGTTGATGAGGAAATACATCGGGACGAGGCCGATCTCCCAGAAGATGAAAAACGCCAGCAGGTCAATTGCCAGGAAGACGCCCAACATGCCCGTTTCCAAAAAGAGGAACAGCATCATGTAGGCTTTGACGCGGTCGCTGATGTTGAACGAGGCGAGGAGGGCCAGCGGCGTCAGGAAAGTGGTCAGCAGGACCATCGTCAGGGAGAGGCCGTCCACGCCGAGGTGGAGGGAGGAGGCGATGGCGTCGTACCAGGCGTATTTGACTTCGAATTGATAGCCCGCCAGGTCGGGATTAAATTGGATCCACAAATAGACCGAAAGCCCGAACGGGATGAGGCTGGCAAGGAAGGCCGTCCAGCGGATGAATTTATGTTCTTCGCTGGGCAGGAAGAGGATGACGAGCGCCGCGAGCGACGGGATGAACAGGATGAGGCTCAGGAGGTGTGTGTTCAAAAAGTCCATGATTGTTCTCCTACGCCGCCAGGAAGAAGGTCAGGATGGCGCCGACGACGATGACGGTCAGCAGCGCGGCCAGCATGTACTGTTGGACGCGTCCCGTTTGCATCGGGCGGAGTCCCTGCCCGACGTCCTTCGTGCCGTAGCCGACGAGGTCGCCGAAACCGTTGACGACGATGACGTCAATGTACTTGCGGATCGCGGCGCCGAGTCCCTGCGTGGCTTTGCCAAAGGAATGCAGGATGCCGTCAATCAGCCATTGGTCCATCCATTTGTAGACAAAGGTCTCGGAGAACCAATAGGCGGGTTTGATGAAGAGGAAGTTGTAGGCTTCGTCAAAGTACCATTTGTTTTTCAACACGCCGATTTGGAAGACGTCTTCCTTCGCGGATTTGACGTTGCGATAGTAGAGCCAGCCGAAGAAGAGTCCGCCGAGGGCGACGCCAAGCGAGGTCAGCAGGGGAACCCAGCTGAACGCGGGCGCTTCGGGGACGTGCGCCAGCGTGTGACCGACGAAATCGTGGAACCAGTTCGGGACGAGTCCGCCGAGGCCAGGGAAATGCTCAGGGATGCCAACCCAGCCGTAGGTCACGGCGAAGAACGCCAGGACCATCAGCGGGACGGTCATCGTCCAGGGAGTCTCCTGGGCGTGTTCGGCCTCCTTCGTGCGCGGCTCGCCGAGGAAGGTCAGCGTGATCTGGCGCATGGTGTAGAAGGCGGTCATAAACGCGGCGACGGCGAGGGTGATGAAGACTGCTAGATGACCGTGTCCCCACGCGTCGGCGAGAATCTCGTCTTTCGACCAGAAGCCCGCGGTGACGAGCGGGAAGCCCGAAAGCGCGAAGCCGCCGATGAGGAAAGTCCAGAACGTGATGGGCATCTTCTTGCGGAGGCCGCCCATGTTGAACATGTCCTGCGGGTCAATGTGCTGTTGGGGCGGTTGGGGCGAACCTGCGTGTTGGGGCGAACCTGCGTGTTGGGGCGAACCTGCGTGTTGGGGCGAACCTGCGTGTTCGCCCTGCACGTGCAAAACGCCATGCTCCATGCCGTGGATAACGGAGCCAGAGCCGAGGAAGAGCAGCGCCTTGAAGAAGGCGTGCGTGATGAGGTGGAACGCGGCCGCCACGTACGCGCCGATGCCGAGCGCGGCGATCATGAAACCGAGTTGCGAAATGGTCGAATACGCCAGCACGCGTTTGATGTCGTTCTGCGCGACGGCGATGGTCGCCGCGAAGATGGCGGTGAACGTGCCAATGAAGGCGACGACGGTCATCGTCCGCGGGTCGAGGCTGAGGAGCGGGAACATGCGGATGACCATGTACACGCCCGCCGAAACCATCGTGGCGGCGTGGATCATCGCGCTGACGGGGGTCGGGCCTTCCATCGCGTCGGGCAGCCAGATGTGCAGCGGCCACTGCGCCGATTTGCCGATCGTCCCGATAAAGAGCAGGAGACCGATGAGTCCCGCCGCGGAAAGTCCGAGGATGGGCGTAGCGGTCGTCGCGAGCGCCTGCATGAAACCCGCGTTGTTGAAGATCTCGCGGAAGGACAGCGTGCCAGTCGCGGAGTAGAGATAGGCGATACCGAGCAGCATGAACACGTCGCCGACGCGGGTGGTCATAAAGGCCTTGACCGCCGCGTCGCGCGCCGAGGGTTTTCCGTACCAGAAACCGATCAGCAGGTACGAGCAGAGTCCCATGATCTCCCAGCCGACGAAGAGCGTCAGCAAGTTGTCGGAAAGCACCAGCACGTACATGCCGAAGGCGAACAGGCCGAGGAAGGCGAAAAAGCGCGAGTACATCGGCTCGATGGAGGGGACGACGTGCGCGTGTCCATGCTCGTCCGTGACGGTCGCGCCGTGCGGGGGAAGTCCCTTGCGGTCGTGATCGCCAGCGGGCTGTCCGTAATTGTGATAGCCGACGCTGTAGAGGAAGATCATGAAGATCGTGATCGCGACGAAGAACAACACCGCCGCGCCGAGCGGGTCAATCAACACGCCGACTTTGAACCACGCCGCGCCCGTCGGAAACCAGTTGAAAGTTGACTGGAACGGCGTCTTGCCGAGCTCGTGCACGCCCAGGGCGCGCGCGAACACGATCATCGAACCCAGCCACGAGAGAGCCGCCGCGCCGACGCCGATGGTGTGGCTGAGGGCCCGATTCCTGTTCGTGAAAATCACGATCAAGAAGAACGCCAGTACGGGCGGCAGGGGGATTAGCCAGAGCAATGTTTCAGTCGTCATGTGTCCCTACCACTTCATCAAATCAATCTCGTCGGCAACGACCGTGTTGCGACGGCGATAGACGGAGATGATCAGCGCCAGTCCCACCGCCACCTCCGCGGCCGCCACCGCGAAGACGATGACGGTGAACACCTGTCCGTCAATGCGGGACGGGTCGTTATAACGCCAGAACGAAACCAGGTTGATGTTCACGGCGTTCAACATCAACTCGATGCCGAGCAGGATGGCGATGGCGTTCTTGCGCGCCAGCACGCCGAACATGCCGATGCTGAACAACGCCGCCGAAAGAATCAGATACCAGGAAAGCGGGATCATTTCTCCTCCCCTTTCGGTTGGAATGCGATATAGACCGCGCCGACGAGCGCCGCCAACAGCAGCACGGACGCGACCTCGAACGGCAGGACGTACGCGTCGGGCGAGACCAGCGCTTTGGACAGCGCCTCCAGCGAGTCGAATCCTGAACCGAGGGCGGGCGCGGTCTTCGTCAGGCCGTCCCAACCCTGGAGCAGCCAGACCAGCCCCCCGAAGACGATAACCGCGATGACGGCGGAGAGCGGCCAGCCGCGATTCAACTGCGGACCGCGGTCCAGCATCTCGCGGCGCGTCAACATCACCGCGAAGATGAACAGGATGGCGATGGCGCCGATGTACACCACCACTTGAATGACGGCGATGAAGCCCGCGTTCAAGATGGCGAACAGGACCGCGGCTCCGAAGAGCGTCACGATCAGCCACAGCGCGGCATGGACGAGGTTCTTCGCCGTCACGACCATCGCCGCCGAACCCAGAATCACCGCCGCCGTCAAAAGGAAAATGAGCTGCAACACTGTCATAAAAGAATCTCCATCAGGAACCAGGCTTCTTTCAGAAACCGGGTTTCTGCGCCGTCTCCACTTTCACACGTTCGCCGCGCGCGCGCCGGCGCAGGATTTCGAGCGTGACCCAGCCGAACAAAATATTGGAAAGGAACATGCCCCACGAGTAAAAACTCGTCTCGCGCAGGAGCGCGTTCGTCAACGCCACGTACACCAGCAGGGCGAACGAAAACGGGACGAGGAACTTCCAGTTCAAGTCCATCATCTTATCAATGCGGATGCGCGGGAAGGTGTACTTGATCCAGCCGAAGATCCAATATCCGATCACGGCTTTGACGAGGAAGTACAACAGTCCCAGAAGAGGGATTTGGTCCACCCATGGTCCGCGCCAGCCGCCGAAGAAAAAGGCCGCGATGAAACCGCCAAAGGTGAAAGTGTGCAGCAGTTCGGAGGCGTAGAACAAGCCGAACTTCATCCCCGAATATTCGATGTGATGACCCGCGATCAGCTCGGACTCGGCCTCGGTCAGGTCGAAGGGCGCGCGTCCCAACTCGGCCGTCGCGCAGATGAGGAACAGCACAAACGCCAGCGGCGCGAGGACGATGTACCATGTGCTTTGCGCGGCGACGATGGAGTTGATCCCCATCGAACCAGCCAGGATGGTCGGGATGAGCAGAGCCACCACCATCGGGATCTCGTACGAGATCATCACCGCCACCTGGCGGAACGCGCCGAGCAGGGCATACTTGTTGTTCGAGGCCCAGCCCGCCATGATGATCGAAAGCGTCCCGAGCGCGCCGACGCCGATGAGGTACAGCACGCCCACGTTCAGGTCGAGACCGAGGAAACTCGTCAACGGCAGCACGGCCCACAATAGCAGGACGGACATCATCATGATGATCGGCGCCAGGTTGAAGATCGCCTTGTCCACGCCGACGGGATAGATGTTTTCCTTGATGATCAATTTGATGATGTCGGCGAAGGGCTGGATCAAACCGAACGGTCCGAGCCGGTTGGGGCCGATGCGGTCCTGGAAGCGCGCCACGATCTTGCGCTCCAGCCAGACGAGGAAGATGTCCAGCGCCATCACCACGGTGATCAGCAGAAGGATGCCGATGAACGCCGTCAGCACGTGGGCGGCGTCCGCTTCCATGCCCCAGCCGACGAAAATGCCCGAAAGCCAGTCGCCGGCCGCTTGTATGGGATTGCTCCAAAAATCCATGTGTTGCTCCTGATTACCCTCGCTCCTGCCGGAGGCGAGGAGGTATTACACAAAGAAAAGGCTGAAAAGAAAATCCTTTCAGCCTTCCGCCTTCCAATTTAAATCTATACCCACTCCAGCATTCCTTTGCGCCAGGTATAGACGAGTCCTGCGACGAGGATTCCAATGAAGATGATGCCCTCGATCACGACAAACAAACCCAGTTTGTTCAGCGAGACCGCCCACGGGAACAGGAACACCGTTTCCACATCGAAGACCAGAAAGATCAGGGCGAAAATGTAATACTGAGCCTTGAATTGCACCCAATTCTCTCCCACCGTTTCGATGCCGCATTCATATGTGCTTGCCTTGATCGGATTGGGCTTCCGCGGAGACAAAATCGCCGCCACAATGATCGCCGCTGCCGGAATTAATGCGCCCACGATCAGGAACAAGCCAATGTAGGTCCACTCGGTTTGCATGGTCGCTCCTCAAAGAAATATCCGCCAACCGCAAGGCTGACCTGAAAATTGTACCATGAAGCGCAAACGCGCTGAATGAAAGCATGTCAATTTTTTGGGTGATAATCGTCATATATTTACAGGATGGCTTTGCCTTTCCAGCCGAGGCATTCCTGTCCAAACGGCGCCACGTCACGCCCGATTCTGCTTCGCGGAACGCGCCCACAACAGGATGACCAACCCGGCCAGCGTCCCCGCCGCCCCAGCCGCCCGCGCCTCGCTTCCGGTCCGCCCCAACAGCGACGTGGAGCGGATCTCCACCCTTTCCGCCCAGACCGGCTGACGCGTCTCCTCGCCGCCCGCCTTCGGGACGAATCGCAGGTACAGCCAAAGCGTCCCGCTCGAAGTTCTCGTCTCGCGCGGTTTCGCTTCCCAGTAGAACGTCGCGCCGTGTCCCTCCGTCAACGCCGCGCTGACGAGCTCCGCGGGCCGCGCCTCCGCCAGCGGAAAATCCAGCCGCGCCTCCGCGACCACGTCATAGCCGGGAGGCAGGTCGCCGTCCGCGGAAACGTCCAGCCGCGCCACCTGCGAATCCCCGGCGCGCATCGAGGGCGAATACGTCAGGCGGGCAGTCCGCCCGGGCAGTGAGGGCGCGCCCGCCGGGGTCACGAGAGGGACCGTCGCCGTCTCGCGGCGCGGCGGCCAAAATCCCCAAATCAAAAGGGGAATGGAGACCAGCAGGAAAATCGCCGCCAAAACCAATCGCCAGTTAAATCTCATCGCTCTCCGCGCTTCGTCTGTCAAAACTGCAAACTCATCAGACGTGTCCGCCCATTATAATGGCCGCGGGTAGCGATGCCGTGAACCGCGCGGAACTTCAGAATCCCTTTTTTCGAACCGACTTGTTGACCGGTTGCAGCAACCTGGTCGGTTTTTCCGAGGCGATTGACAACGATTTTGGAAATCGCTCGCGTCAGCCGCTCTCTCTGGTCGCGGTGGACGCCTGTAATTTGAAGGAGATCAACAAAGTCAAGGGGCGCGCCTTCGGCGACAGCCTGCTCCGCTGGTTCGGTTTTGCCATCAAAGACATCACCCGCTCCAACGTCTACCGCATAACGGGCGACGACTTTGTGGCCGTGATGATCGGGGAAACGCATGAAATGCACGCGCAAAAAGCCAGGCAGCTGTACAAACAATTAAATGAGAACGCGAAACAATTCGGATTGAATTCCCCCATTGCGCGGCTCAGCGTCTTTCATTTTCCCCTCAACCAGCCGTCCGACGCCACCATGGTCTGGAAATATCTAAATGAAAAACACAACTTCTCGTCAAGCAGCGAGAGTTTCAAGATCATCCACATAGACGAGACGTTGAAATTGAGTTACGACACCGCCCAGGCCATCGTGCTGATGTCGAAACGCATCACCGACCTGGGCTATATGCTCGAAAACACCTTCGGACTAGCCTACACCGATCCGATCAGCGGTTCCCCCAACATGATCGCCATCCAACACAAACTGGACCTTGCGCTGCGGGAAGCCGCGCAACAGGACAGGCCGTTGAGCGTCTGCCTTGTGGACGGCGACGACCTGCGCCGCTACAACAGCGTGGGCTACGCGGCAGGCGACGATATCATCCGCAAGCTGAACGCCACGCTCGCCGCCGTTCTTCGCCCTGAAGATTTCCTCGGCCGCTGGCGCATGGGAGACGAATTCATCGTGATCCTGCCCGATACCAACAGCCGGCAGGCATCCGCAATCGGAGAACGCCTGCGGGCGGCCGTGGAACGCGCCTCGCAGCGCTGGCTCTATCCGACCACCATCTCGGTTGGCGTGGCAAGTTTCCCCGCGCACGGCCAGAACACGATGGAATTGCTCCTAAAGGCGGAACAGTTCCTCAAGTCTGCCAAGGAAGCCGGGAAAAATAAAGTCGTCACAGGCGGCTGACATGCCCATCATCCCGCGTTTCTCAAAGCAGGCAAACGTCACACCCCTCCCCAACGGCTGGCGGATGGAAATCCCCGCGGGCGACGCCTCCGCCTATCGCTTCGCCCAACTGGACGACTACAGCGGCCTCCCGCGCGGAGACTTTCCCTCGCGTCCTCCCCTGACCCTGAGCCTGCGCGCCCGCGTCTCGAGCGCTTCCCTGCCCGGGACGTGGGGCTTCGGGCTGTGGAACGACCCGTTCGGACTCTCGCTCGGATTTGGCGGGAATCCGCTTCGCCTGCCCGCGCTTCCCAACGCGGTCTGGTTTTTCCACGCGTCGGAGGAGAACTGGCTGTCATTTAACTTGAATCAGGAATCCGAAAGCTCTGCTTTCGGAAATGATCCCGAAAACGATCCCGAGGTAGAACTTCGGGATTCCGAAATGGGACTTCGGGATTCCGAGGCCGGTTTTGGAAATGGATTTCTGGCGCAGGCGTTTTCTTCTCCGCGCATCCCCTCTTCATTGTTGGCGCTGACGGGTATCCTGGCCTCCCCATTTCTGGCTACGCGCAGGACGCGGATGTGGCTGAGGGGATTAGCTCGCCGCGTCATCGGGGAGGCGGGAACACGCATCAGCGTGGATCCAACTGAATGGCACGCGTACCGCCTCGAGTGGAGTCCGACGCGGTCCGCTTTTTGGGTGGACGACGCGCTCGTGTCCGAGTCGCCGGTGAGTCCGCGTCCGCCGCTGGGACTGGTCATCTGGATTGACAATCAGTTCGCGAAGTTCACGCCCGAAGGAGAGATCGGATTCGGAGTATTGAAGAATGAGGCGGCGTGGCTGGAAGTGGAATGGACGCCCCCTTTATGAAATATCTCATCCCGAAAACCGGCCGCAGGGGCTCTGCCCATATCAGACTTTGATAGTACTTTTGTTTCCTTGAAAAAACGATAGAATGGTTATACAATAAGTTTACAGTTTTGTTAGGCTTCCCCTTTTTGTGAACTGAATATGCGGCGATTTTCAACACAAGTTTTGGAATTTCCATGAAATTCGCGCAACGCACGACATGAAAATCACACCATAAGCGCCAACGTAGTCAGGTATTTTTAAAACGCTATCATCTGCGGTCAAAGAGAAAATTATCCCAGATTCTTTTGGAGGCGCCATGACGCGATGAACTATTGAAAATCACAATCATGCCCGCAGCAGGGCAGTCAGGAGATCGACGCTGAAGTTCCCTTATGGGAACGAAATACTTTTTCCAACTTTGCCACCAAGAAGGAGTATATGATGAAACGACAGGCTAATTTTACTTTTTTGATCGTCACTATTCTGGCGCTCATCGCGAGCGTCGGCGTATCGACAGGGTCTGCGAACGCTCAGGAAGCCGCCCTTGATCCAAACACGCCCGTTTCCAACATAGACGGCGTCCTGCCGATGGCGGAAATATCCGGGCTAAAGTCTTCTGCGCCCCACGTCGGAAACGGCAGACTCTCTAAAACAAATACCATCATCCCGGAAGCGGACCTGAACCTCGCGCCCCTGGGAGGCGGCAGCCCGGAATCGGTCATCGGCGCCGATGGGCGTAAGCGACAAAATCCCACCACAGCATTCCCCAACCGGGCGATCGCGTACCTGGTGGTGAAATTCCCGAGCGGGACCGGAAGCTGCACGGGCTGGTTCATCGGCCCGCGCACCGTCATTACAGCCGGTCACTGCGTCTACGATGCCTCGACCAACAAATGGGCCACTTCCATCACGGTCTATCCGGGCCGCAATGGAGCGAGTGCGCCCTACGGGTCCACCACTTCGCATCGGCTCTTTAGCGTATCTGGATGGACGTCGAGCCACAATCCCAGCTACGATTACGGCGCGATCCAGACCAAAGCCGCCAAGGGCAATACGGTGGGATGGTTCGGCTACCGCTGGCAGGCAAGCAATGCCTTCCCAGGAAACTTCACCGTCAAAGGCTATCCCGGCGACAAGCCTTCAGGCCAACAATGGTTCATGAGCGGCCGCGTCACGCACGTCAATACGTATCGGTTCTGGTACAACATCGATACCTACGGCGGTCAGAGCGGTTCTCCGTTCTACCAATGGTGGACCGGCAGCGGATGCACCAAGAACTGCTATTACGGCGTCGGCATTCACACTTACGGAACCAGCGTAAGCCCGTACTTCGGGAACAGTGCCACCCGCATTCGGCAGGCTGTCTTCAACAACTTCAAAACCTGGAGAAACTATCCGTATCCGTAAAATCGGCGTAGACTCGACAAATCCCCCGGCCATCCAAAAAATGGCCGGGGGCATGATTAAGGAGGCTCTCGATGTTTACTGGACGATCGCACACCGGATCCGCATTTGACCAGGTTGGACAGCAATTTTTCGTAATTGGAGCGGGAATCGTTATCCTGCTTCTCGCGGGGTGCTCGGGCAAAGACGCCTCAATATCCGATGACGATGTTTTGCCGCCCGCTGCCGTTCAAGGAACAAACACGCAGGTTCTCGGAACGATCGCCGACAGCGAGGGGAATCCGTTAGCCGAGGTCGGCATCGCGGTGACGGAGGGATCCACAGCCGTCTCAGAGATTCTCGTACTCAGCGGGGAAGACGGAAAATACACATGGCCGCTCCCAGCGGGGACCTTCACCCTGACGGCAAGGAAAGACGGCTATAAAGAGTCGAGCCAGGAAGTCGTTGTCAAGGAAGGCGAAACAACGCGGCTGGACTTCACGCTCGAAAAATTGCCCTGAGCGCAAAACTGCTCAAAGTTTCCACCGGCTGAAATCGGAAAAACTTTGGGCATTTTTAACCCATCCGTCAATCCCGCGTCGGCGCCCGGCGCAATCAGGCCAGAGGGCGGCTCAACGCCAGAACGACGGCAGGAGAATGCGCAAAAGCGAATCCACAATCAAGCCGGAAATGAGCAGACCGCCGAACAAACGATTGTGATAGAAGGCAAAACCTGAAAACCAGGTTGGCCAGGCCTTCCATTCTTTGGGCGGCTCGGAGGGACGCGGCTTGTTGAGCACGCCGAGGACGAGCAAGGCCCGTTTGACCGCGAAGAAGACGATCAACATGATGGGGGTGAAATAATGAACGACGACCAGATATAGAACGACCGCATAAACAGCAATAACCGCCAGTTGGTTGACCGCCCGGGCCGTTTTTTCGCCGACGCGCACAGGGAAGGTGCCGACGCCCCGCTCGCGGTCATCCACACTCTTGTCAATATGCTTGGCCACGTTGATGCTGGCAACGCTGAGCCCGAAGGGAACGCCCGCCAGTGCCACATTCCACAAATTGGCGGGATTGTGCACCCCGGCCCCAAGCGCGAGGACAAAGTAGACGCCAGCGATCATCACCGGTCCCCAGATAAGGAAGATGGCAAACTCACCCAGGGCCCAGTATTTAAGAGGCCAGGTGTAGAACAGCAAGATCAACGCGCCGAACACAAACAGTCCGATCACGTAGGGATTAAAGCCTGTGTAGAACAGGGCATAAAAACCGCCGATCACCGCAAGAATGCCGCTGGCAACAAACCATTGGAGTTGCTGCGATTTGGTCCAGAAACCCTGCACAAGCGGATGGACTCCATATTGTGTGCGGAAATAGTTATCCTTATCCACGCCGCGCGAGAAATCGGTGTAATCGTTGAGCAGGTTATTGGTCCCGTGGGCGATGAACAGGCTGAGGGTCAGGACGAGGAACGGGAGCCACTGGAAGAATCCATCGCGCCAGGCGAGCAGTCCCGCGATGATGCAGGAATAGATGGTAACCGTGGTGACGGCGGAGCGCGTGGCGATCAGCCACTTGGATATAACGTCCAGCGCGTCCCACTCTTTTTTGTCGTCCATCTTGACGAGTTCCCACATAGCCTTACGCCACATGGCAAAGTTGATCTTCATGATTACTCTCTCCTTGAGTTTGATTGTGGCAAATTATACAACTGATTACATACAAAAAAACCAGGTTTCTACAAGAAACCTGGTTTTTGAAATCATCGCCAGAAGGCGGGGATGAAAATTCGTATCAACACGTCCGCCAGCAGGCCGAGCATAAAGTACATGCCGAAGGAGCGGTTGTTCCAGAAAGACATCGGGGCGAAATAGAGCGGCCAGCCGCCCTGCCCGTCGGGAAAATCCGCGGGACGTTCGGCGGGCTTCGGCTTTAGGAAGGCCGGCAGGACTCTCCGCAGGGTGGGAATCGCCAGCAGCACAACCAGCATGATCGGCGTGAAAAATTTGATCGCGATCAGATAGGCGGTGATAAGGTACGGCAGGATCATCATCGCCAGGATGGTATAGCGCGCGGCCTTCTCGCCGATGAGGACGGGCAGGGTGTGGATCTTCTTCTCGCGGTCAATTTGGAGTTTGTCAATGTGTTTGCCGAAGATGACGGTCGTCACGCCGAAAACATAGGGCAGGCTGGCGATAGCCACGTTCCAGTCCCAGGCGTGAGTCAATACGTAGTAGCCGCCGCCGATCATCAGCGGGCCCCAGACGATGAGAACGGCCACCTCGCCGAGGGCGATGTACTTAAGCGGCCAGGTGTAGAACAGGACGAAGAACGCGCCCAGCCCGAGCAGAATCCAGACGACGGGATCGCCGGCATTAATATAGATGAGATAGAGGCCGCACAGCAGGGCAAGCAGACCCGTCACCGCGAAGTAGGTCAGGTGCTGGCGGCGCGTCATCAAGCCCGAGGCGATGGGCTGCGCGCCGTAGATGGTGCGGAAATAGTTGTCTTTATCCACGCCGCGGACATAATCGGTGAAGTCGTTGAAGATGTTGTTGGAAGCGTGGGCGAGGATCAGGCCGAGGGTCAGCGCGAGCCACGGCAGGAAGGAGAACGAACCGTCGCGCCAGGCGAAAAGTCCCGCGAGGGCGGCGGAGATGAAGGTCATAATGAGGACTGCGGCGCGGGTCGAGATCAGCCACTTCGAGACGACATCCAGTTTGTCCCACTCCTCTTTCGAGACTTCGGGGATGACGTTGAGGGCTTTTTTCCACATTGCAAAATTCATGAGGGGCTCCTTGAGCAAAGAATTGGATGATTATAACAACACTATCGAGGCGGAAAAGACGCAATCGTCGGGAGAGCGGCTAAAATGATGGGCTAAACACAAAGTCACGAAAGCGCCAAGCCACAAAGAACCTTTGAGCCTTGGCGGCTTGACGCAAAAAATCCAGGCAATTAGCCGCTCCTTTGCCGGGTTGCCAGAAGTTGGCGCAAAGCCCCGTCAAACGCAGCGATCCAGCCTGCTGGAGGCGCCAAAATGCGGCTATATGTATGAACAAGTGCGAAACGGGATGGGAATTTGCCTATACATATAGGAATCCGAAGTTATGACAAATGACACTATCCGATAGTTACTTTCCGCGCTTTTATTTTTGTGATTATTTTCACATAATGATTTTAGCGCTCATCCATGCTGTCACACTCCGGCCGAACGCGGCTGGAGTGTTTCTTTCTTAAGAAAGAGGATGCTATGGAAATTGCACCGGAAAGTCAAGCCCCACCCTCCCCAATTCCAAAATTAATTGAAGACCTGACGCTGCTGGACGAGGTTTCCAACCGAACGGCGGGCGTCTCGCGGCTGGAGATGTGCATCCAGTGCGGAACATGCGGAGGCTCCTGCCCCTCCGCCGCGGATATGGACCACACGCCGCGTATGCTCTTCGCCATGATCAGGGCAGGGATGCGCAAAGACGCGTTGATGAGCAACACGCCCTGGATCTGCGTATCGTGTTATCACTGCGTGGTGCGCTGTCCGCAGAACGTGCATATCGCGGATGTGATGTACACGCTCAAGGGCATGGCGATCGAAGCCAAACTGTATCGCGATTCAACCGCGCCCGATTTCTCGCAAACCTTCGTGGACATGGTCGAGGAATACGGGCGCAGTTTCGAATTCGGGCTGGCTACGCGGCACTATCTCAAACACTTTCCCCTGCGCCTCCCCAGCATGGCGCCGATGGGCTTTGGGATGTTGACCAGGCAAAGGATGAGCATGACGCCCAGGCGCATCAAGGGGATTGACCAACTCAAGACCATCCTGAAGAAGGCGAAAGAAGTGGAGGCCGTCCATGAGTAAATATCTGCTTTACCCGGGATGCTCCATGGAAACCAGCGCGCGGGCCTACTACGACTCGCTCAAGGCCATCAGCGGCCCCGTCGGGCTGGAGTTGGAAGAGATCGAGGACTGGAACTGCTGCGGGGCCACCGAGTATCTGGGGATCAGTCTCACCCCGGCCTACGCCCTCATCTCGCGCAACCTGGCGCTGGCCGCCCAACAGAACCACGGGAAACGCGCCGTGGTCGCGCCCTGCTCGGCCTGTTACCTCAACCTTGCCAAAGCGGACTACTACATGCGCGAACAGCCCACGCTGGCGACTCACGTCAACCAGGCGCTGGCTGCGGGCGGACTTTCGTACACGCCCGGTTCGCTCGCCATCCGACACCTGCTCGACGTTCTCATCTACGACATCGGGCTGGACACCATCAAATCGAAGGTCGTCCGCCCGCTGACGGGACTGCGCGTCGCGCCGTACCTCGGCTGCATGGTGCCGCGTCCCGACTACGAGAAACGCTGGTCGGACCACGAACATCCCGTCGAGTTGGACCTGCTGCTCAAAGCCCTCGGCGCGGAGGTGATTGATTTCCCGCTCAAGACTCACTGCTGCGGCGGCCACATGACACAGATCGGACCCGAAACCGCCTTCGAGTTGATCCGCGGCCTGATCGTCTCCGCAGAGGCGCACGAGGCAGACATCATGACGACGGTCTGCCCGATGTGCCAGATGAACCTGGACGCCTATCAGGGCGAGGCCAACCGTTACTTCGGCTCGGCGTTCAAGATGCCCATCGTCTTCTTCACGCAGTTGATGGGCGTGGCCTTTGGGCTGGACCCGAAAGACCTGGGCTTCGGCCTCGAACTGACCAGCGCGCGCAAGGCGATGTCGCGCGTCGGGGTGGAGACGCCCGAGCCGCAGGCCAGCGCGCCGCGTCCGCGCAAAGACAGCAGCCTGCCCATGCCCAAGCCGCTTCCCACGAAAGCCGATCTTGCGGAGAAAGTCGAGGCAGCAAAATGACTCAGGATAACGGAAACAGCCAGGACGTTCAGGAAAGAATCGGCGTCTACGTCTGCCACTGCGGGACGAACATCGCCGGGACGGTGGACGTCCAGCAGGTCGCAGAATGGGCGGCTACCCGCCTCAAACGCCGCGGCGTGGTCATCGGGCGCGACTATAAATTCATGTGTTCCAGCCTCGGGCAGGAATTGATCGAGAACGACATCAAGGAGCTCGGTTTGACGCGCGTGGTGGTGGCGGCCTGTTCGCCCCACCTGCACGAAGCCACGTTCCGAAACGCCTGCCAGCGCGCGGGACTCAATCCCTATCTGTGCGAGCTGGTCTCCATCCGCGAGCAGGTCTCGTGGGTGCACACCGACAAGGTGGCCGCGACCGTTAAATCGCAGGCGGTGGTCTCGGGCGGAGTGGAGCGCGTACTGCGTCACGAGCCGCTCGAACCGCTGCGCGTGCCGATCCACCCCGCGACGCTGGTCGTCGGCGGAGGCATCGCGGGCATCCAGTCCGCGCTGGAGATCGCGGACGCGGGCTATCGGGTGTATCTCGTCGAGCGGGAACCGTCCATCGGCGGACACATGGCGCAGTTCGACAAGACCTTCCCGACGCTGGACTGTTCGGCTTGTATTTTGACCCCGCGCATGGTGCAGGCCGGGGCGCATCCGAACATCACCCTGCTGACCTACAGCGAGGTTGAAAAAGTGGACGGCTACGTCGGCAACTTCGTCGTCACGATCCGCAAGAAGGCGCGCAAGATCAACGAGGAACTTTGCACGGGCTGCGGCATCTGTCAGGAGAAATGCCCCGTAAAAGTCATTGACGATGTGTACGAAGCGGGATTGGGCTATCGCAAGGTCGTCTACACGCCGTTCCCGCAAGCGGTCCCCAAGTTTCCCGTGATGGACGTGGAGAACTGCACGTACTTCAAAAAGGGAACCTGCAAAGCCTGCGAGAAATTCTGTCCGACGAACGCGATTGACTTCAACCAGCAGGACGAGGTCTTCAGCGTGGAGGTCGGCAACATCGTCCTCGCCACAGGCTATGACCTGTTCGACGCGCGCCGCGTGACCAACTACGGCTACGGACGCCTGCCGAACGTGTTCACCAGCCTCGAGTTCGAACGGCTGAGCAACGCGGCGGGACCCACCAACGGCAGCATCGTCCTGCGGGATGGGAAGACCGTCCCGAAGGCGGTGGGCATCATCCACTGCGTCGGCTCGCGCGACCGCAACTTCAACAACTACTGCTCCACCATCTGCTGTATGCAGGGACTCAAGTTCGCCCACCTCGTCCACGAGCGGACGGGGGCGACGGTCTACAACTTCTACATTGACATGCGCACGGCGTACAAAGCCTACGACGAGTTCTACCAGCGCGTGCTCGAGGAGGGGACGCTCTTCGTGCGCGGCAAAGTGGCTGAAGTGACCGACGTCCCGCGCATCAAGGACGAGGAAGGACATCTCATCATCCAATGCGAGGACACGCTGGCGGGCAAGCAGCGCCGCATCCCCGTGGACATGGTGATCCTGTCCATCGGCCTGCAGCCCCGCGCGGACGCGAAAGAGACCGCCAAGAAGTTCGGGCTGTCCTGCTCGGCGGACGGATGGTTCATCGAGAAGCATCCGAAACTCGATCCCGTCGCCACGATGACGGAGGGCGTCTACATCGCGGGATGCGCGCAAGGTCCCAAGGACATCCCCTCCAGCGTGGCGCAGGGCGCGGCCGCGGCGGCGCGCGTGCTCGGCAAGATCCAGCAAAGGGAAATGGCGCTCGAACCCGTGCGCGCCAGCATCAACCAGGATCAATGCTCGGGCTGCCGCATTTGCAACAACCTGTGCCCGTTCAACGCCATCCTGTTCCACGACGACCGCATGGTGAGCGAGATCAATCCCGCGCTCTGTCAGGGCTGCGGGACCTGCGTGGCGGCCTGCCCCGCGGGCGCCATCAGCGGCACGGCGTTCAGCAACGAACAGATCATGGCGCAGATCGAAGGGCTGATGCTGCTGAATGTCGGAGAGGAGATCACCCTATGAGCGACGAATCCTTTGAACCCACCGTCATCGGCTTCACCTGCAACTGGTGTTCGTACCGCGCCGCCGATCTGGCTGGCACGGCGCGCGTCAAGTATCCGCCGAACATCCGCCTCATCCGCCTGATGTGCTCGGGACGCCTCGATCCGACCTTCGTGCTGAAAGCCTTCTCCAGCGGCGCGGACGGCGTGCTCATCACCGGCTGTCACCCGGGCGAATGCCACTATCTCGAACAGAACTACAAAGCCCTGCGCCGCTTCCACCTGCTGAGACGAACGCTGCAAGGCCTGGGGCTGGAGCCGGAGCGCGTCAAACTCGTCTGGGCTTCGGCCGCGGAGGGCGTGAAACTCGCCCACGAGATCGCGTCCTTCGTGGAGGAGATCCGCGCGCTCGGTCCGCTCCATTGGGGCGGCAACGGCAGTAATCAGTCATCAGTGATCAGTGGTCAGTCCACTGCGCACGCGTTCAAGGAGGTACCGGCATGAGCGCCAAACCAAAATTTGCCATGTACTGGGCGGCCTCCTGCGGCGGCTGCGAAATTGCCGTCCTCAACATCCACGAGAAGATTCTGGACGTGGACGCCAATTTTGAAGTGGTCTTCTGGCCTGTGGCGATGGACGCGAAATACAAGGACGTGGAACAGATGGAGGATAAATCCATCCTGCTCACGCTCTTCAATGGCGGCATCCGCAACGAGGAGAACGAATACATCGCCAAACTCCTGCGCGAGAAATCGCAGATTTTGGTGGCATTCGGCTCATGCGCCTGCGAGGGATGCGTCCCCGGTCTCGCCAACCTGCGCGACTCGCGGCAGATCGTCCAAACCGCGTTCAACACCGTCAGCACGGACAACCCAAAGCAGGTCTATCCGATGACCTCGTACGACGTGCCCGAAGGCGAGATTCACATCCCGAAGATCTATCCCACGCTTCGCACCCTCGACCAGGTGGTGGACGTGGACTACTACATGCCTGGCTGCCCGCCCGAAAGTCACCAGATCGCGGCAGTGATTGACCTCGTCATCCAGGTCTTGCAGGGCAAGGCGCAACTGCCGCCCAAAGGCTCGTTCATCGGCGTCGGCAATTCCACCGTCTGCGACGAATGTGAACGCAGGCGCAACGTCAAAGCCATCGCGTCCTTCGTGCGGATTCAGGACCGGGCCTCCGAACTGGACCCGAGCCTGTGCCTGCTCGAGCAGGGGATTCCCTGCAACGGTCCCGCCACGCGCAGCGGATGCCGCGCCCGCTGCCCGTCCGCGGGCGCGCAGTGCATCGGGTGTTACGGTCCCGCCGAGGGCGTGACCGATTACGGCGCGCGCCTGATGTCGGCTTTCGCGTCCGTCATTGACAGCAACAGCCCCGAAGAGATTGACCGCATCCTCGACGGACTCGTGGATCCCGCCGGTCAGTTCTATCGCTTCAACCTGGCGGGGTCGCTGTTGCGGGCTGGTAGATCCGCGTGGGCAAAGGAAAAGGTGTAACATGACACAACGAATCACCATTGACCCCATCACGCGTCTCGAAGGTCACGGCAAGATCGAGATCTTCCTCAACGCCGAAGGCGACGTCGCCAACACCTACTTCCAGATCCCCGAGCTGCGCGGCTTCGAGAGTTTCTGCGTCGGCCGCCCCGTGGAGGAACTGCCCCTGCTGACCAACCGCATCTGCGGCGTCTGCCCCGAAGCGCATCACATGGCGGGAGCCAAAGCCGCCGACGCGGTCTATCACGTGGACCCGCCGCGCACCGCCAAAAACCTGCGCGAACTGCTCTACTCGGCGTTCTTCGTCACCGACCATACCACCCATTTCTACGCGCTGGCCGGACCCGATTTCGTCATGGGGCCCGACGCGCCCGTCGCGGAGCGAAACATCCTCGGCGTGATCCACAAAGTCGGGCTGGAGATCGGCGGCAAGGTCATCCAGGCGCGCAAGTACGGTCACGCCGTCATCGAAATGATCGGCGGGCGAAAGATCCATCCTTGCACGTCCATCCCTGGCGGACTCACCAAAGGCACCACCGAAGACCAGCGCAAAGAGATCCTGGAGATGGGCAAATGGGCGGTGGAATTCGGCCAGTTCTCGCTCAAGCTCTTCAACGACATCGTACTCGGCAACAAAACCTACGTGGACTTGATCCTCGGCGACATCTACACCCATCGCACCTACTACATGGGCATGGTGGACGAGAACAACCATGTCAATTTCTACGACGGCAAGGTACGCGTGGTCGGTCCCGACGGCAAGGAGTTCGTCAAATACGAGCCGAAGGACTACGCCCAACACATCGCCGAGCACGTCGAGCCGTGGACGTATCTTAAGTTCCCCTATCTCAAGGGCGTCGGCTGGAAGGGCTTCACCGACGGCAAGGACTCGGGCATCTACTGCGCGACGCCGCTCTCGCGGCTCAACGCCGCGGACGGGATGGCGACCCCGCTGGCCCAGGCCGAGTACGAACGCTTCTACTCGACGTTGGGCGGGAAACCCGTCCATCAGCGTTTAGCCACCCATTGGGCGCGCCTCATCGAACTGCTCTACGCGGCCGAGCGCTGGGTGGAACTGGCCTCCGACCCCGAGACCTCCGGCCCGAACTTCCACGCCGCCCCCGCCGAGATTCCCACCGAGGGAGTCGGCATCGTGGAGGCGCCGCGCGGCACCCTCACCCATCACTACCACACGGACGAGCGCGGCGTGGCGACGAAGGTCAACCTGATCGTCGGCACGACGAACAACTACGCGCCGATCAGCATGTCCATCAACAAGGCGGCGCGCAGCCTGATCCAAAAAGGGACGGTGGTCACCGAGCCGATGTTGAACATGATCGAAATGGCCTTCCGCTCGTACGATCCCTGCTTCGGCTGCGCGACCCATTCCCTGCCTGGGCAGATGCCGCTCGAAGTCACAATCCGCAACGCGGACGGTGAAATTGTAGAGATGTTGAAGCGGAATTAGTCGAACAGCCGCCAGTCTGATAGTCTGATGGTCAGGAAACGTAACTATCAGACTATCAGACCACGCGACTACCACGCGACCATGAAGACTCTCATCATCGGCCTCGGCAATCCCATCCTCGGCGACGACGGCGTCGGGTGGAAGGTCGCGCAAGAAATCAGCCGTCAATTACCAGTTACCGATTCCCAATCCCCCGTCGAAGTAGATTGCGCCGCGCTGGGCGGACTCTCGCTCATGGAGCAGCTGGTGGGCTGTCAGCGCGCGATCCTCGTCGACGCGCTGGAGACGGGTCAAGGTCCGGAGGGAAGCGTGCGCGTCTTCCCGTTGGAGGCGCTGCCGAATCCGTCCGCGGGACATTCCACCGCGGTCCACGATACGTCGCTGACGACCGCGCTCGAGATGGGACGCAAGATGGGGCTGGACCTGCCCGCCTCGGTCACGGTGGTGGCGGTGGAGGCGAGAAACGTCTATGATTTTTCGGAGGAACTCTCGCCGCCCGTCGCCGCGGCAGTCCCCATCGCGGCGCGGGCCGTGCTGGACGAGTTGAAGCGCGCGGTCTAGCCCTCCCCCAATTCGGGGATCGGTTCCGAGGCGGCGCGCTGCGCCAGGTAATTTTCCGCCCAGAAGAAGATGAGCGCGGCCCAGACGACGCTGAAGCCGATGAGACGCGTGCGGTCAAAGGGTTCGTGATAGACCAGCACGCCGAGCAGGAATTGCAAAGTGGGCGTGATGTATTGCAGGACGCCCACCATCGAAAGCGGGATGCGGCGCGCGGCCGAGGCGAAGAGCAGCAGTGGGACGGTGGTCACAACGCCCGCGCCGATCATCAGCAGGTCGCTCACCGCGCCCAGGTGGAGGAATTTCCCGTCGCCCTGAAATTGGACGAACAGCAGGTACGCCAGCGCGGGGACGAACAGGATGCCCGTCTCCAGCGTCAGCCCAAAGAGGGAGTTGAGCGGCGCGATCTTTTTGAGCAGGCCGTAGAGTCCGAACGAGAACGCCAGCACGAGCGGGATCCAAAGACGGCCGCCATAGGAAAGAGTCAGATAGGTCACGCCAGCGGCGGCGAGCCCGATGGGAACCCATTGGATCGGGCGCAGGCGTTCCCGTAAAACGATCACGCCCAGCAGGACGCTGAGGAGGGGATTGATGAAATATCCGAGGCTGGCCTCGACCACGTAATCCGCGTTGACCGACCAGACGTAGGTCAGCCAGTTGATCGCCAGCGCCACCGCGGCGACGGCGTAGATCGCCAGCGTCCGCCGATTGAGGGCGGCGCGGAATCCCGTCCACCGATAAGTGACCAGGATGATCGCCATCAGCAGAAGGAACGACCAGCCGATGCGGTGTCCAAGCAATTGCAGCGCGGGGACTTCATGCAGCCATTTCCAGTAAATGGGAAAAAGTCCCCACAGCGCGTAGGCCGCCAGCCCGTACAAAATTCCTTTTTTCATCGTTGCCTCTACAAAGCGTCGTCCCAGTCAATGCGTTGACGGCCCGCGAATCCCGCCTCGAGCTCGTGCCAATGCTCCACGCGTTCCTCGCCGAAGCGCCAGCAGAGATAGATCTCGCGGCCTTCGCGCAGGGCGGGAAAATCCATCAGGCCGACGCTCAAATCCTTGATGTGGACTCCCAGGTCTTGAATCTGATGCGCCAGTTGATCGAGCCGCTCAAAATCGAGATAGAGTCGACTCAATTCGGCGCTGCCTCCATTGCCGACGCTGCGTTGGATGGCGGGCCAGAGTTCGGGCTGGCGCGCCAGCACGTCCGCGCGGATGCGGAGAATCTCCTCCACCATCGGGCGCAGGAGGGACAGTGTTTCGTTGGCTTCTTTCAGGGTGAAATATCGGGACATTTGGGAAAGTATAACCGATGACGAAAAACTCCCCGCTTTTTCAAACGGGGAGGCGGGATCAAAAACATTCAGGCGGCGCGAAATTTCACACGCGCGCTTTTCGCAGCCGCAGACTGTTGCTCACCACGAAGACGCTGCTGAACGCCATCGCGCCTGCAGCGAGCATGGGATTCATATAACCGAGCGCGGCGGCAGGGATGAGAATCACGTTGTAGAAAAACGCCCAGAACAGATTCTGCTTGATCGTGCCTAGCGTCCTGCGCGAAAGGCGGATGGCGCGCGCCACGCCGCGCAGGTCGCCGCTCATCAAAGTCACGGGCGCGGCAGCCATGGCGACGTCCGTCCCCGTGCCGATCGCGAGTCCCACGTCCGCTTGCGCGAGAGCGGGCGCGTCATTGACCCCGTCGCCGACCATCGCGACGACGTTGTTAATCGGCGATTGAGCATCGGAAATTGGAGATTGCAGTTTCTTGACTTCCGCGGACTTGCCCTCGGGCAACACCTCGGCGAGGACGGTATCCACGCCGACCTGTTTCGCGATCGCATCGGCAGTTTTTTGGTTATCGCCCGTGATCATCGCGACCTTGAGTCCCATCTTGTGCAGATCGGAGATCGCCTCGACCGAGCCGTCCTTGATCGTATCCGCCACGGCGATGACGCCTGCCGCGGCTCCGTCCACCGCGACCAGCATGGCGGTCTTCGCCTCGGACTGGAGACGTTCGACCTCGGACTCGAGTCCGCCCAACGGGATGCCGCGCGCCTCGAACATTCTCTTGTTCCCGACGACGACGCTTCTCCCCTCGACCTCGGCCTGGACTCCGTGTCCCGCCTCCGCCTTGAACCCGGCAGGCTCCGCGAGACTCAGCCCGCGCGTCGTCGCCTCCGCCCAGATCGCCTCGCCAAGCGGATGCTCGGAGCCTTTTTCGACGGAAGCGGCGAGTTGGAGTAATTGGAGATTGGAGATTTGAGATTCAGAATTAGTCACTATATCGGTGACGGCAGGCTGCCCCTTCGTGATCGTTCCCGTCTTATCCAGAACAACCACGTTGACCTTTCCAGCGCGTTCGAGGGCTTCGCTGTTACGGAAGAGAACGCCCATCTCCGCGCCTTTGCCCGTCCCCACCATAACGGCGGTGGGAGTGGCGAGTCCCATCGCGCAGGGACAGGCGATGACGAGGACAGCCACCATGTGGATCAACGCGGTGGTGAAGACAGATTCGGTAAACTGGTAACTGGTGAATTGGGGGATGATGAAATACCAAACGGCAAACGTGATCAGCGCGATCGCGATGACGATGGGGACGAAAACGGCTGAAACCTGGTCCGCGAGTTTTTGGATCGGCGCCTTGCTGCCCTGCGCGTCTTCCACGAGTTTGATGATCTGCGCAAGCGCCGTCTCCCTGCCGACTTTGGTGGCCTCGAACTTGAGCAGGCCGAGTTTGTTGAGCGTCGCGCCGATGACCGCGTCGCCCTGCTGCTTTTCCACGGGGAGCGACTCGCCCGTCAGCATGGATTCGTCCACGGCAGAGCGGCCCTCGATCACCACGCCGTCCACGGGAATTTTCTCGCCAGGCTTGACGAGCAGAATGTCCCCGACGCGCACCTCGTCCACTGGCACTTCCGCTTCAAGTCCAGAACGGACGACGCGGGCGGTCTTGGCGCGGAGTCCCATCATCTTTTTGATCGCCTCGGAAGTGCGTCCCTTGGCGCGGGCCTCGAGGAATTTTCCGAGTTTGATGAGCG
Source organism: Candidatus Denitrolinea symbiosum (assembly GCA_017312345.1). Classification (NCBI taxonomy): domain Bacteria; kingdom Bacillati; phylum Chloroflexota; class Anaerolineae; order Anaerolineales; family Anaerolineaceae; genus Candidatus Denitrolinea; species Candidatus Denitrolinea symbiosum. Next base: position 24,700 of record BLAA01000004.1, on the reverse strand, counting down.
TGATGATGACCGCGGCCGTCTCATAGTAGACGTGTCCCATCAGGAGGCCGAAGGTGATCGGGAGCGAGTAGAAGAACGCGGCGGAGGAGCCCATCGCGATCAGCACATCCATGTTGGCGGACTTGTTGCGCAGGGCTTTGAACGCGCCGACGTAATACTGCCAGCCGACGTAAAACTGGACCGGCGCGGCGAGCGCCAGCGTCAGCCAGTTGAACCAGGGCTGGGCCTCGCGCATCCCGTCCATCGTCATGCCGGTGTAGAAGAACGAGGGGAGCAGGCCGAAGTCCTTGCCCATGGAGAGCAGGAAGAGCGGGACGGTGAAGATCAGGCCGATGATGAGCAGGCGGCGTTGTTCGTTGATCTCGTGTTCGCGCGCCCTGGCTTCCGCGTCCTCCGCCTCGCCGCCGAGTTCGACGGCCTCGAATCCCGCGGACGCGACCGCTCGGCGAAGTTCCGCCTGCGTGACGATGGTCGGCACGTACGTGACGCGGGCCTTCTCAACAGCAAACGTCACCTGCGCTTCGATCACGCCCTCAAGTTTGGCGAGGGCTTTCTCGAGGCGGCGCGCGTCGTTGTCGTCCGCGAGACGCTTGATGACGAGGTCGGCTTCGCCCGTCGCGACGCCGTACCCGGCGCGGTTGACGCGGGCGATCAGGTCGGGCATGGCGAGTTTCGAGGCGTCGAAGTCCACGGTGGCGCGCTCGGAGGAGAGATTCACCACCGCGCTTTCCACGCCGTCGAGTTTTTTCAGGTTGCGCTCCACGGTGGCGACGCAGTTGGCGCAAGTCATGCCGGTGATGGGAAGGGTGAGTTGTTTGGTTTCAGCCATTTGGTAATTGGAGATTGGTAATTGGAGATTAGAGATTAGGGGCGCCAATCTCCAATCTCCATTCATCTAATCTCTAAAGCGCGATTAATCCCTCGGCGGGATAGTTGATCTCTGCCAGCAGCGCTTTGATCTGGGCTTCGTCGGCGGGAGCGTCGAAGGTGACGGTGACTTTCTTGCTGTCCACTTCAGCCTTCACGGACTGGACGCCCTGCAGTTCGGCCACTTCGCTTTCGATGGTATGGGTGCAGTGTCCGCAGGAAATGGCGGGGACGGTATAGGTAACGGTGGTCATGGGAAATCTCCTTTTTGGTAACTGGTGATTGGTAATTTACTGAACGCAATTTGGAAAATTACGTTACATGCTCGTTGAATTAACAACAATACGGCTATCAGACTACGCGACGATCAAACTTTCGTTGACATCTCGAACACTTCCGTGATCTCCTTCAACACGCGCTCGCGCTCTTTTTTGTCGCTGCCCTGCACGGCAGTGATGACGCAGGAATTGAGGTGGTTTTCCAGAATCTGCGCGCTGACCTTGTTGAGCGCGGCCTCCACCGCCTGGATCTGGCGGATCACGTCTATGCAATACGCGTCTTCCTCCACCATGCGGATGATGCCGCGCAGGTGGCCTTCGACAGTTTTCAATCGGCGGAGAGTCGCTTCGGTTTCCATCGGGTTCCTCGATTTCTGGAGCGCGTCATACGGTTTACCCCCCCCAGGGGGGTGGGGTAAGACCATCATACATCGAAGGCGGAGCATTGTCAATAGGGATTCTGGCAAACGTTCGACTCTATTTCAAAGCGGAAGGCGCGCCGGTAAAAAACGCCTCGCGGCAGCATTGTGGATTCGCCCGTCTGCTTTGGAAAAGCCGCAAACGAACGTTACGCGAAATATGTAATAAAAGTCACAGTCTTTATCCAGTTACTCTTTTATACTGACGGGCATAAGACGGAAAACACGTCCGTATAACAGACCTTTTGTATCAGCGCGTTCGACGCTTCCATGACAGCCACCGAGTCGCGAAGTCACCGGGCTATTTGAGCAACCCTGTGCCTTCGCGTCTCTGTGGTAAAATTTTGCGCTTTTGCAAGAAGCCTGAAATTTCACAACTGGAGTGAGACATGAAACATGTTCGAACATACGCGTTTCTCCTGATCCTGACGGGAATTTTGGTCGCCTGCGCGCCAAAAGCCCAGGTGGTGAAAACGGAATACATCCTCACCACCGCCATGCGAGAGGGAAATTTCGTCTACGTGGGCGTGGACGGGGAGATCAACGGCGTAGTCAACCCATCCCTGCGCGCCGCGCCGGGCGAACGGATCACCGTCATGCTGGTCAACAGCGGCGAAGGCGCGCACGATATCGTCTTCGAACTGCCCACCCAAAAGATAAAATCGGATACGATCTCTAAAAAAGGCGAGACCACCACGTTTACCTTCGTCGCGCCGAACAACGACGTGACGGTCAGCTATTACGACTCCACGCACAAAGAACTAGGGATGAGAGGCGTATTGCTGGTCGGCGCGGCCAGCGGGGAACAGACCGTCCAGGTCCCCGCCGAACAACCGTCCGCAGAGAAGCCCGCCGGCCTGTACGATAAAGAACTGGCCGCGCAAGCCATCCAAAAGGGCGGATGCGTGGCCTGTCACGTCATCCCGGGCATCGCCGGCGCGGTCGGCACGATCGGCCCCGACCTGAGCGACATCGGCCAGGTAGCGCAGGAACTGATCGATACGGGCGAGTACAAAGGCCCGGCGAAAACAGCCGAGGAGTATCTTACCGAATCGATCGAAGCGCCCGACGCCTTCATCGCTCCCAACTGCCCCGCCGGTCCGTGCGCCAAGGGCGTGATGCCGGCTTCGCTCGCGCAGACGCTCAGCGCGGAGGAATTGAACAGCATCGTGAAATACCTGGCGTCCCTGCCGGGCGGGGCCATGACCGAGACAACCGGTTCGGCGGCCGCGCCTGCCGGCGAGGCTCCCCAACTGACCGATGAAGAGTTCGCCTGGGCCAAGGAGACTTTCTTCGAACGCTGCGCGGGCTGTCACGGGACGCTCCGCAAAGGCGCGACGGGCCCCGCCCTCACGCCCGACATGACCCTCCCGAAGGGAACCACAGGCCTGGCCGCGATCATCTTTAACGGCACCAACCGCGGCATGCCCGACTGGGGCAAGCAGGGCATTTTGACCCAGGAACAGACCGAGACCATGGCGAAGTTCCTGCAACACGAGCCGCCCGCCCCGCCCGAACTTTCGCTGCAACAGATGAAAGATACCTGGCAGTTGATCACCCCGGTGGACAAACGCCCCACCAGCCCGCAAACCAAGCGCAATATTGACAACTACTTCGTCGTCACCCTGCGCGACGCCGGGAAAGTCGCCATCATTGACGGCGACACCAAGGAGATCGTCAGCGAAGTGGACAGCGGCTACGCGGTGCATATCACCCGTATGTCGGCCAGCGGACGTTACGCCTACGTCACCGGGCGCGACGGGCGCCTGGCGATGATCGACCTGTGGATGGAGAAACCCGAAGTAGTGGCGCGCGTGCAAACCTGCTACGACGCCCGCTCGGTGGAAGTGAGCAAGTACAACGGCCCCGAAGGCGACTTCCGCGACAAGTACGCCATCACCGGCTGCTACTGGCCGCCGCACTTCGCCATCATTGACGGGCAGACGCTCGAGCCGATCAAGGTCGTCTCCAGCCGCAGCTACACCGAAGACACCGGCGAATACCACCCCGAGCCGCGCGTGGCGAGCATCCTGGCCTCGCACTACGCCCCCGAATGGGTGGTCAACGTGAAAGAAACCGGGCAGATCTGGATCGTGAACTACCTCGACCCGCTCAACCCGACCATCAAGATGAACGACGCCGCGCTCTACCTGCACGACGGCGGTTTGGATTCCACGCACCGCTACTTCCTGGTCGCCGCCAACCAGTCCAACAAAGTTGCCGTGGTGGACTTGAAAACCGGCGAACTGGTGGGCATCGCCGATGTGGGCGAAGTTCCGCACCCCGGACGCGGCGCCAACTGGGTGGATCCCGAGTTCGGTCCCGTGTGGGGCACGCCGCACCTGGGCGAAGCCTCCGTCATCCCGATCGGCACGGATATCGAAGGGCATCCCGACAGCGCCTGGAAGCCGGTCCGCAAGATCGAACTGCCCGGCTCCGGCAGCCTGTTCATTAAGACCCACCCCAAGAGCAAGTGGATCTGGGTGGACATGACCCTGAACTCCGACCCGGTCCTGGCGCGCACGGTCTGCGTCATCCCGAAATCCGACCCCACGAAGGTGTACAAGTGCTGGGAAATCGGCTCCTACGGACGCGCCGTCCACTTTGAATACAACAAACAAGGCACCGAGGTGTGGGTCAGCCTGTGGGGCGACGCCAGCAAACCCGGCGAAACCGGCGCCATCGTGATCTACGACGACGAGACGCTGGAAGAAAAAGCGCGCATTGACAACCTGATCACCCCGACCGGCAAGTTCAACGTCTACAACACGGTGAACGACATCTACTAAACCGACCCGGCTTGATCGAAGAAGCCCCGTCCGCGCGGACGGGGCTTTTCTTTTCTAGTATAATGCCGACACGATGAAGACCCCGCCTCGCTCCTGGACCTTCGGCCTGCTCGCCGCGCTGCTGACCGCCTGCTCGCTGAAAGCGGCTCCCGACCCCAACGTGCAGATCCAGATCGCCGTCAACGCGACGCTGGCGGCCCTCCCCACCGCCGCGCCCGCCCCGACGAATCCGATTCCCCCCGCCCCCACGCCGTTCATGTTGACCGGTCTCTTCTGCGAATACAATTTCTGCATCGGGCATCCTCCCGACATGGCGTTCTACGACGTGGTCGCCAAGCAAAACCCGTCTTCGCCTGTGGCGAGCATGTTCACGAACGGAATCCTCGCCGCGCACAACAACAGTCTCTTCATTCAACTCATTTGGCAGCACGCGCCCGGCGCGACGGATCCCGTCTTCCTCATAGACCTGATCCTCGAAGACGGGTTGGACGCGCCGACCGGCGCCTACAACCTGCGTCTCATCCGCGATATGAACGTGCTCTCCAGCCCGATCACTACGACAGCCTCTCCCCTGCTCCCCTACGGCGGCGCGGCGGGATGGGTCTGCGGCGAGCGCGCCTTCGCATGGAAAGTCTACGCGCCGCAAGCGGAAACGTTCGAACCGCTGCTGGCCGAAGCGCTGGCGCGGTTCCGCTGCGAGTAGGAAGCCGGGACGAGACGCTTTTGCACGATAACCAAGTTTCCCTTATGACGCGCGATAATCTCTCGTCACTGAAGGATTACGGACGTTTTTTGCCGCGAAAGGATTGTCGAATCGCGGGAGTGACTGTATATTTGGCGCAAGGTTTCTGTATGTGGCGCGGGTTCATACGGAAAACGATCGCGGCACACAGCGGAAATCCAATTCCCTTCTCTTCAATTTTTGTCCTCCCGCTGGATCAATCCTTAACTAATGAGCAGAGACAATATATAAATAAAGTACGTAGAGAGTTATGTAAATGCACGATAAGTGGAAAAACATTTTAAAAGATTGGATTGATACAATTATCGCGCTTGGCGGCGCCGCTATGAGCGCAATTGATTTTGCATTTCAACTGGCAAGTTTTGGCACTGTTCAGAAAGATTTTGTTTTACAAGCAGGGCTTTTTATCTTTTTAGTTTCTGGCTCAATTGCAATTTTAAGAGCAAGAATCGAATTAAATAACTACAAAAGGTCAATGCCGTTACTGGATATGTTTTATCCGCCAGAAGTTATTGAGCAAAAAATTGAAAACTTAGAATATCATCCTGATATTGTTATTGCAAAGTTCCGCAATATGCCTGTTGTGCGTACCGAAAACTCTGCAGCAAAAATGGTTCATGGTTGGATAACATACTATGATGCAGATATGAATAAAATTTTTCCAGAACCCTTTTTAGGCCAATGGAATCTAAACATAAATTGGGTTATACCAGACGCCGTAACGCAATTAAAGAATCATCGTCAAACAATATTTACAAAACAGGATAAAGACAGGCAAGGAAAAAGTTGCACAGAAATTAATATTCAGCCGAACAAAGAGTCTCAGTTTTTGATTCTGGCAATAAAACACGTGCTTCATGATGATATTTTTGCCGTATCTGATAAAAGTTTTGAATACGTAAATTTGACGCATCCGCAATTTGCTTTGAAAAGCAAGAAGATTTATATTCATGTAAAGGTAAACGCGATCAATGTGAATAACGACATTGAAAAATGGTTTTTGTTGTCTGATGGTGCAAATTTAGAAATAACTGAGATATCAGAAAAGGATATAAAGGGTATCCTAAAAAAATAAAACTTGTTTGACGCAAATCTGCCCAATACGTCCTTCAACAGATTCCCGACAGGCTTTTCTCATCCCGCGCCAACGCTTTTACCCTCCTCTCCACCCTCGCCGCTACATCCCCCTCCCCTTCGCCTCGTTCCACAGCGCGTCCATCTCCTCCAGCGTCATATCCGAGAGACTCCGTCCCTGCTTCTTCGCGACTTGTTCCACAAACCCAAAGCGCTTCTTGAATTTCAAATTCGCCTCCCTCAGCGCGGACTCGGCGTCCACTTTCCGCCAGCGCGCCAGGTTCACCAACACGAAAAACAAATCGCCTAATTCTGCCGCGACCTGCTCCTGATTCTCGGCTTGTTTGATCTCCTCGATCTCCTCACGCACCTTATCCAACACACCTTCGATCTCCGGCCAGTCGAATCCCACCCGCGCGGCGCGATCTTGATATTCCTGCGCCTGCGTCAACGCGGGCAGAATCGCAGGCACGCTGTCCAGCAATCCCTTCTCCATGCTCCCTGCCTTCCCCTCGCCGCTCTCCGCTTTCCCCCCACCACTCTCTGCTTTCCCCTCACTGCTCTCTGCTCTCTGCTCTCTTCTCTCCCTCCTCTCCTTCTCCTTCAACTTCTCCCAATTCTGCAACACCCCGTCCACGTCCTTTAACTCCAAATCCCCAAACACATGCGGATGCCGCCGCACGATCTTATCGTGGATTCCCTGCACCACGTCCGTCATTGTAAACCGTCCCTCCTCGCTGGCGATCTGCGCGTGCAGGACGATCTGCAACAGCAGGTCGCCGAACTCCTCGCGCATGGAATCGAAATCGCCCGCGTCGATTGCTTCCAGCGCCTCGTAGGACTCCTCCAGCAAATTCGTCCGCAGGGACAGGTGAGTCTGCTCCCGGTCCCACGGACAGCCGTCGGGCGCGCGCAAATGCGCCACGATCTCGTGGAAGGATTCGAACGCCGTCCCCTCCGTCAACGCGGGGATGTAAAAACAGGTTGAAGGTTGAAAATTGAACGTTGAAAGTTGAAACTTACCGAGACCTTCAACCTTCAACCTGGAACCTTCAACCGCAGTAATATCATGCCCCCTCGGATACACCGTCAACAATACCTCGCGGACGCGCACCGCCAGTTCGGGCGAGTCGACTCCCGTCAACAGCGCGGGGAATTCGGACGGGAAGGGCGGCACGTGCGCCTCGGCCAGAGTCCGCGCCTCGAGCAGGACCAGCCGCGACGTTTCGCCAAGATTCAACACATCCAATGCTTGCAAGACAAGATTGAAATCCATCGAAGCCTCCGTTAAAAGGCAATTGGTAAATGGTAATTACCATTTACCAATTACAAATTACCAACCAGAAAGTCAACTCGAAAGAGTTTAACGTTTGGTGTAAGTGGGAGCCTTGCGGGCGCGCTTGAGACCCGGCTTCTTGCGTTCCTTGATGCGGGCGTCGCGGGTCAGGTAACCGCCCTTGCGCATGGCCGAGTTCCAATCGGGGTTGATCTTGACCAGCGCGCGCGCCATGCCAAGCTGCACCGCGGAAGTCTGCCCGGTCACGCCGCCGCCGTCCACTTTGACGGTGATGTCGTAAGACATGGGATTCTGTCCCACCGAGGCCAGCGGCGCGAGGATGGCCTGCATATCGCCGAGGCGGGTGAAGTAATCCTGGGCTTCCTTGTCGTTCACGGTGAACTTGCCCGAGCCGCTCATCAGGCGGACGCGGGCGGCGCTTTCCTTGCGGCGGCCGATGCCTTCATAATACTGCACAGACATTCTTCTTTCCTTTCCTTAAGCCAGCGGTTCGGGTTTCTGCATCGCGTGCGGATGCTCGGCTTCGGCGTAGATCTTCAAACGCTTCAAGAGCGAGCGTCCCATGCGGTTGTGCGGCAGCATGCCCCACACCGCCGCGCGGATGGCGCGGTCGGGGCGCGTCTGCAACTGGTCGCGCAGGGTGATGGATTTCATCCCGCCGGGATAGCCCGAGTGATGGTAGTACTTCTTCGTGTTCAGGCGGCTGCTGGTCTTCGTGCCGGTCACGGCCACGGCGCCGGCGTTCACCACCACCACGTAATCGCCCATCTCCACGCCGGGCGTGAAGGTGGGTTTATGTTTGCCGAGCAAGACGCGCGCAATGCGGGTGGCCATGCGCCCCAGGTTCTGCCCGGTGGCGTCCACCACGTACCATTTGCGCTCGATCTCGCCCGCTTTCGGATAATATGACTTGAACATCGTTACTCCAACTGACGGTTTACGGTTTTTAATTTAAGGTTGAATCCTTGTAGGCGACTTCGATCAGACTCAGCCCGTGCGCGGGAGCCAGTCCCGAGGGGAGTTTGACCTGCTCTTCGACCGCCCGGCGGATCTGCCCGACGGTCAACCTGCCCTGCGCCGCGGCGACCTGCGCGAAGACGAGGCGCCGCGCCATGCGATACAGGAACGCGTCCGCGCGGACCTCGTAACGCCACTCCCCCTCCGACTCGGTCCACGCTGAGAGCGAGACCGTCCGGACGGTGGAGCCTCCGCGCGTCGTCGGCGAGCCGAAGGCCGCGAAGTCGTGCTTCCCGAGAAAAACGGGACTGACCGACCGGAGCAGGCCGCCATCTACTGCCGGCCAGACTCTCCACGCGTAGCGTTCGCGTACGGGGTCGCGGACGGGGTCGCAGAAGAGACGGTAGCGGTAGAGGCGCGAGGCGGCGTCGAAGCGCGGCTGGAAGTCGGGTTGCGCTTCGCGGGCGGCGCGCACGGCCAGGTCGGGAGGCAGGGCCGCGTTCAGGGCGGCGCGCAACTTGTCGGGGCCGTGAGGCCACTCGAAGTCCAGCGCGACCGATTGCCCTTCGGCGTGGACTCCGCTGTCGGTGCGCCCGGCGATGAGGACCGAGCGTCCCGTCCAGCCGAGAGTCCGCAGGGCTTTTTCGAGTTCGCCCTGGGCCGTCCGTCTGGCTTTCTGCCTCTGGCTGCCTGCAAATTTGGCGCCGTCGTAGGCAAGGATCAACTGGTAACGTGCCATGTGCAGAGATTAGAGAGTAGAGAGCAGAGAGCAGGTACTACTCTCTAATTTCTGTTCTCTACTCTCTTATTCCTCAACAAGTTCGAGGATCACCATTTCCGCCGAATCGCCCATGCGCGGGCCGAGTTTGACCACGCGGGTGTAGCCGCCGGGTTTGTTGGCGAAGCGCGGGGCGATCTCGTCGAAGAGGCGCTTGATGGCTTCGTTTCCGCCCAGGCGGGAGGCCACCAGGCGGCGGGCATGGACTTTGGCGGCCTCGTCCTTGTCGGCGCTGTTGCGCGCAATGGTGATGAGGCGCTCGGCCTCGCCGCGCACCGCGGCCGCCTTGGCGCGCGTGGTGCGGATGCGCTCGTGGGTGAAGAATTGTTTAATGAGGTTGCGGCGCAAACCGATGCGGGCGCTTTTGGTGCGTCCCAGTTTGTAGCCGGATACTTGGTGTCGCATATCTGATTACTCCGCGGATGTCGTATCGTCTTTCAAATAGCCCTTTTCGCGCATTTTCTGGCGGAGTTCGTCGAGACTCTTTTCGCCGAAGTTGCGGATGGACATGACGGCTTGTTCGCCCTTTTCGAGCAGGTCGAGCACGTCGCCCACGTTGGTGATACCGGTGCGCTTGAGAGAGTTGAAGACGCGCACCGAGAGGTCGAGGGCTTCCACCGGGGTCTCAGCCACTTCGCTGGTGATGCGGCCGCCGGCGACTTCCTTCTCGAGGGGGATTGTCAGCGTTTCTTCGCTGATGCCCGCGATGAACCGCAGCTGGTCGATGAGGGCGCGGCTGGCGGCGCTGAGGGCGCGTTCGGGCGAAATGGCGCCGTCGGTCCAGATCTCGAGCGTCAGTTTGTCGTAGTTGGTGCTTTGGCCGACGCGGGCCGAGCCCACTTCCCAGTTCACGCGTTTGACCGGGCTGAAGATGGCGTCCACCGGCAGTTCGCCGATGGGCGTATGTCCCGAGCGTTCGTTGGCGGGCGAGTAGCCCCGTCCGCGTTCGACCATAAATTCGATGTCGAGTTTGGCCTTGGGGCTGTCCACCGTAAAGAGAAAGAGGTCCGGGTTGACGATCTCGATCTCGGGCGGCGCGATGATGTCGGCCGCGGTGACGGTGCCTTCGCCGCGCACTTCCAGGTGCATGCGGGCGCTGTCCACGCCGTCCAGTTTCATGCGCAGTTGTTTGACCTGCAGCGTGACCTGGATGACGTCTTCGCGCACGCCGGGGATGTCGCTGAACTCGTGCAGGACGTCCAGGATGCGGATGGAGGTCACGGCCGCGCCGTCCAGCGAGGACAGCAAGACGCGGCGAAGCGCGTTCCCGACGGTGACGCCATAGCCGCGCTCAAGCGGACTGATGATGAATTTGCCGTAGTTGCGAGCTTCCGCTTCGCGCTCGATCTTCGGCATGACCATGTTCGTGATACCCGTCACGGTTCACCTCTCCTGTCGTTAGAAAACAGGCTTCGGCCGGTCGCTCGACCGACCGAAGCGTTGACCAGTACTACCGTGAGTAGTATTCGACGATCAACTGTTCGTTCAAGTTGCCGTCAATCTCCGCGCGCTCAGGCAGGCGCGCGACGGAACCGCTCAATTTCCTGAGGTCGCGTCCGAGCCAGGCCGGCGAGACGCGCTTCTCGGCCAGGTCGCCCAGTTCTTTGAAGTAGGACAGGGGGCGCGAGCCTTCGCGGACTTCGATGGTATCGCCCTCTTTAAGGATCATCGAGGGGATGTCGGTGCGGCGGCCATTGACCATAAAGTGGCCGTGGGTCACCAACAGGCGGGCCTGCGCGCGGCTGGCGGCAAACCCGAGACGGTAGATGACGTTATCGAGACGGGACTCGAGGATCTGCAGCAGGTTGAGACCGGTCAACCCGCGGCGGGCCACCGAGGTCTCGTAATAGCGGCGGAACTGGCGTTCGAGGATGCCGTAGACGCGGCGGGCGCGCTGTTTGGCGCGCAGCTGGCGGGCATAGTCGGATTCGCGTCCCGTGCGGGTGGCGCTGCCGCGGCTGCCGGTCTTTCCATGTTGACCGGGGGCGTAGGCGCGCTTTTCGAGCGCGCATTTCGGCGTGAAGCAGCGCTCGCCTTTCAGAAACAGTTTCTCGCCTTCGCGCCGGCAGAGTTTGCACACCGGACCAATGTTTTTTGCCATATCTCTTTTTCCTTACCTGAACTAAACGCGGCGCTTCTTTGGCGGACGGCAGCCGTTGTGCGGCACCGGGGTAATGTCCGAAATGGAGCGGACTTTCAACCCGGCGGCCTGCACGGCGCGGATGGCGTTTTCCCGCCCGGGGCCGGGACCTTTGACGAACAGGTCCACTTCCTGGATGCCCAATTGCTGGGCGGCCTTGACGGCCTGCTCCGCGGCGAGGCGGGCGGCGAAGGGCGTGCTTTTGCGCGAACCTTTAAATCCCGCCGACCCGGCGCTGCCCCAGGCAACCGTGTTGCCCTGCACGTCGGTGACTGTCACGATGGTATTGTTGAACGAGGCAAAGACATGCACCTGCCCCGCGGACAGGCTGCGCTTGCCTTTTTTCGCGCCGGCGGCGCGGCGCGTGGAACGAACGCTTTGAGCCATGTTGTACCTCTCCTGCTATTTCTTTCCGCCCTTGCGGCGTCCACGGCCGGCGACGGTCTTCTTGGCGCCCTTGCGGGTGCGCGCATTCGTGCGCGAGCGCTGACCGCGCGTCGGCAGGTTGCGGCGGTGGCGCAGGCCGCGGTAACTGCCGATCTCGATCAGCCGTTTGATGTTCATCTGCATCTCGCGGCGCAGGTCGCCCTCCACCGTGAGATGTTTGGTGATGTATTCGCGCAGCAGGGCCGTTTCCGCTTCGCTCAGGTCTTTCACCCGCGTGTCGGGATTCACTTTGGCGGCGGAAAGGATTTCACGCGCGCGCGACGGCCCGATCCCATAGATATAGGTCAGACCGGTTTCCACCCGCTTGTTGCGGGGCAGATCAACGCCTTCGATACGAGCCATAGTTTACACCTATCCCTGTCGTTGCTTGTGCTTGGGATTTTCGCAGATCACGAACAATCTGCCTTTGCGACGCACCACTTTGCACTTGGCGCAGCGCTTGCGAATTGAGGGTGAGACTTTCATTACAAAAAACTCCTTCAAGTTGGCCGTCGCCTGGACAGCCAAAGGTTGGATTATACACGCGCTGTTTCGTTCCGTCCAGAGAAACGCGGCGCAAAATTGATTTTGCGGCGCCAACGGGTCTAAGGAACAGTCAGGATGAGGGGCTCTCCTGTGGTGACGGCCACCGAATGCTCGAAGTGCGCCGTCAAAGACCCGTCGGCTGAGACAACCGTCCACTGGTCGGGGAGGACGCGGGTTACGTGCGTCCCCGCAAGGACCATCGGCTCGATGGCGATGGTCATGCCTGGGCGAAGAGGCAGGCCCGTCCCCGCTTTCCCGTAATTGGGAACTTGCGGGTTTTCGTGCATCTGCCGTCCCACGCCGTGCCCGGTGTATTCACGCGTGACGTGATACCCGCGGCTTTCGACGTACTGTTGTATCGCCGCCGAGACGTCTCCGGTGCGGTTGCCGACCCGCATCTTTTCGATGCCTGCCCACAAGGCGCCTTCGGTGACTTCGAGCAGTTCGCGGGCCTTCGGCGAGATCTCGCCCACCCCGGCCGTGATGGCCGAGTCGCCCACGTAACCGTCCAGGATGGTGCCCGAGTCGATGGAGACGATGTCTCCCTCGCGCAGTTTGCGGTCCTTTTTCGGGATGCCGTGCACCAGTTCGCGGTTGACGCTCGTGGTGATGGAGGCCGGGAACGGCGGGTGGCCGTAGCCTTTGAACGGCGATACGCAATTGTGTTTCCGTAATACCTCCTCAGCAGCCGCGTTGAGGTCGGCGGTGGAAACACCCGGTTGTAAAAGAGCCTTGACCGTCGCCAGGATTTCGGCGTTGATGCGCCCGGCTTCGCGCATGATGGCGATCTCGGCCGGACTTTTGATATGCACCTGGCGCAACTGGTCCATGTCAGCGTTTCAAGGCAGACAGGAAGGCGTTCATCACCTGTTGAATATCCTGTGTGCCGTCAATCTCCACCAGGTTGCCGCGCTGACGGTAAAAAGTGATGAGCGGCGCGGTCTGTTCGAGGTAGACCTGGATGCGGCGAACGACGGTTTCGGATTTGTCGTCGTCGCGCTGGTAGAGTTCGGACCCGTCGAAGTCGCAGACATTGGCCTGCCTGGGCGGGTTGTTCTTGTCGTGGAAAATATGCCCGTTGGCGCGGCAGGTCCAGCGGCCGGAGAGGCGCTCCACGAGGACTTTTTCGGGGGCGGTGACGTAGGGGACCTTGTCCACTTTGCCGCCGAATTCGGCGAGCGTCTTCTCGAGGGCGTCGGCCTGCGCGACGGTGCGGGGAAAGCCGTCCAGGATCGCGCCCGCCTGACAGTCGGGGTTTTTGAGGCGTTCGCGGATCATGGCGATCGTCACGTCGTCCGGGACCAGTTCGCCCTTGTTCATGTAGGTCTGGGCAAGTTTGCCCAGTTCCGTCTGGTTTTTCAGGTTCTCACGAAAGAGGTCGCCCGAGGAAATGTGCGCCAGTTGAAGCCGCTCCGAGAGCAACTTGGCCTGTGTGCCTTTTCCGACGCCGGGCGGGCCGAGTAGAACGATGAAGGTTGCCATGTCGCGCCTATTTGACGAGCAGGGTGTCCTGGTAGCCGTGCAGTTTTAGTTCGGCTTCGATGTTCATGAAGGTGTCGCGCACGACGCCGACCACGATGAGCAGGCCCGAAGACGAGACGAGGAACAGGCCGGCCGAACTGCTGGCTGTGCTGACGTTGAAACTCTTCAACAGCAGGCTGATGATGAACGGCATGATGGCGACGAGTCCCAGGAACAGGGCGCCCGGAAGCGTGATGAGGCTCTGGACGCGCTTGAGGTATTTCTGGGTGGGCGCGCCGCGGTTGACGCCGGGGATCTGCGCGCCCATACGCTTGAGATTGTCGCCGTAGTTCTGCTGGTCGAACAGCACAGTGGTATAGAAGAAGGTGAACGCGACCACCATGAAGAAATACAGGATCCAGTAGAGCGCGCCGTCGCCGCCGAGGTTTCCCTGGACCCAGCTTGCCGCGCTCTTCACCCAGATGGTTTCGGACTGGCTGAAGTAACTGGCGATGATGACCGGGAATTGGAGCAGGGCGCTGGCGAAGATGAGCGGAATCATGCCGGCCATGTTGACCATGAGCGGCAGCGTACCTTTCACCGGCATGGACATGCGGTTTCCCATGCGGCGGCCGGGATACATCACCGGCACGTTGCGGCGTCCCTGCTGGATGTAGACGATGGCGATGATGGTGACGATGATGACGAACAGGGTCACGCCCAGCAACACCCAGCGGTAGGTCTGGTCGCCCATCAACCCCGCGAAGTTGCCCGGCATGCGCGCCACGATGCCCGCGAAGATGATCAGGGAAAGTCCCTGCCCGCGGATGCCGTATTCCGAGATCAACTCGCCCAGCCAGATGGCGAACATCGTACCGGCCGTCATGGCCAGCAGGATGGCCGTCGAAGACAGCCACAGGTCCTTCGTAAAGCCAAACGGTACGATAGTCTGCTGGGCCAGCGAGTTGAAGATATTGATCTGGCCGATGGCCGAAAGCGCCGCCATAGGCACAGCCAGGTAGTAGTTCCATTTCTCCATCCACTTGCGGCCTTCGCGCGGGTCTTCCTCCACGCGGCGCTGCAAAGCGGGGATGATCGGCACGAGCAGCTGCATGATGATCTGCGCTGTGATGTACGGGTAGACGCCCATCGAGAGCAGGGAGAAATTGGAGATCGTCCCGCCGGAAAGCAGATCGAGGAAACCCAGGAAGTTCCCGCCGGCGTTGGCGGAACTGGTGAACGCCTGCAACGCGTCGTGGTTGATGCCCGGCGCCGGGACGTTGGCCGCCAGGCGATAGAGCGCCAGGAGACCGAGCGTGACCAGCAGTTTCTGGCGGATATCCTGCGAGTTCCAAATGTGCCGCACGTAACGCCATGCGGAGGGTTTCTTTTGAGCCATGTCAGGTCTCCTGATGAAACGCCGCTAGGCGATCAACTCCACGCTGCCGCCGGCCGCCTCGATCTTGGACTTGGCGGCCGCGCTAACTCGGTGGACGCGCACTTTCAGGGCAGACTTCGCCTCGCCGCGTCCGAGGATGACGACGGGCTTGCGCGGGTCGCGCAACAGCCGCGCCTCGGCCAGCGATTCGGGCGTGACTTCGGCGTTCGCCTGGAACGACTCGGTCAACTGGTCCAGGTTGATTTCGTTGTATTCCACGCGGTTGATGGAGCGGAATCCTTCGCCGCGCATGAACGGCAGGCGGCGGTAGAACGGCAGGTTGCCGCCCTGGCGATAGAGACGTCCGCCCTCGCCGGAGCGCGAACCCTGTCCCTTGGTGCCGCGCCCGGCCGTCTTGCCCTGGCCGGCCGCGGAGCCGCGTCCCACGCGCTTGCGATTCTTCTTGGAGCCCGGATTGGGCGTGAGATCGTGTAATTTCATTTTCGGTCTACTCTTCCACTCGAAGCAGGTGGCTGATCTTGGCCAGCATCCCGCGCAAGGCGGGATTGTCCTTGTGTTCCACCGTCTGGTTCATCCGGCGCAGACCCAGCGCGCGCACGGTCCTCTTCTGATCCTTGGCGTAGCCGATGGCGCTTTTGACCAGCGTAATGCGCAAAGTCTTGCCGCTTGTTTCCTTTTTAGGCATGTTGATTCCTCCGTTCCCAGAACGGCATCAACTCGTTCACAGGCTTGCCGCGGCGGGCGGCTTCCTTCTGCGGAGAGCGCATCTGATCGAGGGCCGCGAAGGTCGCCATCACAACGTTCAGCACGTTGGCCGAGCCAAGCGACTTGGTCAGGATATCGCGCACGCCGGCCACTTCCAGCACGGCGCGCACGCCGCCCGCGGCGATTACGCCGGTGCCGGGCGAGGCGGGCTTCAGGAAGACCCTGGCCCCGGCCACTTTGCCGATGCTCTCGTGCGGGACGGTGGTCCCCGCCAGGTTGACCTGGCGCAGGTCCTTGCGCGCCCGCTCAGAGGCCTTGCGCATCGCGTCGGGGACGGCGTTGGCCTTGCCCACGCCCATCCCGATGGAGCCTTTCCTGTCGCCCACCACCACGGTCACGCGGAACTGGAAGCGGCGCCCGCCCTTGACGACTTTCGCGACGCGGGCGATCTCGATCACGCGTTCTTCGTAGGCGTCCTGTTGCTCGAAGTCCTGCTGTTCAGGTTTCTTGTTATATTCAGCCATAATGTACTCCACTGCGGCCTAGAAGCGCAGGCCGCTCTCGCGCGCGCCGTCGGCCAGGGCCTTGACGCGGCCGGTGTAGCGGAAGCCGCCGCGGTCGAAGACGACCGCTTCGATCCCCTTCGACTTGGCCCGTTTTGCAACCGCCTCGCCGACCAGTTTGGCCTGCTCGGATTTCTTCTTGCCCTGCATGTCCGATTTCAGTTCGCTGTCCACCGACGAAGCGGAGACCAGCGTATGGCCCTGCTGGTCGTCAATGATCTGCGCGTAGATCTCCGAGAGACTGCGGAACACGCTGAGGCGAGGGCGGTCTGCCGTCCCGGCCAGGTTCTTGCGAACGCGGGCGTGGCGGCGGAGGCGCGCCTCGGCACGATTCTTGTCAGCCATAAATTACTTGGCTCCTTTCCCGGCTTTGCCAGCTTTGCGGCGGATGCGCTCGCCAAGATAATGGATACCCTTGCCGTGGTAGGGTTCGGGCGGGCGCACCTTGCGGATGTCGGCCGCGGTCTGACCGACGGCCTCTTTGTCGTAGCCCATCACTTTGATCTGACGGGTCTTCTGGTCCACCTCGAAACTGATGCCGGCCGGCGGCGGCACTTCCACGGGATGAGAGTAGCCGACGTTCAGCACCAGGTTTTTGCCGTTCATTTCGGCGCGGTAGCCCACGCCGTCCACTTCCAGCACGGTCGTAAACCCGCTGCTCACGCCATGGATCATGTTCGCCAGCAGGGCGCGGGTGGTGCCGTGCAGGGCGCGTTCGGCAGGATCATCGGACCGGCGCGTGACGGCGACCTGGCCGTTTTCGAGAGCAATGCCGATCAGCGGCGAAAACGTCCGCTGCAGCTCGCCTTTCGGGCCTTTCACCTTCACGAGCGAACCTTCAATGTTTATCTGCACACCGCCGGGGACGGCAATGGGCAGGCGTCCAACACGAGACATAGTTTCGTTCCTCCTGCCTACCAGACTTTACAGAGAATCTCGCCGCCCACGCCCAATTGGCGGGCGCGGACGCCCGTCATTACGCCCTTGGGCGTGGACAGGATGGCGACGCCCAGCCCGGACAGGACCCAGGGGATGTCCTGCTTGCGGGTGTAGATGCGGCGGCCGGGCTTGCTCACGCGCTCCAGGCCGGTGATGACCGGCTTGCGCTCGCGGCGTTCGCCCACATATTTGATCTTCAGGCGCAGCGTCTTGCTGGCAGCCTTCTCGGCCTCGGCCACTTCGTAGCCGTCGAGGAAGCCCTCTTCCTTCAAGATCTTGGCGATCTCGATCTTGAGGCTGGAACTGGGCATCGCCACCTGGGCATGGCCGGAGAGGACAGCGTTGCGGATGCGCGTCAGCATATCAGCGATCGGGTCATTGACAGACATATCTCACCTCCACCGGTTACCAGGATGACTTGGTCACGCCGGGGATTTTTCCCTGCAATGCCAGTTCACGGAAGCAGATGCGGCACAGGCCGAATCGGCGCATGTATCCACGCGGGCGGCCGCAACGGTGGCAGCGGTGGCGCACCTGCACCTCCCTGCGGCGTCGAAGTTCACGATATTGC
Source organism: Candidatus Denitrolinea symbiosum (assembly GCA_017312345.1). Classification (NCBI taxonomy): domain Bacteria; kingdom Bacillati; phylum Chloroflexota; class Anaerolineae; order Anaerolineales; family Anaerolineaceae; genus Candidatus Denitrolinea; species Candidatus Denitrolinea symbiosum. The sequence continues at coordinate 6,749 of BLAA01000004.1, read as the reverse complement.
ATAGCTTTCTTTGCCATAAGTTACGCTTCCTTTTTAGTGAATGGCATTCCAAGCAGTTGAAGCAGGGAACGCGCTTCGTCGTCGTTTCGCGCGCTGGTGACGATGGTCACTTCCATGCCTCGCAGTTTGTCGATCTTGTCGTACTCGATCTCGGGGAACACCAATTGGTCCTTGAGGCCGAGCGTGTAATTGCCGCGCCCGTCGAAGGCGTTGGCCGAAACGCCGCGGAAGTCGCGCACGCGCGGCAGGGTCACGTTGACGAGACGGTCGAGGAACGCCCACATGCGCGGGCCGCGCAGCGTCACCTTGGCGCCGATGATGCGGCCTTCGCGCAGTTTGAAGTTGGCGATGCTCTTGCGGGCCTTGGTCTGGATCGGTTTCTGGCCGGTCACAGCCGCCAGGTCGGCCACGGCAAACTCCAGGGCCTTGGCGTTGTCCAACGCCTCGCCCACGCCGATGTTGACCACGACTTTTTCGATGCGCGGCACCTGCATGACGTTCTTGTACTGGAACGCCTTCTGCAAGCCGGGGACGGCTTCGTTCTGATAACGTTCGATCATCCTATTCATGGTTTCGCTCCGCCCGCCTAATCGATCATCGCGTCGCACTGCTTGCAGACGCGGTGCGCGCCGGTTTCGTCGCGGCGGATCGCGACGCGGGTCTTTTGGCTGCATTTTGGACAGACCAGCATGACGTTGGAAATATCCATCGCCGCCTCGAATTTGATGCGACCCGGCTGGATATTGCGCCCGGCCTGCGTCTGCACCTGTTTCTGGTGCTTGGTGCGAATGTTCACGCCCTGGACGACCACGCGGCCGGCAACCGGCTGCATGTGAAGCACTTCGCCGCGCTTGCCTTTATCTTCCAGCTTGCCGCTGATCACCTCGACGGTATCGCCTTTTTTGATCTTAACTTTCATTCTTGTCGCTCCCACGCTGGCCTACAGCACTTCCGGCGCCAGCGAAACGATTTTCATAAAGCCTTTTTCGCGCAATTCGCGCGCCACCGGCCCAAAGATGCGCGTGCCGCGCGGGTTCTGCCCGTCGGCGTCCAGGATCACCGCGGCGTTGTCGTCGAAGCGGATGTGCGAGCCGTCCTCGCGGCGCCATTCTTTGGCGCAGCGCACGACCACCGCGCGCACCACTTCGCTCTTCTTGACCGAACCCTGCGGCGTGGCCGATTTGACCGCCGCCACCACCACGTCGCCCACCGCGCCGTACCTGCGGGTGGAGCCGCCCAGCACGTGGATCACCTGGATCTCGCGCGCCCCGGTGTTGTCGGCTACCTTGAGAAATGTTTCCTGCTGGATCATGCCTGCTCTCCCGATTCTTCCCGGGCCTCGACGACGCTTTCGGGTTTCTCTTCCACGCCGCTCAACGCGGAGGCGTCCACGTCCGCCGAGGAGACGGCCTCCACGCCCGCGTCCGCCGTGCGGATCTCGCGCTTGACCACCGTCTCGACCGCCCAGCGTTTACCGCGCGACAACGGCCGCGACTCGACGATCTGCACTTCGTCGCCCATCTGGCAGCCGATCTCGTCGTGAGCCTTGACGCGCCGGCTGGAGTGAACCACCTTCTTGTAGAGCGGGTGGCGGTAGACGCGTCGAATCTCGACTACGACGGTCTTGTCCATTTTGTTGCTGGTGACGACACCAGTCATGCGACGACGATTGTTCATGCTTCACCTTTCCCTTCCGCCCGGCGCTGGTTGAGGACGGTCATCATGCGGGCGATATCGCGGCGGAGGATGCGCAAACGACTGGTGTCGGTCAACTGGCCGGTCACCTGCTGAAAGCGGTATTTCATCAATTCCTCGCGGGCGTCCGCCAGTTTCGATTCCACTTCTTCGATTTTCAGGTCACGAATCTCGCTCGTTTTCATGACGACTCTCCTGCCTCGCGGCGGGTCACGATCTTGGTCTTGATGGCGAACTTGTACTGCGCGCTTTTCAAGGCCAAGATCGCCATATCTTCAGGCAGGCCGCTGATCTCGAACATCACGCGGCCCGGCTTGACCACCGCCACATAGTATTCCACGTTGCCTTTACCGGAACCCATGCGGGTCTCGGGCGGTTTATGGGTATAGGGCTTGGCCGGGAAAATGCGGATCCAGACCTTGCCGCGGCGCTTCATTTCGCGGACGATGGCGCGCCGCGCCGCTTCGATCTGACGGGCGGTCACCCAGCCCGGTTCCAGCGCCTGCAGGCCGTACTCGCCGAACGAGATTTCCGCGCCGCGCAGGGCTTTGCCCCGCATACGGCCGCGCATCTGCTTGCGCCACTTGACACGTTTTGGCATCAACATAATTTCTCTCCAAAGATTAGAGCCGGGCGGCGGAGGGCGCTCCAGCGCGCTCCTTCCCGTTCTCTATTCGCTAACGTATACGCCCTCGGTCGTCTCGGTCTTCTCTTCGACTTCCGGCGCGGTCTCGCCTTTGTAGACCCACACTTTGATGCCGATCTGCCCATAGGTGGTAGTGGCTTCGGTGCGGGCAAAATCAATATTCGCCCGCAGGGTCTGCAGGGGTACGCGTCCGTCGCGCAGCCAGACGGTGCGGGCCATTTCGGCTCCTCCCAGGCGTCCGGCCACTTCGATCTTGATGCCCTGCGCGCCCTGCTTCATCGCAGACTGGATGGCGCGTTTCATCGCGCGGCGGTAGGCAATGCGGCGCTCCAACTGGTCGGCGATATTGCGCGCCACCAGCACGGCGTCGGTGTCTGGCGTGGAAATCTCTTTGATGTCCAGATCCACTTTCCTGCCGATCAACGTTTCCAAAGCCTGGCGGATCTTCTTGACGCCCTCGCCTTTGCGGCCGATCAGGATGCCCGGCTTGGCGGTATGGATGGAGATTTTCGTCTTGCCCGGGAAACGCTCCACGTCCACGCGCGAGATGCCGGCCTTGTTGTTCAAAACGGCATCGGGCAATTCCCGGCGCAGTTTGCGCGCGGCGGCGTTGCGCGCCGCGCCGCCTTTAGAGTCCTTGCCCAACAGCAGCGAGCGGATAGCCATGTCCTGGTGCAGCTGGTCGAGATACTGGGCGCCTTCCGCGAACCAGCGTCCCTGCCACATGGTGTTAATGCCCAGACGCATTCCAACTGGATGTACTTTGCGACCCATAATTTCTCCTTTTACAACTCGCGCTCGCGCAAAACGACGGTCACATGCGAAGAACGGCGCAGGACGGGCTTAAAGCGGCCGCGAGCGCCGAAGCGCCGCCACTTGCGCGTGGGCGCCTCATTGGCATAGATCTGGGCCACGTACAGGTCGTCGCGGCTGACGCCGAAGTTCTCCTCGGCGTTTGCCACCGCGGAGGCCAGCAGTTTGCGGACGGGCGCCGCGGGACCCTTGGTCTCGAAGCGCAGGATGTCCAGCGCTTCGGTGGCGTCTCGGCCGCGCACCATGTCCACCACCAGGCGGACTTTCTGGGCGGAAACCGGCAGGAAACGCAGGTGTGCTTCAATATTTTGCATGACTGGTTCTCCTACTTCGCCGCGGCTTCCTTCGTGCTATGCCCGCGGAAGAGGCGGGTCGGCGCGAATTCGCCCAGGCGATGCCCCACCATGTTTTCCGTCACGTAGATCGGCACATGGCGGCGGCCGTCATGCACGGCGATGGTGTGTCCCACCATCTGCGGGAAGATGACGCTGGCCCGACTCCAGGTGCGGATGACTTTCTTCTCGCCCTTGGCGTTCATGGCCTCAACACGCTTGTAAAGTTTGGGCTCGATGAACGGCCCTTTTTTCAATGATCGAGACATGGTTTCGTTCCTCTATCGCCTAGCGGCTCTTCTTACTGCGACGGCGGACAATATACTTGTCGGTCTGTTTGTTCTTGCGCGTGCGGTAACCCAGGGTGGGCTTGCCCCACGGCGTGCGCGGACCGGGCTTGCCGATCGGCTGACGGCCTTCGCCGCCGCCGTGCGGATGGTCGCGCGGGGTCATCGCCGAGCCGCGCACGGTCGGGCGGATGCCCTTGTGACGCTTGCGCCCGGCCTTGCCCAGTTTGATGTTGCTGTGATCGAGGTTGCCGATCTGCCCGATCGTCGCGTAGCAGACCTGGCGGATGAGGCGCACTTCGCCCGACGGCATGCGCACCTGGGCGAAATCGCCCTCCTTCGCCAGCAGCTGCGCCGAGCCGCCCGCCGAGCGGACGAGCTGCCCGCCGCGGCCTTCCTGCAACTCGATATTATGGATCATCGTGCCGACCGGGATGTTCGCGATGGGCAGGTTGTTGCCCGAACGAATCTCCGCCGACGGCCCGGCCATGAGCGAGTCGCCCACTTTCACGTCCAGCGGGGCGATGATGTAGCGCTTTTCGCCGTCCGCGTAATGGAGGAGCGCCAGGCGCGCCGTGCGGTTCGGGTCGTACTCGATCGCCGCGACCTTCGCCGGGATGCCGCGCTTCTCGCGTTTGAAGTCCACCTTGCGGATGAACTGGCGATGCCCGCCGCCGCGATGACGGACGGTGACGCGGCCGTAGGCGTTGCGTCCGCCCGATTTGCGAAGCGGCACGAGCAGGGAACGCTCGGGCTTGGACTTGGTGATTTCATCGAAGGCGTACCCCGTCATGTTGCGCTGACCGGGGGTCACCGGTTTGTACTTTTTAACTGCCATTATTGGACCCCTCCAAAGGCGTCAATGGTCTGCCCGGCGGCCAGGGTCACGATCGCCTTCTTGAACCCGGACTTGCGCACCAGCAGCCGCCGGCTCTTGGCGCGGCGGCCGCGCTTGGCCGGGGCGTTGACAATATTCACGCGCGTCACGTTCACGTCGTAGATCAACTCGATCGCGTCCTTCACCATGCCGCGCGTCGCGTTCGAGGCGACCTCGAACGTATACTGATTCAATTTACCGGACTGATAATTGGATTTCTCCGTGATCAGCGGGCGGCGCAAAACGTCAAAAATCGTCGTCATGGTTCACATCCTATCCGAGCTGCGCCGTCAGGGTATCCAGGGCCTTGAGCGGCAACACCAGTTTGTCGTAGCCCAGCAGGTCGCGGATGTTGAGGTAGCCCGCCAGCAGCACCTTCGCGTCCGGCAGGTTGACGGTCGAACGCATCACGGTGTCGTAATCCTGGTCCTTTTCAGACATCACCACCAGCGCGCTGGACTCGCCGACCAGGCGGGTCAACGCCTCGGACATCAGGCGGGTGCGGGCTTCGTCGAGTTTGATCTCGTCCACCAGCACTACGCCGGCCTCCGCGGCCTTGGCGGTCAACGCGGAGCGCAGCGCGGCCTGGCGCATCTTCTTCGGCATCTGCTGGAAGTAACTGCGCGGCCGGGGCGTGTGGACGCGTCCGCCGCCCACCCACTGGACGGCGCGGCGCGAACCCTGGCGGGCGCGGCCGGTGCCTTTTTGCTTCCACGGCTTCTGGCCGCCGCCAGAGACTTCGCTGCGCGTCTTGGTCTTGTGCGTGCCGAGGCGGGCGTTCGCCATCTGACGAACGTATGCCTGGTGCATCAGGTCCACGTTGACTTTGGCTTCGAAGATGGCGGCGGGCAATTCCACCGATTTCACCTTCTCACCCTGCATGTTAAAAACGTCTGCTTTCATCGCTATAGCCTCGCGCTTACTGCTTGCGCGCCTCCTTGATCATGATCACGCCGCCCTTCGGGCCGGGCACCGCGCCGTGGAGTCCGAGCAGGTTGCGTTCGGCGTCCACTAATACGACCTTGAGTCCCTGCACGGTGACGCGGTCGCTGCCCATGTGGCCCGCGCGCCGCGTCCCTTTATAGACGCGGCCGGGGGTGGTGGTGGCTCCGCTCGAACCCGGCGCGCGCACCCGGTCGGACGCGCCGTGCGTTTTAGGCTGGCGGTTGAAGTGATGACGCTTGATGGTACCGGCGAAGCCCTTACCCTTGCTGACGCCGACAACGTCCACGCGTTCGCCCACGGCAAAAGTCTCCACCGTGACCTTGTCGCCGATGTTCACATCTATGGTCTTGGAGCGAAATTCGCGCAGGAAGCGCAACGGAGGAATTTCCCTGGCCTTGAGATGTCCCAACTCGCCGCCCGACAACCGTTTGGGATGCTGCTCGCCAAAACCCAATTGGACCGCAGAGTAGCCCTCGTTTTCGGGAGTGCGTACCTGCGTAACGTAACATGGCCCAGCTTCGATGATGGTCACGGGTTGCGCGACGCCTCGCTCATCGAAGATCTGGGTCATGCCGATCTTCTTGCCAATCAGCCCTTTTAACATTTCGGTTTTCTCCTTCATAAAGTGTTGGTGCGAGACTGTCAACCCGGGCCGGGGCTGCATCATCTCGGAGACAGCGCAGTTAATTGTCGAGGCGCGACGCGGGGAATGTTCGCGTCCACGCGCGGGGCAGTTCTTGCGCTGCTTTCGTTCAGTAGTTCCGCAGTTGCACGGTCGCGCGGCCGCATTCGCTCTGCCGCCGCGCCGCGAAACCGCCGGCTACATGACGATCAGACTAGATTTTGATCTCGATATCCACGCCCGCCGGAAGGTTCAGGCGCATGAGCATGTCGATGGTTTTCGAGTCCGGGTCCAGCACGTCGATCAGGCGGTTATGCGTGCGGATCTCGTAGTGTTCGTGCGAATCCTTGTCAATGAAAGCGGAGCGTCGTATTGTAAAGCGTTCCAGCTTGGTTGGCAAGGGTACGGGGCCGACGACGTGCGCGCCGGAGCGCTCGGCTGTTTCGACGATCCGTTTGGCGGACTGGTCGAGGACGCGATGGTCGTAAGCCTTGAGGCGGATGCGGATTTTCTGCTTGGTCATGGCTGTGGC